>JBBKXI010000026.1:0-5146 GCA_037969415.1 Acidimicrobiia bacterium | reverse complement strand
GTATGAGAGGGATCAAAAATGAATGACGGGTTCTGGTTCAAAGCTTGGCAGTTCGCCCTGCTATTTGGTGTGATAGTGCTTCTGGGGGCTTCGATATTCATTCAGAATCAAGCTACCTCTGAAAACGATGTCCGCGCGATCCTCGCCGAGGAGGGTGTTTCTGGCTCAGGAGGGTCCGGAGGTGTGCCAGGTGACGTCTCAATTCGACCCGAACTTACGCCGATCTCCGACCTTGCCCAGGCCGACGGGAACGAGTCGCATTTCGCCATTGCCCCCAATGTCCCGGCCCAAATTGCCCGCGACGACCAGCGAACCTGGAAGATCCACCTCGAATCCATTGAAGGGGTGTGTCCACTCGATCCCGCCAACGGAATCACCACTGAGATGTGGGGATTCCGGATTGCCGGGTCTGACGAGATCACCTGTGGGACACCCGGGCCGATTCTTCGAGGACGTGTGGGAGATCTCGTCGAGATCACGCTGACCAACCTTCCCACCAATACCCATCCTCACAACATTGACTTTCACTCGGTCACCGGACAGGGTGGGGGAGCCGCCGATCTCACCGCCGCCCCGGGCGAGACAAAGACCATCCAGGCGCGCCTTCTGTACCCCGGTTCCTTCATGTACCACTGCGCCTTCGGAGACGTACCACTCCATATCGCCAAGGGAATGTACGGGATGTTCATCGTTGATCCCGAGGTGCCCCTGCATACGGTCGATCATGAATGGGCGATCGTCCAGAGCGAGTTCTACGTGAGTGAGCCGGGCGCTGATGGCCTGGCCGAATTCGACACCGATGCACTTTTCAACGAAGAGCCACGGTTCGTGGTCTTCAACGGGCGGACCGACGCTCTCGTTGGTGAAAACAGTCTTCGTATGAATGTTGGTGAGAAGGCGCGGATCTACTTCGTCAATGAGGGGCTCAACTTGATTTCGAGCTTCCATCCGATTGGTTCGCATTGGGACACTGTCTATCCTGAGGGAGCTACCCATCCGGCGAATAGGGTCATACGCGGTTCGCAGACAACCACTGTCCCAGCCGGAGGCGGAACTGTGGTCGAAATCGACGCTCTGGTGCCTTCAACGATCATTCTGGTTGACCACGCCCTGGTAAGAACTTTCTACAAGGGTGCTATCGGCACCATCGAGATATCTGGAGATGGCAACGCTGAACTCTTTGGGGTACCGGGCCAGGAGCCGTCAACCGGAGAGGGTGAGGGTGAAGGAGAGCCGGACGTTGGAGACGCCGCCATGGGTGAAGAGCTTTTCACCTCGACATGTGCGGCTTGTCACGGAGCGGATGCCACCGGCGTAGCGGGACTTGGCCCATCGTTGGTTGGCAACACATTTATTGCAGGACTCAGCGATGAGGAGCTGATCGTATTCCTCACTACCGGGCGACCGGCCGACCATCCAGACAACACCACGGGAATCGCCATGCCGGCGAAGGGTGGGAACCCGGGCCTAACCGAAGCGGATCTAGCAGCAATCGCGGCTTTCCTCCGAGGACTCCAGTAACGAAGCAACACCGAGCAACGGCTCCGGCGGTCTTCCGCCGGAGCCATCCATTCCGATTACCCGGGGAACCCAGACGGGCTCCCTAACCTCTGGTCCGGTGAGCGGAACTTTGCGAGACATCTTGAACAGGGTTCCCGAGGACGCAGCACCCAATTTGATCGGATCGTTTCTGGTGTCGACCATCGACGATGAGACTGTCAGGATTCGCCTCACTGAAGTAGAGGCCTATAAGGGCTCGGAAGATCCGGCGTCACACGCCTACCGCGGTGAGACGGAGCGGAACACATCGATGTTTCAATCGGCGGGCACCCTCTACGTATACAGGTCTTATGGCATCCACTGGTGTGCCAATACCGCGGCTGGTCCGCCCGGAGTCGGTTGGGGAATTCTGATGCGCTCGGGCCAGATCGTCGATGGCGAGTCGGTTGCGATCAGACGCCGGGGGCGATACGACCAATTAGCCAATGGGCCTGGAAAGTTGACCCAAGCCTTGGGAATCACCGGCGAACACAACGGTCTCGATCTGCTCGACCCGAAGAGCCCGATCCGTCTTGAGCGCGGCGATCCACCGGACCTCGTGATGGCCACTCCCCGTGTTGGAATTTCCAAAGCTATCGATACTCCCTGGCGCTTTATCGAGGCGACGTCGGGCGGCAATGGCATTTGACCCTTTGCACCCGTTTAACCTGCGGTTGAGATGACCCCCGAACAGCAGCTATCCCTCGCACTCCGTTACGCCGACGCTGTGATGCCCGAATCCGAGCTTGCCGAAAAGTTGAGCCTGGATCGGCCCTTGCGGGTGAAGCTGGGTCTCGATCCCACGGCTCCGTCGGTGACCCTGGGCTGGGCGGTTGTGCTTCGTAAGCTTCGCCAGTTCCAGGATATGGGCCACACCGCCGTGCTCATCGTCGGCGACTTCACCGCCCAGGTAGGAGACCCATCGGCGAAAACCGAGACGCGGAACAGGCTGACCGCCGAGGAGGTCAATGGCCACGCTGAAAACGTGCTCCGCCAATTCGGGCACATCCTTTCTGATGAGCGTCTCGAGATCCGACGCAACTCGGAATGGCTGGCATCGATGGACATGGGTGAGCTTCTTGAGTTGACCTCTTCGGCCACTGTTGCTCAGATGATGGAACGACAGGACTTCGCCAAGCGATTCGCAGATGGCACGCCGATCTCGGTGATGGAATTCCTCTACCCACTATTCCAAGGCTTCGACTCGGTGGCGGTAGAAGCCGACATCGAACTCGGTGGCTCCGACCAGCTTTGGAACCTGATGATGGGTCGGGTGGTCCAGGAACGCTACGGGCAACCAGCCCAGGTGGCGTTGACTGTTCCTCTGTTGGTGGGAACCGACGGCACCAAGAAGATGTCTCAGTCGCTGGGCAACTACATCGGTGTGGAAGACGACCCTTCGGAGATGTTCGGTAAAACCATGAGTCTTCCCGACGAGACCATGAAACACTGGTTCCAGCTCGCCGCCGACTTCGATCCCGACCGGGTGACTCAGATCATCACCGATGTCGACACTGAGGCGATGCACCCCAACACTGCAAAACGATTGCTCGCCAGAAGCGTGGTGGCTTTGTACCACGGAGCCGAGGCGGGGGAGCGGGCCGAGACGGAATTCGACCAGGTGTTCAAACACGGCGGCGTTCCCGACGACGTCCCTGACTTTTCAGTGCCCGACGACGACCCGGTCAATCTGGCCAACTTGGTCCGCGATGCCTTCGACGTGTCCGGTTCCGAAGCCCGTCGCCTCCTCCAACAAGGTGCAGTCAAGGTCGACGGCCAGGTATTGACCGAACTTGAGATCGCTCGATCGACCCTGATTGGACAGACCCTCCAGGTCGGGAAGCGAAAGTTCGCCAACCTGATCGATTGAAATGAGGGACCCGGGCGGACCCGGATCCCTCATCGTCTTTGCGGGTTGACCCACGCCTACATATCGATGGTTTCGGCAACCTCGACAGAGCCACCATCCTTCAGGATCGGGCACTTTGATGCGAAAGCTACCGCAGCGTCGAGTGAGTCGGCTTCTACCAGGGTGTACCCCGTCGCCGGGTTGGCTCCGCCGCCACCAGTCGTCGAACCGTCGCTATTCACCGTTGTCGATGCTCCAAACGCGTTCCCTGGATCTTTGAGCGCAGGTCCGAGGTTTTCCATCCATGCGCCCCAAGCTGCCATAACTGCAGCGCCTTCTTCTTCAGTCTCCGGTGTCGCTCCTCCGTGAAATATCAATGCGTACTTGGCCATGTTCGCTCCTCGCGTTCTTCGGATTCGGCTTTTTGCCGTCCCTTTCAAACTAATGACGGACGGGCAAGCGCCATTTCGACACGGAACGCGATATTCCTGAAAAGCACCCTCCGGCGGAGTTAAGGGACTGGAACGTAACCCGCAACATTCCGGGTGCCTCTTTCGGTTTTGGGGACTAGGAAAGTGGCTTGTGAAATGACTTGCATAGGAAACGGGATTCGTTACTATTCCGGTCAACACGGCTGAGACCTCGGTCTCCGTCGCCCCACCATCCGGTGAGGCGCTTACTTCGCGCTGCATCGGTTTTTGTTTCCGCCAGGGTATGCGATATGATCGCTGGCCCACCAAAGATTCATCTAGGTGAGGGTCTGTTGAGTTCGCTCAATAGATAACAGTTTCGAGCCGAAACTGTTTGCCTGGAGTTTGCTTGCAAACTCCAACCTGATTGGCTTGCCAACCAGGCGGCTCCTTGACAACTGAACAATGTGCTAAAAGCCAGCAGTTCAAAAGAGATTCGACTTCGGTCGGACCTCGGAATGAACAGCAATTAAGCAACGACGCCAGACCCGGTTTCACGACTGAGTCTGGTTTAGGTGCAAACAAGTAGCAATCAAAAGCTCTCAGGTTTCACGACCTGAGACCCAAATTGCAAACACTTCAAAATGATCTGACGGATGACCATCTTCGGATGTGAATCCTGATTTTACGTTGGAGAGTTTGATCCTGGCTCAGGATGAACGCTGGCGGCGTGCCTAATGCATGCAAGTCGAGCGACGCATATCGGAGGGGTAACCCACTGGTATGACGGAGCGGCGAACGGGTGAGTAACACGTGAGTAACCTGCCCCACAGATCGGGATAGCCCAGGGAAACCTGGATTAATACCGAATATTCTCTTCTAACTTCATGGTCTGAAGAGGAAATGCCTTTGTGCTGTGGGATGGACTCGCGGCTTATCAGCTAGTTGGTGGGGTAACGGCCTACCAAGGCGTCGACGAGTAGCTGGTCTGAGAGGACGATCAGCCACACTGGGACTGAGACACGGCCCAGACTCCTACGGGAGGCAGCAGCAGGGAATCTTGCACAATGGGCGAAAGCCTGATGCAGCAACGCCGCGTGTGGGATGAAGGCCTTCGGGTTGTAAACCACTTTCAGGAGGGAAGAAATTGACGGTACCTCCAAAAGAAGGTCCGGCCAACTACGTGCCAGCAGCCGCGGTAATACGTAGGGACCGAGCGTTATCCGGAATCATTGGGCGTAAAGAGCTCGTAGGCGGTTCAGAAAGTCGGCTGTGAAAGTCCAAGGCTCAACCTTGGAAATGCAGTCGAGACTTCTGTGACTAGAGTCTGGTAGAGGAGAATGGAATT
>JBBKXI010000025.1:0-4057 GCA_037969415.1 Acidimicrobiia bacterium | reverse complement strand
GCGTCGAGGTCTTCGATGAAGTCGCCAAGCGTGGCGTTGTCTTCGCCGATCGGTTCGAACAGCGAGATCGGCTCGGGAGCAACTTTGCGGGCCTCCCTGATCTTCGCCACAGTCAATCCCGATTCCAAAGCCAGTTCTTCGTCGGTGGGTTTGTGCCCCATCTTCTTGGTGAGATTGGCTTCAGCGGTCTGCATCTGGCTGATGGTGTCCATCATGTGGACCGGAACCCTGATCGTTCGACTCTTGTCGGCGATGGCCCGGGTAATTGCCTGACGTATCCACCAGGTGGCGTAAGTCGAGAACTTGAAACCCTTGCGATATTCGAACTTTTCCACAGCCCGGATCAAACCAAGATTTCCTTCTTGAACCAGATCGAGGAAGGGGAGCTTGGCGTGGCCGTATCGTTTCGCGATAGAAACCACCAGCCTGAGGTTGGCCCTGATAAAGGTTTGGCGTGCCTCTTCGCCAGCGCGGATCATGATGCCGAGCTTGCGGCGCTTCGTCGGATCGCTCTCTTTTTCAAGCGCTGCCTCGGCTTTTCGGCCAGCTTCGATGGCTTTGGCCAGATGGACTTCATCTTCGGCGGTGAGCAGGTCGAAACAGCCGATTCCGTCCAGATATTGGCGGATAGCTTCGTCGCTTATTTCGTTTCTGATAGATGCGCCTTTGCCCATTCGGTATGTCTCAGCCAGCGTAGGAACTCGACCGGCCACTCTTGAGGATTTATCAACAGGCTCGGTTATCGGCAATAGGCCAAAAGAACCTGAATGGGCTGAACGACCTAGTTTCGTTGGCTGACCAGGGATAAAATGGTCGAGATGAGGAGCCGATTAGCGCTGTGGGCGATAGTTCTCGTTGTCGTAGTTTCGTGTTCAACCCTGCCGGAAGCGTGCGATGCCGATCCACCGCCCGATCCCGGCCCGGGCTGCGTCGTAACCAGGGGACCTGTCCTGGACGACGATGGTCGCTGCTTCTGGGAGATTGGATGTAGTTGACGGCTTTCCTCTTGATCGGGTCATCCCGTTAATCTGTCCCCAATCCCGCGACCAAGTGGGTTCCCGGGCGTTTAGCTCAGCTGGCTAGAGCACTGCCCTTACAAGGCAGGGGTCGGGGGTTCAAGTCCCTCAACGCCCACCATTGAGAACCCCCTGGTCACGGCGGAAACGCCAACGACCAAGGGGGTTTTTCTCCGTTGGTGCCCTTTGCTCTTGGGTCAGTGTGAGATAGTGACGTATCGCTGGTGATAGCGCACGCATGTGGACACTCGTGGACACTTGGGAAACCGAGAGGCCAAGTGAATGCAAGTTCCTGAAGAGGTCCATGATCTAGTTCGTACAGCTGTACGGCCAACCAGGACTGAGATCCTTCGGGCCAAGAAGCTGATTCTTGAATTGATGAAAGATGGGGAGACCATCGGGATCGGACAACTCCAGCGGGTGCTCATCGACGCCTCCCTCGTGAAATCGTCGGATATATTCCGTTTCTGAGCGAATCATATGGTGTTACAGGCCATCAGACTCGTAGAGAGAACGACGATCGGGAGGTTCGGTTGACGAGGTACCTTCTTCTTGCGAGTCTTGTTGCTCATGGAGGATGATCATGTGGGTTCTATTTCAAGTGCCGTGTCCGACACCCGATGGCCAGACCGCCAAGGACCTGTATGAGAAACGGATTCCATGGATCACCGACGAGATGCAGGCCAGTGCGGTGAGACACGGTTGCCGGTTCCATCGAGCTTGGTATGCAAGAGATAACACGGCCTTCTACGCTCTGGCGATGTGGGATACGGCGGAGGGGGCCAAAGCCTTCTTCGATGAGTGGGAAATCGCCGACGAACCCGGTGAAGTGGCGATTTTCTTGGTGGGTGACGTTGGCCTCGTGCCAACACCCTGAGCCTGGCCAGCCAGGCAGCAACTCTCCAACCGTTGTCGGCAGCCTGTCACCCGGAATGACAAGGAGACAGAGGATGTTTGGAAAAATAATGACCAACCGACTTGCTCGAGTGTTGGCAAGCCGCGATGGCGATGTTGTTGGCCACGTCGGGCATCGCCGATCAAGCCATGACATAATGTTGTGATGAGACTCACACCTCCAACTAAGGGAACCTTCGGTCTGTCGCTTCTCGGGATCGTCATAGGGATAGTCACCAGCGACCAGATCGCACTTATATCCGGATACCCCGATATCTCGTTCTGGTCCCTGGCAAGCGGCGCGGTGCTTCTCGTATTCGGAGTCATCTTCAGCAAGATTTAGAGTCGCAACGACGCCGGAATGGATCTAAATCAACGCCCCGGCACCTTGCCGATAACTAGACTTGGAAGTAAGAGATGCCTCCGGAGGGTCTCCGTCATCGCATTTCGGCGTGCGCGTAATCCCACCGCATATCGATCGAAACTAGTCGTACGATGACGTGCATGTCCGATCTGATCGAATCCGTTCAGCGCATTGCTTCCGAAACCGGCTTTTCCGGAGTTGTCCGCGTCGACCAAGTAGACCACGCCCCTTTCGCCGACGTGTTCGGTTTTGCGCATCGAGGCTTCGGTGTACCGAACTCGGTCGACACTCAATTCGCCATCGCCAGTGGAGGCAAGGGCTTTACAGCGTTAGCCGTGGCGAGCTTGATCGCGGATGGAGCGCTTTCGCTGGACACGACCGCCCGCTCTGTACTCGGCGAGGATCTGCCACTGATCGCTGACGATGTCACGGTCGAGCAACTGCTCGGGCATCGCTCTGGCATCGGCGACTACATCGACGAAGACGACGAGGAGCTTGCTTCGGACGACTATGTGTTGGTTTCGCCGGTGCACGAATTGGCAAATACCGAGGCATTCCTTGTTGAACTGGCCGGCTACCCGACCAAGTTCAAGGCCAGGGAGAAGTTCTCCTATTGCAATGGCGGCTACATCGTGCTGGCTTTGATCGCTGAGCGTGCCAGTGGCACCCCGTATCACGATCTGGTGGACGAGCGGGTTCTCGGTCCGGCTGGAATGGTGGATACTGGCTTTCTCAGATCCGACGAACCATCTGGTCGTATGGCCCTCGGTTACCTGAGCAATGACGGGATGAGGACCAACGTCCTCCATCTCCCCGTCCGGGGCAACGGTGATGGCGGGATCTACACAACTGTGGCTGACATGCACGCCTTCTGGACTGCCCTTTTTGACGGTCGGATTGTCCCGGAGGAATGGGTTGTTGAAATGACGCGACCTCACAGTGAGGCTCCAGATGAAGGAGCACGCTATGGCCTCGGGTTCTGGCTCTCGGAAAGCGGGCCGGTCGTGAGACTGGTCGGGGCCGATGCCGGAGTGTCCTTCACCAGTTCCCACGATCCAACCAATGGAATGACCTGGACCGTGATCTCGAACACTTCGGACGGTGCCTGGCCCCTGGTAACGCACCTCGAGGAGATCCTGGAGGTCTAGTCGGCACTGCATATCGGGTGCAAATAAACCGGTTGCAAGAAAATCTTCAGGATGTGGGAACAGGGGTATTGATTCTGTCCTAGGTGGTCGGTAGGGTCGAACGTATGTTCGTTAAGGACTTTGATTTACCGTTTGGGGACATGGATGTTGTTCCTGTTGAGCCTGCTCCGGCCGTCGACGCGGGTCGGGGCGCTACTGGTGTTGGTCTTCCGGCTGATCTTGACTCTTGGGGTCCGGGGCTGGGGTTGGCCGCGTTTTTGGTGACGGTGGATCGGGGTCGGCTTAGTGGTCGCGACCGGGTCACTCTGGTTCGGGCCCGTCAGCGGCTGATTTCTCATCTGACCGCCAATTTGTACGCCGATATTGCCTCGGTCGCTGACGCGATGAGAGACGAGTTCGGCGATGACCCGGAAATGGCCTATGAGTCAGCGGCCATGGAACTACGTGCTGCTCTCCGTTTGACCCGACGGTCCGCTGAGAACGAGTTGGAACTGGCCACTGACCTGGTTACCCGTCTTCCTGGAGTTGTCGAGGCGATGGGGCACGGAGAATTGGATTTGCGTCGGGCGAGGGTGTTGGCTGATGGGACCTCCCATCTCACCGTGGACCAGGCCCGCCGGGTGGTGGACGAGGTG
>JBBKXI010000024.1:0-42643 GCA_037969415.1 Acidimicrobiia bacterium | reverse complement strand
GGGGTGACGCCAGCAGACGAGCAGTCTTATGATCCTGCCTCGTGGCAGATGTCAACTATCGCTGGAAGGGTGACTTCACTAACTCCGAGCTCAATCGACTCCATGCGGAGGCTTTCGATCATCGTGTCTACCCCGATGGCGAATGGGATTGGGTCGGGCTGACCGAGCGGCACAGTCTGGGGTGGGTAACGGCACGGACCGGAGCTCACCTCGTCGGATTTGTGAATGTGATCTGGGACGGACTCGTCCATGCTTGGATTCAGGATGTGATGGTGGCGGTGGAGTCCCGACTCCAGAGGATTGGAGTCGGTCTCATTCAGGTGACGAGAGAGGAAGCAAAAGCGGCAGGATGTGAATGGCTGCATGTCGACTTCGATGATGATTTACGATCGTTCTACTTTGATGCCGCCGGTTTCACTCCTACCAATGCTGGCTTGATCGACCTCACGAGTTAGATCCGCTAGACAGGGTGAGCCCTGTGACGACTCCATTTGATACCCGGAACGCGGTCAAACCCGATGGGGTTGACAGGAGATGGATCCAGCCCCGGGGAGCCTCTGCCAGGTCGCGGTCTGACAACTTGTCCGGGCCTTTGGGGTGAGAATGAAAGACTCCCGAGATGACCCAACCCATCTCGTCGGCGTGGAGGAAGGCACGATAGGACTGGTCGGGGTCGATGGTGAATGATGTGTCTGATCGGTCGGTATTGGAAAGCGGATAGGCAAACCGCATTCGGCCTTCGACATCGAAGGCGATTAAACCGCAACACTCCTCGGGATCACAGTTGGTGGTGTGGGTGAGGATGGCCTCCCTGATGTCATCGGGGAGGATCAGGCTGGAACGCATGCCTCGTCGTAATCGACCAGAGTCGGCCGATGATCCGGGTCAGAACATGCCGGACAATCCGGCTGGCGGGCAACTGACAAACGGGTGAAGTCCTGTTCCAACGCGTCGTAGAGGAGAAGTGTGCCGTTCAGAGGCTCCCCAATACCAAGCACCAGCTTCAATGCTTCTGTCGCCTGCAAGGTGCCGATCACGCCAGGTAAAACTCCGAGGACGCCGCCCAACTCGCACGATGGAGCCAACTCCGGTGGGGGAGGGAGCTCGAACAAACAGCGGTAGCAGGGGCCGTTGTAAGGATCGAAAACGGCTACTTGTCCCTCAAATCGGTAGATCGAACCATGAACCACCGGAACACCGAGATGGAGTGACGCATCATTGATCAGGTATCTAGTTGGGAAGTTGTCAGTGGCGTCAACAATAACGTCGTATCCCGCCAGGATCGAGAGGACATTGCTCGAATCCAGCTTGACGTCATGGGCCTCGACCTTCACATCCGGGTTGAGTCCGAGAATCCGTTGCCGGGCTGACTCCGTCTTCGAACTTCCGACCGACTCCAGGCTGTGGAGGATCTGTCTCTGCAGGTTGGAGTCATCGACGCGGTCATGATCGACGATCCCGATCGTCCCGACACCGGCTGCGGCGAGGTAGAGCGCCACCGGTGAGCCGAGTCCACCCGCTCCGACTATGACAATTCTGCTTTCGAGCAGCCTCAATTGGCCCGCGAAACCGACATCAGGAAGATTGATGTGGCGGTTGTACCGTCCGACCTGCTCAGGTGTCAATCCTGGTGGCGCCGTCCAGGGCAAATCTTCGGCTTTCCATCTCTCGAATCCACCCCCCATGTTGAAAACGTTCGGGTATCCCGCACCGGTCAGAAAAACCGCGCCGATCCCCGAGCGGGCGCCAGTAGCGCAGTACAACACGATTTCGGTAGCAGGATCTTCGACGATGGTGCCGATCCTGTCCGTGAGAGCGCCGAGGGGGATGTGAATGGCGGATTCGACGTGGCCGGCGTCGAACTCGTCATCCTCGCGGACATCAATGAGCACGAATCCTCCGGTCCGTGCAGCTACTTCTTCAGGGGTGAGGTCGGCCATCTACCTAATGGGTGTGGGCAGGATCGGCGCGCTCTGGGTCGATTCCGTATCGATCAAGAGCATCCTTGACCAGCGCGGCATCAACAACACCGTCGCTAGCAAGTCCCGAAAGGACGGCCACGACGATATGCCCTTTGTCGATTTCGAAGAATTCGCGTAGCGCCTTACGGGAATCGGAGCGACCGAAGCCATCAGTGCCCAGGGTTAGGTATGTGCGGGGAACCCAGCGCGAAATCTGGTCGGGCACCATCCTCATGAAATCTGAAACTGCAACGATAGGACCTGCGGACGTCTCGAGCAGTTCGGTGACGCGAGCCTTTTTGGATTCTTCCTGAGGATGGAATCGATTCCAACGGTCGACACTCAAACCCTCCTCGCGCAACCGCTTGTAGGAGGTCGCCGACCAGAGTTCAGCCGACACGTTGTAATGCTCGGCAAGATCTTCTGCGGCGGCACGAGCAGCGAGGTTGGCTGAACCGGAGAAGAGGATTGTCGCTTTGTGGCCGCCTCCCGACCCGGGAGCCCACCTGTAGAGTCCTTCAATGATTCCGTCGCCCGCACCTTCGGGCCGCGGCGGCTGCGGATAATTCTCGTTGTAGACCGTGATGTAATAGAAGATGTCTTCGGGATCGGGCCCGTACATCCGTTTGATCCCGTCTTCGACAATGGTGCCTACCTCGTACGCAAACGCCGGGTCGTACGCCTCACAGACCGGGACCGTGGAAGCGAGGACCAGAGAATGGCCATCCTGATGTTGGAGCCCTTCGCCTGCGAGTGTGGTGCGACCGGCAGTGGCTCCTAGTAGAAAACCACGTGCCCGCGCATCGGCCGCGGCCCAAATCAGGTCTCCCACCCGCTGGAAGCCGAACATCGAGTAGAAGATGAAGAAGGGGACCATCGGTACCCCTCTGGTGCTGTAGGAGGTTGCTGCAGCAATCCATGACGCCATCGACCCGGCCTCGGTAATGCCTTCTTCGAGAATTTGCCCATCCTGGCTTTCGGAGTAGGAGAGCAGCATCGAGGCGTCAACAGGCTCGTAGAGCTGGCCCTTGGATGCATAGATCTTGAGTTCGCGGAAAAGGGAGTCCATTCCGAAGGTGCGCGCTTCGTCGGGGACGATTGGAACCACACGGTCTCCGAATCCCTCGGCACGGCCCAGATTGCGTAACAATCGGGTGAAGGCGCTGGTTGTCGAAGCCTCTACCTTTCCCGACCCCGCGAAGATCTCGCTGAACGCTTCATCCGTCGGCAGGGTCAGTGGTTTCTCGATAGTGGTGAGCCGCTTCGGGAGGTAACCACCGAGACGATCTCTGGTCTTGATCAGATAGGCGTGCTCGGGTGTGCCCGGTTCGGGCCGGAAGTATTGGGGGATGGATTCGCCCTCGAGGGATTCCAGTGGGATGTCATCTTCGAGATGGAGCGTGGTTCGGAGCTCTCTCAACTGCTTGTTCGTCAGTTCTTTGATCTGGTGGGTGGCGTTACGGCCCTCAACGTCGGGCCCCAGGGTCCATCCCTTAATGGTTTTGGCGAGAATCACCGTCGGACGTCCATTGTCGAGCTCGGTGGCCACCTTGTAAGCCGAGTAGATCTTTCGGTAGTCGAGCCCACCACGACGGAGCGCCCAGATTTCGTCGTCGCTCATTTCAGCAACCAGTTCTTTGGTGCGCGGGTCTTTTCCAAAGAAATGGTCACGGACGTAAGCCCCATCTTCGGCCTTGTAGCGCTGGTACTCGCCGTCGACCGTGCTCCCCATACCGTTGACCAATGCGCCGTCGGTGTCTTTGGCCAGGAGTGCATCCCAACCTGCCCCCCAGATCACCTTGATGACATTCCAACCGGCCCCTCGGAACCCGGCCTCTAACTCAGTGATTATCTGGCCGTTGCCCCGGACCGGCCCGTCGAGACGTTGCAGGTTGCAGTTGATTACCCAGGTGAGATTGTCTAGTCCCTCCCGGGTGGCCAATGAAATGGCGCCCAGGGTCTCGGGTTCGTCGGTCTCACCGTCGCCGATGAAACACCAGACCCTAGAATTCGATGTGTCGTCCAGACCCCGATTGTGGAGATATTTGTTGAATCGGGCGTGGTAGATCGAATTGATCGGACCGATCCCCATCGACACCGTGGGAAATTCCCAGAAGTCAGGCATCAAACGGGGATGGGGGTATGACGAGAGCCCGTCACCGGCGATCTCAAACCTGAAATTATCGAGATGTTCCTCATCGAGTCGGCCCTCGAGGAATGCTCTGGCGTATATGCCCGGCGCGGCGTGGCCCTGGAAATAGACATAGTCTCCACGGCCTTCGGCATCATGTCCCCTGAAGAAGTGGTTGAACCCCACTTCGTAGAGAGTTGCCGAGGAAGCGAAGGTTGAGAGATGGCCACCGATCCCTTTCTCCCGGTGGTTTGCCTTGATAACCATCACTGCTGCGTTCCACCTGATGAAACGCCGGATGCGACGCTCGATGTCCTCATCGCCGGGGAACTCTGGTTCCTCCTCGGGTGGGATGGTGTTGATATAAGGAGTTCGCACTGCTCCCGGAACTCCGGTCACAGTTTTCTGGGCACGTTCGAGAAGCTTTGCGATCAAAAATCGGGCGCGCACTGGCCCGTACTCAGCGACCACTGCGTCGAGTGATTCCATCCATTCCCGTGTTTCCGCCGGGTCGGAATCGAGCAGTTGGTGGACGAATTCGTTCTCGAGCGTCCTGCCTAGGTCTCCTGACATAACCCTGAGGATAGTGACGTCACAGCGTTGGCGATCCGGTCGGAACCGATGATCGAGACTCTGCCAGCCACTCTTCCAGGATGTTGCAGAAACGAACTGGCGCGTCGAGTTGGGGAGTGTGGCCCGTGTCTTCCATTTCGACAAGGTTCCAGTCGGACCGAAGGGAAACCAACCATCTGACTGCGTTTGGCGAAACGATCGGGTCCACCTCGCCCTGAACTACCAGAGTCGGCGCCTCGATCCGTCGAATCATTTGGACGAATTCGCGTGGTCGTCGGTAGAGCCAGGCGATAGATGACGCAGATCGATTCAACGCAACTCCTGCCCAGGGGAGGTGGTAACGCTCCCGGGCCGTGTCAGTGAGGTTTGCCACGACATCGGGTGGAATTCGACTCGGATTGTGAGTGATCATCCTCAGGCTCAGCTCGACTATTTCTTCCGGGGTCAAGCGTTTCCCCACGGTTCGGAGGATCGCTGCACCGAGGTACGGCGTCGCTTCCAAGCCGAGACGGAGAGCCGTCAGCCAATCGATTTCAGGATCGGGGAGACGGATCGGCGTTGCGGGGGACACCAGTATCAATCGGGACACAAGGTCGGCCCGGTGGGCGGCGACCATTTCCGACACCAATCCACCCATCGAGTTGCCGACCAGGGTGACCGGGTAGCCGACGGCTTCGATAAAGCGGGACACAGCCTGAGCATGTGTCTCCAACCGATAGTCGGCCTGTGGAGGTGACATCCCGAATCCAGGAAGATCGATGGCGAGCACCCGCCGACCTTGGGCCATTCTCGGGCCTACGGCGTCCCAGTTGGCGAGAGAACCACCGAGGCCATGCACCAACAGCATGATCTCGCCTTCGCCGCCATAGTCACGCCAATTGAGCTCGGCTATGGCTCGTTCTGTGCGATTTGTCATCACACCCGAGGTTACCGATACGCCCTCTTTACACTGTTGATCGATGCGAATCCTGCTGGTGTCGACATATGAACTCGGTCATCAACCGATCCATCTCGCCTCGCCCGCTGCTGCACTAACTCGCGACGGGCACGAAGTAGTTTGCATCGATCTCTCAGTTGAGGATGCCGACTTCTCGGTCCTCGATGAGATCGATGCCATTGCTTTTTCGGTTCCGATGCATACGGCAATGCGTCTCGCCATTACTACTGCCTCCAGGATCAGGGAGGCGCGACCTGAAATCCCCGTCGCTTTCTATGGGCTATACGCTGACGTCGGCAGGGAACGGACCTTGGGAACGGTCACGGACGCCATATTCTGCGGAGAGTACGAGCCCTCCTTGCGCTCATGGGTGTCGTCGCTCGATGTGCGAGGCCCGTCGCCGCTCGTCCAAATCCATCTCGGCAAGTCAGATTTTGAAGTCCCCAAACGTGATCTCCTCCCGGGTTTGGGGGAGTATGCCCGGCTCGAATACGAAGGACAGGCCCGACTGGTTGGTGCGGTGGAGGCATCTCACGGGTGTCGCCACCGGTGCCGCCATTGTCCAATACCTGCTGTCTATGACGGGCGACTCCGGGTTCTCGGTGAGGAGTTGGTGGTCGCCGATATCGCCCAATTGGTGGCAGAGGGAGCGGAGCACATCACTTTTGCCGACGCCGACTTTCTCAACGCCCCGGCCTATTCCATGTCAGTTCTCCGCCGCTCGCACCAGGCGTTTCCGGATCTCACCTACGACGTCACGGTGAAAGTCGAGCACATAGTCAATCACCATGATCTTTGGGAAGAGATGGCTTCATTGAATGTGCTGTTTGTGATCAGCGCCTTTGAAAGTGTCGATGACCGGACCCTCGAAATTCTTGACAAGGGACACACGGTGCGAGATATGACCGAGGCAGTGGGGGTGCTCCGAGAGTCCGGCATCTACCTCCGACCCACCTGGTTGCCATTCCTACCGTGGACCAAGCCGAGTGAGATTGCAGGGTTGTTCCAGTTCCTCGACACCAACGACCTCGCCGGCGCAATTGATCCTGTACAGCTTGCGATACGGGTTTTGATTCCAGAGGGTTCGCTACTGGCGGATCATCCAGAAATGAAACCCCACTTGAGCCATTTTGATCCAGAGGCCCTCACCTGGGTTTGGGAGTTCGAGGATCCTGAGTCGGCGCGGCTCCACAAGGAACTCGATCGGATCGCAGCAGAAGCCTCCGACTGCAAGGAGGACGCCGGAGATACCCTTACGACAATGCGCTCGATCATCTCGGACATTTCAGGAGTTGACCTCGGAGTGCAAACGCCAGTTGGAATGGTTCCCCGGCTCAGCGAGAGCTGGTTTTGTTGTGCCGAGCCGACAGCGGGCCAGGCGACAGCGGTCAGCGGAATATCGTTTGGGGGCACAATCTGATGGCTGAAAAGAAGGTCGACGCGAGCGCGGCAGGTTGCCTTGCCCGGGTGTTTACCTTGATGGGGATCTTCCTCCTGGGCTCGGCCCTTTTCAATCAGATTCAAAACTTCTCCGGAGGAGATGGTGTCGGTTTTGACATCAGTGGGGCCATGATTCCCGGTCTGGTGCTCCTCTTCATCGGGGGTTCGTTTCGTCGTAGGGCGAAGGCTGCCAAATCCGATGGCGGGCAGGTCCAGATTCCGCTCAAACCCCCGCCGCAAAGTCCACCAGTCCCACAAACGCCGCCTGTAAAACCGAAGGCAGCGCCACGAACCGCTCCACCAATCGTCGAAATACCTGAGTTACCGGCCGTCGAAGAAGTTTATCGGCCCGGAGACCTGCCTGCAGTTGAGGATCTGAGTCTGGAAGACTTCGAGCCCGGGAAACCGATGAGCTCGGAGGAACGGATCCGGCTCGCCAAAGAAAAATATCGGAATAAGCCTTAGCCGTCGGTGTGTCCTGAGCGGGCAAAGGTTCGGGCTCGGCTTATTTCCTCCGCAAAGTTTTCCCTGAGCGTGGATCTATCGGGACCATCGAGTAGTCCGCGATTGTCGGCAAGGGCGAGGGCAGATTTAAACAAGACCTGACTCGCGCTCTCCCCGGCGATCGTTTCATCTTCGATCCGATACATATGGGCCCGGTCGAGTGCTGCTTTGAGGAATTTCTTCTCCGAGTAGGTTTTGCCCGTCGCCACTAGTTCGTCCGCCACGACTTGGTAGGCATCGAGGAATGGAACCAGGGCCCATCGGCTCATCGGCTGCCCGATTTTCTCGATCAAGGGCTCCGGCCCGCTTGAGACCAGCATGTTTCTCCATCCTGGAATATCGATCTCTAGATCCCTGGCGACGTTTTCCAGAAATTCGCCCTTCTCCGGGAAGAAGAATTCGAATTTGAGGAGGTCTCGCAGTTCGAGGGCTGTCTGATTAAACGCATCGACCGATATCGTCGCTGACTCTTTGAGGCTCGACAGCGCGACTTCGGCGATGGAGCGGTTGAGGAAGTGGTGAACTACCACATTCCGGTAATAGGAGATCCGCAACATCTGTTCATCGTTGAGCCAGTAAACGCGTCGACCCAGTGCCTCATGCGATGAGACGTTCTCGTTCTGCTCCAACCAATCGAGAACCAATGCCACTTGTTCGGGTTCGTGGAGTCTCATGTCCTCAGATATCGGAATGGCTCGGTCTTCGATGTACCTCATCAAAGCTGCGCATTGGTCGGCTATCTGTGCGGCGGTCTTCGCTTTACCTTGCGCCGCCAACAGAGTGATTGAAACCATGGCCGTGGGCGTAACCGGGGTTACCTTGCCGATCCGATACATCACTTCAAATGCCATTTTGGGAACGGCAAGCGATTCTGCCTCAGTGGTGTCCTCGGTGAAGGCCCGCACCGACACCGGCTCGGCGAATTTGATATGTATGTCGCCATAGCGCTGTCGCATCGACTTGACCGCCTTGAACAACCAGCCTATCGATTCCTTCTCCTTGTCCCCTCCTTGAGCTTCGCGGGCGTAGTCAGGGACATCCTGGATCTGGTCGTAGGCAATGCTGATAGGAATCAAGAGCACGTCGTCTGCCTTGCCCCGGCGCTGGGCGTCGACGACGTAATTGAGCATGCCCAATTTCGGGGGCAGGAGACGACCGGACCGAGATCTGCCACCTTCGAGATACCACTCCAGGTTGAATCGCTTCTCAATCAGATAGTCGAGATAGTTTTGTAGCACAGCCTTGTATAAGTGATTGTCTCGAAATGAGCGTCGGATAAAAAAGACACCGGTGCGACGGACCAACGGCCCTATGGGAAAGAAATTGAGATTGATCCCGCCGGCCGTGTGGTTGGGAGGTAGATCGTTCTCCCAGAGCATGAACTGGAGGCTGAGTCGGTCCATATTGGATCGGTGGGCCGGAAGAAAAACGACCGGGTGAATCTGGCCGTATTCGGCGAGTCGTTTGACCTGGTCCGGTTGATACTCGATCTGACCATATCCCTGTCGGTACAGCTTATGAATTGCGTTGGCGACGAGGTCGATTACCAGAGGGCTGTGAGTCGCGGCGATCTCCTTGAGATATCGCGCCGCTTTCTTTTCAGCCGCCTCTGGACTAATGCCCGTTTCGGCCGCAATCCGCTGTACGTCCTCCTGGAAGGAACGCCTGGAAAAAATGGCCTCGGGGACAAATCGGGGCGTCTTGTAGCGGTTTCCCCGTATTTGTCGCTCTCTGGCGTCGAGTGCCCGCCATGCTCTCCGGGTCACAAATGATGAAATGCTGTCGAGGGTGCCGCTGGCATCGTGCGCTTCAGCCATCTCGAGCACCGGTGCGCCGGCTCCAACTATGCAAGCCACCCGATCCTTACGGAAGTTCCGTATTAGATGAGGCCGTATACCCCGTGGGTCACGGGGATCACCGAATTTGAGAATCAGATCGGACCACCGCACCGATCGCTTCCCCGACCTCTCTGGCGGCATCCAGAGGACCCGCACCGGCATCATGAATGCATCGGGTTCTGTGGTGAGTATCTCATCCAAAGCGTCCGCATCACCGCCCTTCCCTCGACGCGAGGATCTGATGCGGATGCTGCGTGGTTCCGTTCCCAGTGATCGGGCTAGCCAATCTCTGAGGATCGCCTCCTCGTAGTCGGTGGCGACATCCAGCAGGTAGACCGTTCTTGCGTCGGCCGGACCTGTGATGTCTTGCTCGACCGGGATAGGTTTTCTCGCCACGATTCACACTCTATTGGATGGCACAATGCTCGTCGTGAAGGTAGTGCTCCAGAGGGTCAGCCGTGCCGCGGTCTCCGTGGCAGGGAACGTGGTCGGTTCGATAGGGCCGGGCCTGTGTCTATTGGTGGGAATCGGGCCGGATGACATGGTGGCCGACGTCGAGGCCGCCGTTGACAAAATCGCCGGTTTGAGGGTCTTCTCTGACGCTTCGGGCCTGATGAACCGATCCGTGCTTGACACCGGGGGCGGAGTTCTGGTCATCAGTCAGTTCACGCTTCTCGCTGATATCTCCCGGGGGCGGCGGCCCTCGTTCTCCGGAGCAGGAGATCCAGACCGGGCGCGTAAGCTCGTCGAAGGGATGGTCGAATCGTTCCGCGACCGGGGAATCGACGTAGCAACAGGGGAATTCGGTTCAATGATGGAAGTCGACCTGGTCAACGAAGGGCCGGTGACGTTGACGATGGATTTCAGGGACGGGAAGATTCTCTAAGCCGGTTTCGGGTATCGAGTAGGTGTTTCGGGGCGACGATCACTCCGGCAGCGATCGCAAAACAGGGGAGGAGGGCGACATCCTCGATTCCCCAAGCGTGGGGCCACTGCTCGGCCACCCACAATATCGCCATGACGATCATCGCAACGATGGCAATCAGCGAGGCTGTCCCGGTCGATTTGGTGAGCATTGCACCGACAGCGATCGTCGCCACGAGCACGACGAATCCTGCTGGCCAGAGTGCCAGCAGGACACCTCCGGTGATCGCCAAGCCCTTGCCTCCGGCAAATCGATACCAAACGTTGAAGACATTGCCTGCGATCGCAGAGGCACCGGCAACCACGGAACCTGCGTCGCCCGCGATTAACCCGCCGATGGTGACGCAAGCCACTCCTTTGAGGAATTCAATGACGAGGATCGGTGCGGCGAGACCAAGGCCTCCGAGCTTACGGGCATTGTTAGTGCCCGGGTTGCCTGAACCCGACTGGCGTAGATCGACGTGGCGCAGGCGGGCGATCGCGTTGGCAGTGGGAAGCGAACCGATCAAATACCCGAACAGACCGGAGAAGAGAAGTGTCACTGTTTCAAGTATGCCTGGCCGGCGCTACAGAACTGGAGAAAGTCACATCCCTGGCATTGCGGCGACGGAGTGGGGAAAAAGTCTTGTTGTACAATTCCGGCACCCAATTCTTCCAAATGCTTCCGGGCAGAGCTGAGCCACGATTCGTCAACTTCGGATGATTCCTCGGTGAGCCCGTCGCCGAGGTAGGCGAAAGTCACAGTCATTGACTTCAAAGGGTTTAGCCCGAAGTCGACATCCGAGCACGCAACGGCGTATGCCTCGAGTTGAACTTGGCGTGCCGGATTATTACCTGGCCGGCCGCTCTTGAAATCAACTATCTCCCAGACCCCGTCGTCGTCGTAGATGGCGTCGATGCGACCCCGCACCTTCACCTGCTCGCTCACTGCGAGTGTGAAGGGTGCCTCGACCCGTGCTGCGGGAGTGGATGCGAATCGAGATGACTCGAAGGTGCGAAAGGCACCCGGGCGGTAGTCGCCGTCGGGAACGTCGTAGATCTCGCGGGAGAGCTCTTCGAATGGAATCGCCCCCTTCTGGTGGAGTTCGATCCGCCGGTGGACCTCGGTCCCGGCCACGGCTGCCGGGTTGCGACGCCGGGGGAGCCGATCGACTTCAGACCAGAAATATTGTTTCGGGCAACCGGCGTAGGTGACCAACGCGGTGACAGAAACCGTCGTCGTATCAGGACTCTCTTCGAGCTCTAAAGCGTCGGGGAGTTCGAACAACCGCTCGGTCCATTCAGTTTCATTCACAGTGACGTCCGATTCGAGGTCGAGGTTGCGGGCGAGAGAGGAAATGTGGTCGGGGTCGGTGATGGCGCTTCGAAGCGATGAGCGCCAACCTTCCGGGAACAGCGGGTCGGGTTCACCATCTGGTTGTGCGCGACGTAACAGTTCGGGCCGATCGGGAACGTCGTCCTTGCCGGCATTGTGGCTGTGGGGGTGAGAACTGATTAGGTCGAACAATGGCGAAGGGTCCTTGGGATTGACTGTGGTTTCCGGATGTCCGTACCAGTAGGCCCCCGACACCAGAAGGCGCGACTTGGCACGGGTCGCGGCAACATAGGCAACCCGCCATTCCTGGTTGAGATTTAGCTCCTGGAAAAACGCTTTCCGCTCGTTCTCGTCGAGGGGCATCTGCTCGAACATCGAGTCGACTCGGTACTCAACAGGGAGCACGCTTGGATGTTTCGGATCGGGGTGCATGCGAGACCCGGACGGGAAGTTTCCTTCGGTGACCGCCGGAATCGCCACAACCTCCCATTCCAGGCCCTTGGCCCGATGCACCGTGACCAGGGTCACCGCATCTTCTCCGCTGAGCCGGGCGGCGTCGAGTTCCTCCGCTGGCTCCTGCTCCATGGCGTCGAGATAATCAAGAAACACAGCCAACGACGATCTTCCCCGCAACGGGCTCCAATCCTCGGCGAGGTCGAGAAAACGGTAGATATTGAGCCGTGCGGTGAGACGGGCCACTTCCGGGAGAGCTTCGATGTCCGGCCAGGCCCGGGTTCGGTCCAGAATCAAACGGGCAACCTCCACTAATGAGGCACCCTGTGTTTCCCTGACAAGGTCGAGATATATCCGGATGAAATGCTGATATCCGAACCGGGCGTCGTCGCGGAGACCTTCGATGTGGTCGAGAGCTTCGATGCCTTCCATGAATGTGATTGGAGGGAGAACATCGGCGGGGGAATTCGAGTTAGCCGCGATCCATCGCGAGATGGGTGCAAGGTCGGCCAGGCCGAGCCGGTAGCGGCTGCCGGTGAGAATCTGAAGGGCTGATGCCGCATCTCCCGGTCGGGCGAGAAGAGTCATCCAGGCCTTGATCTCGGCGATCTCTGGGATAGACATCAGTCCGCCGAGGTTGGCGACCTCGATGGGGATCTCGTGATCGGCGAAGGCTTCAACAATCATGGCGAAGTCTTTGTTCTTTCGGAATAACACAGCCATTTCTGACCACGGGGTTCCGGCTTCGTGGATTTCTTCAAATCGGCGTGCCAGCCACTCCGCTTCGATCATGGCGTCGCCCGCCCACCGGGTCTCTATCAAACCGTCGCTCCGGTTGGGGCTCCGGAGAGCAGCGGCATCGGGATTGGCTTGAAGGCGGATCTGGTTTGCCACATCGAGGATCGCTTGCCCCGACCGGTAATTGTCGGTGAGTTCCCTGAGCAATGGGACCGAGCCATCCGGGCGCTTGAAATGTTGGGGGAACTTGTCGAAGTTCTCGGCGGAGGCCCCCCGCCATTCGTAGATCGTCTGATCGACATCGCCGACCGCAATAACTGGAAACCCGTTGCCAAACAAGGTGGTGAGTAAGACTCGCTGGGCAGGATTGGTGTCCTGATATTCGTCGAGGACCACCACCTTGTAGCGGTCCCGGATGGTTGTGGCGACACTCGCATCGGAGGCGACGAGTCTTGTGGACAGCGAGATCAAATCGGCATAGTCAACGACGCTCAGAGTCTTTTTGTTTTTCTGGTACTTCTGCAAGGTTTCCAGCATCTCAACCCGCTCCGGCCATGGCTTTTCGTCCGGATGCGCGCTATTGAGCAGATCGGTCGGTTCGAGCAGGTGGTCTCCGAGCCGGTCGCCTAGTTGTTTCACCTGGTCGAGCCGCCCCGACCAGGTGATATCAATCTCGTGGTATTCGGTGTTCAAGAATGTCTCACTGAGGAGCTGGCGAGAAAAGGTCGGGGTGATAACTTCGGGCCGCTGTTCCAACCCAGCGAGAAGCCCGAATTCGCTGAGAATCTGGGCGGCAAATCCGTGATAGGTATGCACCTCCACCTCTCTGCCGGGATCGACTCCCACCCCGAGAAAAGTTCTGACCCGGTCGGCCAATTCGGACGCCGCCTTGTTGGTAAATGTCATACCCAGGACGTGTTCTGGTTCGATTTCGTGGTTGGCGATAAGGTTGGAAATCGCCATGGCCACCGTCGTAGTCTTCCCGGTTCCGGCCCCGGCTGACACTCGAATCGAATCGAGCCCGAGGTCGAGGATTGCTTGCTGTTCGGGAGTTGGGGTTAGTCCGTTCATGCCACAAATGCCCCTTTGCCTTCGGGCCACGCAGGACAAGAAGTCTTGAAGGCGCAACGGTTGCACAAAACGGAAACCTTCGGTGTCCACACTTCAGAACTGATTGCTGCCGTGACCTCGCGCATCTTCTCCTCGATCTTTGCGAGGTTGGCGAGATCGAGCGTCCTGGTGGTCAGACTGACTGACTTCTCGGCTGGATACCAGAGTTCGGCGGCGACGACCGGAACCCCCTCGCTCATGGCATTCACTGCCAGGGCGTAGAACCCGAGTTGAATTGACTCTTTGGCGTCGTTCACCTTGATGGCGCTATTGCCCGTCTTGTAGTCAACGATGCGATAACCAGCGTCCGTTAACTCGAGCCGGTCGATTACCCCCCGCCAGAGGACACCATCCACTTCAAGAGTGACCTGCTTCTCTAGTTCGACCGGGGGGCCGCTATTTGCCGGCCACTTTTCGTAAAGGTTGGACACCTTGCGTTCGGCGCTGGCCAACCATGCCTGGTTTAGGGCGTCGGTCCCGAAGTCGACCGATTTCCATTCTTCCCGGAGATAGCCAAGGGCCACGTCCACATTGCCGTGAACTTTCCCGGTCCCCACGATCTCGTTTTCGGCACGTTCCAGGGCAGTGTGGATCAGGGTTCCCGAAGTGGCGTACACCGAAGTTGGGTCGCCGATTTGTAATCGCCGCTCGATCGCATAGACCCGGGGGCACCGTGAGTAGCTATCTGCCTGGCTGGGAGACATTGACGGTTTTTTGTCCAGGATCGGCTGATCGGGACCCTTTTCGGGAAGACCGGCGAATCGGCCCGCCTCCCATCTAGAAACCGGTGATTTTGCCAGAGTGGCTACCGCGGCGAGCCGGGCGGCCGGGGCGAGGGCAGGGTCGGCAGCATCACGCCGGAGACGGGTCTCGGCCTCCCCGACTGTGATCGGTGGCTGTTCAGTTGATTGTGGGCGACCGATATCGGACAGCGATGTGTGGCCCGAGGCGGCGACGAGAAAACGTGATGGTCGCTGTTCGCCCTGGTCGATGCCGGCGTCTGTAGCTGTCCAGACCACCCGCAGCGAGGCACGCGTCATTGCTGTGTACGCCAGCCTCATTTCTTCTTGGACCTGGAACTGGGAAACGGCAGACGGATCGGTGGTGCGTTCTGGCGAGAGCAACTCTGGACGCAACATTCGCCGACTCCTTCGCAGGTCGGGGAAGACTCCTTCCACTGCATTTGCAATAAAAACCTCTTTGAACTCGAGACCTTTGGCTTGATGCAAAGTGGTGAGGACGACTGCTGACTCGCGCCCGCGATGGCTGAGCAGCGGGGTGGCTTCGAAAGCCTCGTCTTCGGCCAGTTCGAAGAATCGCTGCAGGGTCACCGTCGGGTCGCGGTCGGCCTGCCGATCAACGACCTGTGCAAAGGAGGCAAGGGCTGACCGCCATTCCTGGCGTTCCGGGTTGTCGACGAACCGGTTGAATCGGCCCGAGGAAGTCCATAGTCTCCAAAACCCGTCGGACGCGGTCGTCGTGATGGCCCAATCGGACTCCTGGAGGATTGGAACGAGATCGGTGACGGCGTCGGTTTGCTGGAAGGCGCCGATCCAGGAGCCTTCCCGATTTCGGGTGCCGGTGATGGTGCGAAGTTCGCCGAGTGTCATCCCAACCAGCGGGCCAAGGAGGAGCCGGCGAGCAACCTGATCTGTGGTCCCAAAGTCGTCGGCGTCGTCTCCATGATGTGCGGCGAGGGCAACTAGATCTGAGATCAGTTTGATGGCGGGGTGATCGACGAGACGGCGGTCTGGCCTGTTGTGAGGGATTTGGCGACGGTCGAGGGACCGGCTGATCTCATTGAGCATCTCCCGCTTGGAGCGGACCAGAATTGCTAGTTCGCCCGGGTCGTTTCCGTCGACGTGTATCGACCGTTCGATCTGGGAAGCGATCCATTCGGCTTCGGCGGTTTCCTGGTCAAAGATATACGTTTCGACCCGTCCATGGTGTGGTGCGGGGTGTACCGCCCCTGCTCCACCTGGTAGGTCCCCTTCGCTGACCACCCGCAACGCCGAGTTCATGATCTCTTCCGGTACCCGGAAGCTCCTGTTGAGGACGATCCGTCGCACCTGTTCGTGTCGGTTCTGGAAGTCGGCGATGTTTCGCAGCTCAGCACCCCGGAACGAATAGATCGACTGGTAAGGGTCGCCGCTCACCGTGAGATTGCCGTGGGGAGCCGATAACAAGTGGGCCATCTCTGCCTGCGCCGGAGACGTGTCCTGGTACTCGTCGACGAGAACGTATCGATAGTTAGGAATGATGTCGCGCCCCGATTCCTGCCCGAGGATATCCACCGCCCCCACCAGCAAAGCGCCGTAGTCGATTCGGTCAACCTCGCCGAGTTGATTGAGATATCGTCTGTAGAAGGCGGGAATGCCCTGCCAGTCGGCGCGATTGGCCGCCCGTGCTTCGAGTTCGTCGGGTCCGAGAAGTCGCTCGGCACAGCGCATGAGGAAGTCCGCGACCTCTTCGGCGAACCCCCTGGTTCCCAGGATTCCCCGGTAGGTGAGCGGCCAATTGCTCGGATCGTCTGATTTGAGAAGATCTTTGACCAATCCCACCTGCTCCGGAGTGGTCAGTGGTTGCGGCGCCGCCCCCGATCTCGACGTTTCGACGATACGCAATGCGAGGGAATGAAATGTGGTTGCTTCGATCGGGATGGTTGATCCGCCCAGGGCTGATTCGATTCGGTTTCCGATCTCGCGAGCCGCTCGGCGGGAGAAGGTGAGGACCAGAATCTGGTCTCGGGTTGCCTGGCCCGACTCGACGATCGAGACCACCCGCCGGACCAGGAACTCAGTCTTCCCAGTTCCAGGGCCTGCAACCACCAACTGGTAGCCATCCGGTTGCGTTAGCTCCTCGCCCCATTGGTCAGGTTCGAGACGCCGTTCCTCAATCATCGAAACGATCGTAGATATCAAGCAGCGACTGGGAGCGGAGTTTCGATCTCGACCAACTCCGCTGAGATTCCCAGGCTCGCCAGATAGGCAACCGGGTCGGAGAATACGGATTCGCTTGTCATTTCTTTCATAACCCAAACCCTACGTCCCCGGTGTGACAGAAAGACCGCGCGGGGGCCAAGATGGGTTAGATTCAGTGGTAGCGCCGCGCTTTTCCTCCGAGGGGCGAGGCAAGGACACATTTATGGAGGCCAGGGCAATGCCCAGCACGCACGAATTTGACTCGCCGATGTACAACGAGGCGGTCAATCAGTTCACCAATGTCGCCAATCTGATGGGGTTGGATGAGAACATCGCCGACCGACTCAAAGTTCCCCAGAAATCGACGATCGTCGCGTTTCCGTTCCGGCATGACACTTACACCGATGTGGAGACCATCTTCGGATATCGGGTGCAACATCTGACGACTATGGGTCCGACCAAAGGCGGAATCCGTTTCGCGCCGGACGTCGATTTGGGTGAGGTTGCCGCCCTTGCGATGTGGATGACCTGGAAATGTTCCATAGTCGGAGTCCCATTCGGAGGTGCTAAAGGGGGGGTCCGGATCAACCCGATGGAGCTGTCCCGTGCGGAGCTTCAGCGGGTAACCCGTCGTTTCACCATGGAGATCATCAATGTCATCGGGCCCGAGACCGATATTCCCGCACCCGACCTGGGTACCAACGAGCAAGTGATGGCATGGATAATGGATACCTATTCGCAACACGTCGGGCATTCCGTTCCGGCCGTTGTCACTGGAAAGCCTCCGGCGCTTGGTGGGAGCGTGGCCCGTCGTGAAGCGACCGGCCGTGGCCTGATGTTTCTACTCCCGCAGGCAGCAGCGGAGCGTGGTATCGACCCAAACGGTGTTTCGGTCGCCATCCACGGGTTTGGAAATGTCGGCCGTTTCGCCTCAGTGGCCGCCGATCAGATGGGCGCAAAAGTGGTTGCGGTCTCCGACATCTCCGGTGGGATTTACAACCCGGACGGAATCAATATCTCCGCAGCCGAGAAGTGGGTTGACGAGAACAGATTTCTGGAGGGATTCCCCGACGCTGATTTCATCGAAGACGCCGACGTATTTGAACTTCCAGTAGATGTTTTAGTTCCTGCTGCGATCCAGGGTGTCCTCACCGGTAAGAATGCGGGCAACGTTCAGGCGAAGATCGTCATCGAGGGTGCCAACAACCCCACAACGCTGGAAGCGGACTCCATCTTGAGGGAAAACGGTGTCTTCATCGTTCCCGATATCCTGGCCAATGCCGGTGGTGTCACCGTTTCATACTTCGAGTGGGTCCAGGACGTGCAGAAGTATTTCTGGACCGAAAACGAGACGGTCGGTCGACTTCGAGAGATAATGGTGCGTGCCTTTGACGAAGTCCACACTATTGCGACAACTGAGTCCGTCGATATGCGGACCGCGGCTCTGATCAAGGGAATCCGCCGGGTCGCCGACGCCAAACTGGTGCGCGGGGTATTTCCCTAAGCCGAATCGGCCAGGAGTAACTCGCTGTTGGCGAATGCGGGACAGATGTCCTGGAACGAACACCAGTCGCACAACCGCCCCGGTCGCGGCGGATAGTTGTCCGAGGACATGGCTCTTTCGATAGCCGCCCACAACGCCCGGAGTTGGCTGTCGATGGCGTCGAGTTGCTTGTCGTCGACGGGGAGACGATAGAGGGTAGGCCCGTTGAGGTAGAGAAGCCTCACTTCTTTGGGTGTCTCCCCGGTCCGATTACGGATCAACAAAGCGTAGATCTTGAGGGCGAAAAAGGCAGGCAATGCATAGCGTTCGGGTGGGGCCTTGCCCGTCTTGTAATCTGTGATCACCAGCCTCCCATCGTCATCACGGTCGATTCGGTCGAGGATTCCACGGATAACGATCCCGTCGAGATCTTCGGTCATATCCATTTCGCGGTCAAAAGGCTCCACTTGCCGCGGATCCTCAATAGAAAAGTAGTTGGCCAGGAGTTTCATCGATTCGACACCCCAGGCCGACTCGGCCTCTGCGGTCTCGAACAGTTCCTTGTATTCATCTTCGCTGCGGAGCTCGGTCCAGGCCTGACGGAAGAGGTCGAAAAGAGTGTCCGGATCGCGTTCGGGAGCCGGGAGATCGTAGAAGCGTTCCAGGGCAAGATGGGCGGTGGTGCCTCGTGCCTGGTAGACGGTGGTCGGTTCGGGACGCTTGTCTATGGCCCGAAACTTGAATAGCTGGGGACAGGTTTTGAAGTCACCGGCGCGGCTGGGCGAGAGTGTTGTCAACCCGGTGGTGGGTTGGTTTGTTTCGGTCGTTGTTTCAATTCTTACCGGGACCATTTCTCTGATAATAAGGACGGCCTGGGACAGATTCGTGGAGGGCGGACGAAAACCTAGAGGTCGCGAAAAGTAATCACGGGTTCTTGTTGACGGAAGACGGTGCTTCATTTACCTTCCCGTTACCGAAATGGGGGAGACTCCATATCGGGGAAAGAAGAACTTCGGTTGTTCTGGATAGGAGGGACTTCGGTCTCTTCGAGACCACCCCATCCAGGGGCCCGCTTTCCTGGTGAGGTGGTCAGAGAACCCCGAGAGGGCGGCGACTTCGGTCGTAGCTCCTTCGGGGTTTCTCGCGTTCTGGCACCTTTTTCAGACGCCACGCGGTGAAAATTTGAGGTTCGCGAAAACCAAAAAAGGGTTCGCGAAAATCAATCACGGTCCCGATTTGCCTAACCTCGGGTCGCGGTCTACTTTTCCGGTCACGCCGATGGGGAAACCCGGAGGCACCGGACCAGCGAGGATCGGAAAGGCGAAAGCCGGACCGTTGAATCGCAGGGACGGCTACCCGGAGCAGAAGGGAAACCGGACGCTCAGGGCCGGGACCAGTTACCCGGGCGGGGATCCTTCGGGATCGTCGAACGGAACTGAGACCAAGGTGAGTCTTCGGATTTACCGGAAGATCTTCGGATCTTCCAACAGGTGAACTTTCGGGTTCATCGACTCCTCGGTCTTCGGATCGAGAGTGTGGCTTTCGGGTCGCACAGACAGTGTGGTCTTCGGATCGCACGGGCTGCCGACCTCGGTCGACAGTTACCGATCGGAGTTGGGTCCCCGGCCTAGCACCGAACGGACGAGAGTCCCGAGAGGGTAGAGACTTCGGTCAAAGCTCCCTCGGGACCTTCTCGCGTCTGGACCTTTTTCCCAAACCGTTCTGTGAAGGAAAATTGTGCTGTGCAGACCAAAACCGTTCACAGAACGGGTGAGACGGTCTAGATCGTCCAGATTTCGGTCTGCCTTCCGTCGACGAACTCCACAATCTCGCCCTCAAACCAGGCGTCCTCTTCGAGCATGATGCCGATTTCCTGGTTGTCCCATTCTGGAACAACCGTTCGGTTCATCAATTCGATCGACCATGCCGACGGTTCGAAGAGCGCGACATCTCCGGATCCGGGAACGCCGTCCTGTTGGTCCCACAGGCCAATGGTGGCTCCGGCCCCGTGGCCGTGGTACCCGATGGGGTGGGTGTATATCGTGGGATTGAGACCGGCCGCACTGGCTTGCTGGCGGGCGACGGCGAGGACTTCGTTGCCGCTCGACCCCGATCTGAAGTTGCTCGTGAGGATGTCCTGAACCTGGTTCGCCATCTGCATTGCCCGATCGAGGCCGTCCGCGATGTCGGTCTCTCCGGGGAGTAAGACGTATCCCTGTTGTTGTTGGTCAGTGCAGAGATGGTCCCAGACGATTCCGAAATCGATATGGACCAGATCACCTCGATCAATTGCAACATCGCGGGTGACCGAAGCGAATGAACCCCTGAGGTCCGCTCCACGACGCTGAATCGAAACCGACGGATGGAACCACACCGGACATCCCAACACTTGGACCTCGTCACGGAGCCACCACTCAAGGTCCCTGGTGGTTGTCTCACCAGGTTTAATCGCCTCTGGTGACAACGCCCGTCGCAGAATCTGATGGGCGCGGCGACATGCCTCCTCGAACACAGGTTTTTCCTCCGGGATCCGGGTCTGGAGCCATCCAACGGCGAGAGCCTCCCCGGAGACGATCCGGTCGCCGAGTCCCGATCCGAGAGCGGCGACAAGCTGGCCGAACTCGGTTTGAGTCAGCCCGTCGGCATGGGCAAACGACTCTGACGTGCTGATGGCGATCGTTGCTGGATTGGCCGCGACGACCCGCTCTCTCACGGCATCCCACTGGTCGGGCTGCAATTCGGGGTCCCAACCAGCTGGAAAGAGCCCGTCGACTTCGTAGCGAGTTATGGCCGATCGCTCGAATTCTGCTTCGCCCGACAGAAACAAGAGGATTGTCCGCCGCCTCGACGACATCCATGTTGCTGGCAGCATCGACTGGGCCACCGGGTCTTCTGCATATTCCCGAGACACCAGGATCCAACAATCGATCTTTGCATCCTTCATAAGTCGAGGGACAAGACGTTCGAGACGGAGTTTGGTGAGCCTGTCGCGGCGATTTGCCGAATTTCTTAGGTCCAGAGATGTCATTTGGAGTTCTTTCGGTGAGGATGAGAAATGGTAGGTACTCTTGGAGCTATGGCATATCCAAAGAAACTGCTCAGCTCCGATGAGGTAATCGTCTCAGAGTTCAGACCGCACTGGTCGGGGATTCTCCGCGAAGGGGCGCTGCTGGTGCTCATCGCAGTATTGATAGGACTGATATTCGCCAGTGGGTGGTCCGGCTGGATTGCGTTGGCTTTGGGTGTTCTCGGACTTCTGCTGACGATTCGAGGCCTTACCCGTTGGTTTACGACCAATCACGTGATAACCAATGAACGGGTGATTTATCGCGCCGGGCTGGTTTCGAAGCACGGCAAAGAAATCCCACACGAGGTGATTAATGACGTATCTTTCAATCAGAGTTTCTTCGAACGCATCTTCGGTACGGGCGACCTCATGATCGAGTCGGCGGGCACGCACGGGCAGAGCCGGTACCAGGACATCCCTAACCCCGAAGGGGTGCAGTCGTTGATATACGCTGAACGGGAGAAACGGATGACCCAGCAGAATGTCGCCGGGATGTCTGGTGGAGCGGGAGGAACGAAGACGGTTTCTGACCAGCTCGATACGCTCTCACGACTACACGACGAGGGCAAGCTGAGCGACGAGGAGTTCGCCGCTCAAAAGTCAAAACTGCTCGGTGACGCCTGATGCCCCATATGCAGGACTTCCCCCTGCTCCTTTCCACCCTGTACGACAGGGCGGTTTGGCTCTTTCCCGATCAAGAGATTGTCTCCGTTGAACACGATCTCAGCATCGCCAGGTCGACTTACAGCGAAACCGACGAGCGGATTCGCCGCCTTGCCTCGGCCTTCGGCCGGATGGGGATCGAAGCGGGCGAACCCATAGGGACGTTCGCATGGAACAACCGTCGCCACCACGAGCTCTACTGGGCCACCGCCAACACCGGACGGGTCTGTCACACTTTGAACATACGACTCCATCCCGAGCAGTTGGTATACATCATCAACCATGCCGAGGACCGGGCGATATTCGTGGATCCCGACCTTGTCGGTTTGCTGGCGCCGATCGTCGACCAGCTGGAGACAGTTCAGCACTTTGTTGTGATGGGGGACAAGGCTGACGACCGGATCCCCGGGTCGATTGCCTACGAAGACCTGATCGCAGATGAGGAGGCGCACGGCGCCTGGCCTGTCCTCGACGAGCGATCGCCGATGATGTTTTGCTACACCTCGGGCACCACCGGTCACCCCAAAGGGGTGGCCTACACTCAGCGGTCGACCTACCTCCATACCATCTCCAACCTGGCCAACTTCGCAATTCTCCCCACTGACAACGTGCTCCCGGTGGTGCCGATGTTCCACGCTGCAGCCTGGGGTTATCCCTTTATGGCGGTGACCCAGGGTGCCAAACTCACTTATCCCGGGCCCGGTCTGGCACCTGATTTATTGGTACCGCTTCTGGAGAGCGAAAAAGTCACTTTTTCTGCCGGGGTCCCGACAGTTTGGTTGGGTATCAAGCAGTATTTGCAAGCGCATCCTGAGACGACATTGTCATCCATCAGAGCTTTCCTATGTGGTGGCTCGGCCGTGCCCCGTTCCATGATCGAATGGTTCCGAACGGAGGCAGGGATCACGGTGGTCCAGGGTTGGGGGATGACCGAGACCAACCCCGTTGCATCAGCTGCGGTCATGAAGCCGGAGATGGAAGAATGGGACCTGGAACGACAGCTCAACTTCATGGAAACGGCCGGTCTCACCATTCCCGGTCTCCAGGTCAAGATCGTCGACGAAATCGATGAGGAGTTGCCCCACGATGGCGTCGCATTTGGTGAACTGCTGATCAGGGGCCCATGGATCGCCGCTGAGTACTACAAGGACGAAGAGGCGTCTGCGAAACAGTTTGTGGACGGGTGGCTCCGGACCGGAGATGTCTGCAAGATCACACCCGAGGGTTACATCCGAATCACGGATCGAGCGAAAGATCTGATCAAATCGGGCGGGGAGTGGATCTCCTCGATCGACCTTGAGAATGAGATCATGGCCCATCCCGACGTTTCCGAGGCCGCAGTGGTTGGTCTACATCATGAAAAGTGGCAGGAACGACCGGTCGCTTTTGTGGTCAAGGCACCCTCGGCCGAGGTCACGGAGGCCGATCTGGAGGCTTTCCTCACGGACCGGGTGGCAAAGTGGTGGCTACCCGATCGTTACGTGTTCATTGCTGAGCTGCCCAAGACCGGAACCGGCAAGTTCGACAAGAAAGTGCTCCGCAAAGAGAACGCCGACTTGTTGCTCTAGTTGGAGAACCTCTGGTCGCGCCAAGCGATCGCATCTCGTAGACCCTGTTCGCGGCTGATGCGTTCGAATTCTTCGCGTTCGGGTGCACGGTCGGATTCGATGACGGCTCCGAGTTCCACACCCTCGCGTAAAGCTTCCCGGAACCCGGCTTTCTCCCAACTGGCGTTGATCGCTCGTTTGGTCAATGCCATCACCGTCGGGTCGACTGCGGCCAGATCCTGCGCAAGTTTCAGTGTCTCTGCCTCCAGGTCGTCTACCGGCACGACCCGATTCACCAGCCCCAACTCCTTCGCCCTGGTCGCGGTGATTTTGTCGTCGCCAGTGAGGATGTACTCCTTGGCGGCGCGCGCCCCGACCAGCCAGGGGAGGACATGGGCGACGATGGCCGAGCCAAACCGTATCTCCGGTTGGCCAAAGACTGCGTTATCTGCTGCGACGGTGAGATCGCACATCATCATCAGATCGCATCCGCCGGCGAGACAATGGCCCCTCACACTGGCGATAACCGGCTGGGGATGGTCGAAGACCTCGAGCAAGCGGTCGAGACTGTGGTTCAGCGACTCGAAGCTCGCTTCGTAGCTATCGCTCACGGCGTCTTCCTCGAGGTCATACCCGGCACAGAAGGAACGCCCGGCACCGGTGATGACGATCACTCGCACCGATTCGTCCCGGGCGGCGTCAGCCAACAACACGGAGAGTCGTTCGGTCATCAACGTCGACATGGCGTTTAGCTTTTCCGGGCGGTTGAGGGTCAAGACCCGCACCGGACCGTCGTCAGCAGCCAGCACGACGTCAGTCATCGCAGCCCTTGGCCAGCGCGTCGACCGCCACCACCGAAGTCGGACCCACGATGATCGGGTTCACGTCGATCGAGGCCAATCGTCCGTCGGAGTCGGCCGCCAGTTCGGAGAATCGGACGACGATGTTGACAAGGCCTTCGATATCGAGGGGGGCCCCGCCTCGCACCCCATCCAGAATGGGTCGGAGGCGTAGCCGATCTAGGAGTCCGTGGGCAGCCTGAGGTCCGATCGGAGGCACAAACGAGCTGTGGTCATCAAGGATCTCCACCAGGGTACCTCCGGCTCCCACCGTGCAGATCGGTCCGAATTGGGCATCCGTGTACATCCCCAGCGCTATCTCCAATCCATCAGGAACATAGCTGGCGACCACGACCTTATCGCCGAGACGGATTTGGATGTCAGTGACTACCGCGCGGAGGCCCGCCTCATCCTTGACGTTGAGGACGACCCCGCCCACATCGCTCTTGTGAGCGAACTCAGCAGTCTTCACAACGACGGGATAGCCGATGGTCCGGGCCGCCACGACGGCCCCATCGACCGTCTCGACCAGCTGGGACCGGGGAGTGTGAACTCCGTATTGCTCGAGGAGTTCGAGACTCTCGCTTTCGTCGAGATCGGTCGACGGCACATCTCGGGGTCGGGAAAGCCGGGGAGGGTTTGGGCCCAGCGCCGCCCTCCGGTAGTGGTCGAATAGGTGCCCGACTGCTCGAAGCGCGGTTTCGGTTCCTTCAAGCACTGGAATCCCCGAAGAACGAAGCACGTCGGATTGCACCGGGTCAACAGCCGATGAGAGGTTGGCGATCAGCATCACTGGCTTTTCGGTAGCCGCGTGGACGGTCAGGGCTGCTGAACTGTACGCGTCGTCAGGCTTCTCCTCGGGGGTGAGGTCGACCGTGAAGGCAACCGCACCAATCGACGGATCGTTGGCTAGCGCCTTAAGCGATTCGGCGAAGACGTCTTCGGCATTTCGCCCGGTCCCCCAGGCGTCTACAGGGTTGGCCGGTTCCAGACCCGGGTCGAGAATCTGCTGAAGCTTGGAGCTCGTTTCTGCGGCGACCGTTGGCAGCGGCACACCCACACGATGAGCTGTATCGAACAGCAACGCTCGTTCCCCGCCCGAGTCATGAACCGCCCCCAGACCGGCCGCGGTTGCCCTTCGGCCGGCGGCGAATAGTTCAACAGTGTCGAGCAACTCGTCCGGGCTTAAGACCTTGTGAACACCATGAGCAGCAAAGACCGCATCGAAGGTCGGTGTTTCCCCCGCCAACGCCTCACTGTGGGTGGCCACTGCCGCCTGTGCACCTGGACTTGTACCGACTTTGAGCGCCACGACCGGGACACCAACTGCTTCAGCTTTGCTGAGCGCCGCCCGAAATCGATCGGGATTCCGGACTGTCTCGAGGAAAAGCGCCACTACCCGGGTGCTCGCCTTGTCGAGCACCCAATCGAGGTAATGGTCCATGGTCGTGTTGATCTCGAGTCCGCTGGAGACCACCAGGTTGAACCCCATTCTCCGCCGGTTGTGGAGGACGGCGGAGAAGAGGGAGCCGGAATGGCTGATGAATGCGACGCCACCCGGCATGAGCGGCGGCTGATAAAAGCCGCAGACCCGCACGCTGTCTTCCACATTCAAGAAACCCATGCCATTGCCACCGCAAACGGGAACTCCTGCCGCGTCCGCCAGGTTCTTCAATCTCGATCGAAGTGGGGTTCCGTCCGAGGCGGCCCCGTGACAGCTTGCGAAAATGGTGACGGCCCTGGTCCCGCTTGCGATCGCCTTCTCCATTTCGCTTTCAAGCAAATGGTTGGCGACAGCAAGGACGGTCAGGTCAACGGGCGAAGGGAGATCGGATGATGACGGGAATGAAGCGATTCCGTGAAGCTCCGTATATCCCGGGTTGACCGGGTATATCGGACCACTGAATCCACCGGAAATGAGTTGTCTGAGTGTGAGATCGCCCACCGACCCCGGTCTTTCCGAGGCACCCACAACGGATACTGAAGCCGGGTTGAGAAGTGGGTGTAAGTTTACAAGGGGGGGCGACCCCTCTTGTATCCCCCCGACGGGGCTAGCTGGGTCGTTGACTGGGCTGGGAGTCACTTAGGACGCTCTTCGTGTTTGGTGGGTTCTTGTGGGGACAATAATCATCGGCAGTTGAATGGCCGTTCAGGGTACCTTTTCGGCCGGGATGACGCAGTTATGCCATCATCAGCGAGTGAGTCCAAGACCGAAACTGACCGAGAGTCGTAGACGTGACATTCTCGAGGCCACTATCTCGGCGATCGCCGAACGTGGCCTTTGTGAAACCCGGATTGCTGACATCGCCGAGATAATCGGTGCCAGCCCGGCGCTAGTCCTTTATTACTTCCCATCCAAAGCCGCTCTTCTCACCGACGCCTTGATCTATCAGGATCAATTGTTTTATGACAAGGTGGGCGAAGAATTGCTCACGGTGACCTCAGCCGAGGACAAGCTGATTATCTTGATCGAGGCTTCCTGTCCCGTCCCCACCAGCGGCAACGGAAAAATCGATGGCTGGCAGATCTGGCCGGCGACCTGGGAGATGGCGAGGCACGACTTGACGCTTGCCGCAGCGCGGGCCCGTCTCGATGAGGCCTGGAGATCCCAGATTGCTGCCATCGTTGACGAAGGGATTGAGTCCGGTGAATTTCGCCGAGTTGAGTCCTCCGACTTTGCTATCCAACTGTCGGCGATGCTCGACGGAATGGCCATCGAGGTCATGCTCGGAGACCCCACGATCAGTTCAGCGCGGATGAGTGACCTGGCCCGCGGATTCTCCAGGGCGTTCCTCAAATAGTCGGCTCCATCCGACATCCGTATTGAATGGCGGTTTAGGATTCAATTCGGAGTTGCGAGGAGGACGCAAGCATGGCCTATCACCCGAGAGAGAACTGGAACCAGGACCCCAGAAAGCGGATCTACACCAGAAGGGACTTCATATCCCGTGCCGGGGCCCTTGGAATCGCCATTCCCTTGATGCCTTCACTTCTTGCCGCGTGCGCCGATCGGGAGCAGGACGCCGCCGCTGATCTCGCCATCGGCACGCCAGCCAGCCCGGTTCAACAACCACTCTTTGACGACAACCAAGCAATAGCTTCCGGTCTGGAGCAGGAGGCCGGGCCTCTGCGGGTCTACAACTGGGCTGATTACATCAATCCTGAGACCATCCCCGCAGCTGAAGAGGCTCTTGGTGTTGACATCGAAATCACCACCTTCTTCAACGAGGAGGAGGCGATCTCCAAGATGTCGTCCGGCGAGGTGAGCTTCGACGTCTGGTTTCCCACGTCGCAGCGAGTCCCGGTCTCCGTGGCGGGGAGTTTGATTCAACCCCTGAATCTCGACTACTTACCCAACCTGGAGACGTACGTCTGGCCATCGCTGGTCAACCCGTATTACGACCAGGGGTCCCGGTATTCGGTCCCCTATGTGGTCTACACCACGGGGATTGGTTGGCGGACCGACATGGTCGACAGTGCCGATATCGAGGGCCAGGCAAATCCTTACGACGTATTCTGGAATGAGAAATACAACGGGACAATGGGCCTGCTCGACTCGTTCACCGACACCATTCCGATGACCCTGTTCCGGAACGGCGTCGTCGATCCCTCCAAGGCGACCGACGCCGAACTGAAAGCTGCTGGCGATTCTCTCATCGAGTTGATCGATTTGATGGGTGTGAGATACACCATCGACGGTGCATATGTAGGTATCCCGGAGGGTCGTTTTGGATTGCATATGGCGTGGTCGGGCGACCTGATCAACTCTCAGTATTACTGGCCCGAAGACGCTGACATCTCGGTCACCCGCTACAACTGGCCGGGCAAGAGTGAGGGGTCGGCTGTCAACGGAATGATCTCCAACGACACTATGACTGTCCCCAAAAACGCAGCCCGCCCGGTGCTGGCCCACAACTTCATCAACTTCATGCTTGACGAAGCCAACGCCCTGGAGAATTTCGGGTGGCTGGGATACCAACCACCGCAAGTCGGCCTGGATAGCGACACGCTGGTAGCCGACGAGTGGGTTCCCGAGTTTCTGGCACCGGCCATCGTTGGACCGGAGGACTTCGCCGGCGACTCGATTTGGGTGCAAGGTCCGCTCGATCCTGCCACCGAAAAGGCATGGTCGGATCAGTGGAACCGCGCCACGTCGGGCGGCTAGCCATACGACCCTCTCTTTCTGAGGGTTAATCGGTGCCCACCAACCTCCAAGGCGGCGAATACGACGTTGTCGGCCAACGTCGTTTCGTTTGGCCATCTTTCGCCCTCCCCGGGGTGTTGTGGTTGGTTGCCCTGTTCCTGGTCCCCTTTTATGCGATATTCGCCGTTGCGATGGGTCGAACCGACCCGATTTTCAACCGTCCCCAGCCGGAGTGGAACCCGTTTTATTGGGATACCGCGGTTTTCGGTGAGGTATTGGGAGATCTCTTCGGGGGTCAGCTCGGTGTTATCGCGCTGCGCACCCTCGGGTACGTGTTTGTTGCCTCGTTTCTTTGCCTCCTGATCGGTTATCCGGTCGCCTATTTCGTATCACGGAAGGCGGGGCGGTGGCGTTGGCTGTGGTTGCTACTTATCCTTGCCCCTTTCTGGATCAACTACCTGATGCGGATGATGTCGTGGGTCAATCTGTTGAGCCCTGACGGTCAGGTCAACCAATTCCTGGCAACGATTGGAGTCGAGAACCTTCCGGATTGGCTCGCCGGTCACAACTACGTGGTCATACTTGGCCTCGTCTACGGGTATATACCGTTCTTTATTCTGCCGCTCTTTGCATCGCTGGACCGGATCGATGAGGCAACACTTGAGGCCTCGCGCGACCTGGGTGCGGGGAGCTTCTCAACCTTCTGGAGGGTGACACTCCCACTGTCCAAAAACGGCGTCCTCGGTGGCCTGGTCATCATCATGCTGCCCATGTTTGGTGACTACTACACCCCGACGCTGTTGTCCGGTTCACCACGTACCCGCATGTTGGGCAACACTATCGACCAGTTCATCAACCAGACCACCAGTCAGGGAGCGGTCGGTGCCGCACTAACCATTGTCCTGATGGTGTTCGTGGCCGGACTAATGCTCTATTACTTGAGGACAATTAATCAGGCGACCCGGGCAGCGAGGGAATGAGATCTTTCCTGTCGAACCCATGGAACAAGCCGAGAACGCTTCCGCTGGTCACCGCGATGTACATCCTCTGGTCCATAGTCCCGGTCATCATCGCCATCAGGTTCTCCTTTAATGCCGGACGATCGCGGAGTACCTGGCAGGGCTTCTCCACCAGATGGTATCTGGGCACGCCGGAGGCAGCGGAATCGGTTCTCTATGACCCCTCTCTCCGTTTTGCCCTGAATCAGAGTCTCAAACTGGCGTTGCTGACGATGCTGGTAGCCACCCCGATCGGCATCGCACTGGCGATCGGGTTGGCACGCTGGAGGGGACGTCTCGCCAAGCCCTCAAACTTTCTAATGCTTTTTCCGTTGGTCACCCCCGAGATTGTGATGGGCGTTGCCCTTTTCCTCGTTTTCGACAACCTCTACGACTTCGTCACCTTCGGGACGATGGCCCAATTCCTGGGACATGTCACCTTTTCCATCTCGTTTGTAGTGATCATCGTGCGGGGTCGTCTATTTGCCATCGGGCGTGACTACGAGGAGGCTGCCATGGACCTCGGCGCCTCGCCATCCCAGGCAATGAGGCGCGTACTTTTTCCGTTGCTGATGCCAGCGATTTTTGCCTCGCTCGCCATCGTCTTCGCCATCTCGATCGACGATTTTGTCATAAGCCAGTTCCTGGTAGGAGGTGCCGATTCGGTGACGATTCCCGTGCGGCTCTACTCCGGTGCGAGGCTGGCTCCGCCGCCGTCGCTAAACGCCCTCGCAACCGTGCTGATGGTGGTCACGATTGGAGCGGTCACACTCGGCGGCCTGGCCTTGAAAGTTTTCGGACGCAAGAGCGGGGACGATGAATCGGCCCTGGAGACGATCGGCCGATTTGAAATCTAGACCTGATCCGACCCGGCGAGAATGCGGATCGCGTCCGGGGGAAAGTGCAATTGGACGCGGTCTCCTGCTTTCCAATTCGATTGGTTGCCCTGGTTGGCGAGTGAGACCTGAAACTCTCCGACACCATCGACAAGGGTGTGGACGCTGAGTACCGGTCCGGCGTATACGGTACGAGCAACGGTTGCAGGCACCGAATTCTGCGTCTGATCGGTTTCGGGGTTGATCCCGATTCGCTCGGGTCGAATCGAAATCATTGCCGGTCCCTCCGGAGCACCGTTTCCGGACGCGCTTAGATGATGCTGGCCCATCGTGATCGTGGTCGAGCCGTTCACCGGGACGCCGATCTCGACGTTTTTGAGGTTGGAAACTCCGAGGAACTCGGCGATATAACTGGTTGCGGGGGCTTCGTAGACATCAGCCGGTGTTCCCAGCTGCGCCACCTCGCCCAACGACATCACCGCGATCCGGTCCGACATTGTCAACGCCTCTTCTTGGTCGTGGGTGACGTAGATGAAAGTAATCCCCAGGTCCTCCTGAAGCCCCTTCAACTCAACCTGCAATGCCTTGCGAAGCTTCGCATCAAGTGCGCCGAGCGGTTCGTCGAGGAGAAGCACTGATGGGTTGAGGACGAGGGAGCGGGCCAGGGCCACCCGCTGTTGCTGGCCTCCGGAAAGCTGGGTGGGCCGACGGCTTTCCATCCCGGACAATCGGACCTTTTCCAGGGCCTCTCCCACCAGTCGACTCTGATCGTTCTTGGGGACATGTCGATAACGCAGCCCGAACGCAACATTGTCGGCAACATCCATATGGGGGAACAGTGCGTAGTTCTGGAACACAGTGTTGACCGGGCGTTTGTGTGGTGGGACCGAGGCCTGGTCGACCCCATCGATGACGATCGCCCCCGAGTCGGGACGTTCGAATCCGGCAATCATTCGAAGGGTGGTGGTCTTGCCACATCCCGATGGGCCGAGCAACGAGAAGAACTCCCCGTCTTCGACCGCGATGTTGATCCCTTTTACGGCGAGCACATCACCGAAGGATTTCTTGAGATCAACGAGATTGACGGCGCCACTCATAGCCGGAGGCAGTCTATGTCCATGTCATGACGTGATGACGGCCGCGAAATCTCGAAGAGTTTGCAGGTAGAGGTTGATGTCGTCGGTGGTGTGTTGCACCGAGATCAGCCATTGCTCGCCTTTGCCCCAGGGTGGTAGGAACACCCCACGGTTGTACTGGTAGAGCCATGCCGCCTGGGCGTAGCGACCATCGACCTGAAGAAAGTCTCGATAGGTTCGGAGGGGCTCCGCGGAATAGATGACGCTTCCTTTGGCCCCCGCCGTGACGACGTGGGCGGTGAGTTGGTGATTCCTAACGATCTCTTCGGTGCCGCCCTTCATCAGGGTCTGGATCTCATCGAGATGTTGATATGTTTCGTCCACCATTACTTGGGTCAACATGGCTTTGGCTGCAGCCATGCTCAGCGGGTTGCCGTTGAAAGTCCCCACCTGGTCGTAGGTTCCGTCGACTATTGCTCCCATCACTTCGGCAGAACCACCGATGGCTGATATGGGAAGTCCCCCACCAAGTGCCTTGGCGAGACAGACGATGTCGGGTTGGACACCGAATTTCTGAGTGGCACCGCCGCGGCCCGAGGTGAGACCGGTCTTGACTTCGTCAAATGTGAGGAGCGCATCGTTTTCCAAGGTGATTTCCCTCAAACCGGCCAGGAACTCAGGCTGGGGGAGGAGGATGCCGCAATTCTGCAGAATCGGCTCGACGATCACTCCAGCGATTTGGCCCGGGTGTTCCGCAAACAAGGATCGGACGACATCGAGATCGTTAAATGTCGCCACCAGTGTGAGATCTACCATGGCTTGAGGAATCCCGGATCCGGCAGCAACACTGAGTGGCCGTTTCTCGGGCCCGAGATCCTCTTCGTTCCAAACCGAGACCATGGCGGCGTCGTGATGGCCGTGGTAGGCACCCTCGAACTTGATGATGAGATCGCGTTCTTTAACCGCCCGCATCAGGTGAATGGCGTCCATTGTGGCTTCGGTCCCTGAGTTGCCGAATCGCCACAATGGTTGTTTGTAGCGAGTGACCAATTCTTCGGCGACATCGATCGAATCCCGCGTCGGCTGGGCGAAATGGGTCCCCAGGGCGACACGGTCACGAACGGCTTCGACCACTGCCGGATGGGCGTGGCCGGCCAGCATCGCTCCGTAGCCACCGTGGAGGTCGACATATTCGTTCCCGTCGACATCCCACACCCGCGAACCCTTTCCCCGATCGATCCAGATGGGTTGGGGGCGGGAGATTTGCCAGCTCGAGGTGACGCCTCCCGCCAGCGATTTGTCAGCTCGCATCGCGAGACGGGTCGCCTCGGGGGCACGACCCAGGAATTTCTGTTCCTCTTGTTCGATCAACTCGTCGAGAATCGACGACTGATCGGTGGCGGGAAGCATGAGTCCCTTCCTTTCGGGTATCCTGACTCGCCATTCAGGATACACTGTGTCCCGTTCCCCTGGAGGAGAAAAAGTCATGAATCCAGCACCTATTGATGAAGCGCCGATCCGTCGGGTGATTGCTGACTTCGGGGAGAACCTCACCCTGCCGGCCGCGGCCTATACCGACCCCGCCGTACTCGACTGGGAGATGGAGCATGTCTTCAGGTCCGGGTGGGTTTGCATAGGACGGTCGAATGAATTGCTCGGGCCTGAACAGATGCGGGCCGTCGACGTTGGGGGAGAGGGAGTCCTCCTCGTCCGCGATGCTGACGGAGCTCTCACCGCATTCTCCAACGTTTGCCGTCATCGTGGCCACGAACTGGCTCCGATCGGTGGCGATGCCATAGATATCCGGTCGATCCGATGCCCGTACCACTCCTGGTCCTACCGTCTCGACGGTTCGCTGCGCGCCGCACCGACACTCACCCAGACCCCCGGGTTCGACATGGGCGATTATCCCCTGATTCCGGTGGGGGTGGCCGAATATCTTGGCTGGCTCTGGGTCGATCTCACCGCCACCGCACCTGATATTGCCGAGAACTTTGGCAACCTGGCCGAATTGGCGACTCCATATGACACTGCACACCTCCGCACCGCGGCGACCCATTCTTATGTGATCGACGCCAACTGGAAGATCGTGGTCGAAAATTACAACGAGTGTTATCACTGCTCGACGATCCACCCCGAGCTATGTGAGGTGACACCGCCGGACAGTGGCTACGACCATCATCCCAGCGGGATGTGGATGGGCGGCACGATGGACCTCAAAGCTCACGCCGTGACGATGTCGCTCGACGGGTCTTCGGGCGGGTCGAATTTTCCCGGTGTCGATGCCGGCGGTTTGGAGCGCCAGGTCTGGTATCTAACGGTCATGCCCAACCTCTTGTTGTCGATGCACCCCGACTATGTGATGACTCACCGTCTCACCCCAATGAGTATCGACCAGACGTTCGTCGAATGTGCCTGGCTGTTCTCGCCAGAGGTGATGGACGCGCCCGGTTTTGACCCGTCGTATGCCGTCGATTTCTGGGATATCACGAATCGCGAAGATTGGGCGGCGTGTGCCGGTGTGATGCGTGGGGTGAAGAACCGCGGATACCGGCCGGGGCCGCTGAGCTCATGGGAGGGGACGGTTTATCAGTTCCTCGGGGTGATGGCCCGGCTATACCTTGGCGAGGGCCTGGTGGTGCCCAAAGTGGCGGCCAACGAACTGCGGGGCTAACCAGCCAGAGTCGTTGCGCCTCTCTTGCGTAATTGGTCAGCAATGATGACCCGCTGGATTTCGGAGGTACCTTCCCAAATCCGGTCGACTCGAAGCTCCCGGTAAAAGCGCTCGGCGACGTTTTCCCGCATGAACCCTCGTCCACCAAAGATCTGTACTGCCCGGTCGGCCACCCGGTTGGCCATCTCGGACGCATATAGCTTGGCCATCGAACATTGCGTGTGTTGCACCTTGCGGTCTACCCCGGCGTCAATTGCCCGAGCCGTTTCGTAGGTCATCAGCCGTGCAGCCCACAACTCGGTGAGGGAATCGGCGAGCATGAATTGGATCGCCTGATAATCGGCGATCTTTGACCCGAACGCTTCCCGTTGTTCTGCAAATGCGGTCGCCTCTTCGATGAGACGTTCTGCCGCCCCGCAACATCGGGCGGCAATCATCAACCTCTCGTAACGGAACCAGTCATGTGAGAAGCTCATCCCGTCACCTTCCGACCCGACCAGGTTGTCCACCGGCACCCGTACATCGGTGAAGCGCATCTCCCAATGGTGGTGGTTGTAAGTGTGCGAGTACTCGGGCACCCGGAGACACTCGATGCCCGGTGTGTCCATATCGACAAAGAAGAGAACGTGCCGCCCCGTGTTGTCACCGTCGCTGAGCTTTGCCTGGACAAACACGTAGGAGGCAAGATTCGCCGATGTCACATGCCATTTTTCTCCGTTGATTACGTATTCGTCCCCTTCGCGATGGGCGGTGGTCTGGATTCCCTCGACATCCGATCCGGCATGTTCCTCGGTTATGGCGTAGCACTCGTGGAGTTCCCCGGTCACCGTGGCTCGGATCCAGCGGTCGAGTTGATACTCGGTGACCACCGGTTCGATCCACGAAGGGCCGGTACTCACCACCCAGCCGAGAGCATTGGTCACCCGGCCGGTCTGCTCCTGGATCACGGTCTGCTCCAACATGGTGTATCCAGGGCCGCCCATCGATGCGGGCATGTTCAGTGAGAGGAAGTTGAGGTCGCGGGCTCGCTCGTGATGAGCTTCTTCGATCTCGTCGGGAAGCTTGCCCCGGTTCATCTCGGCCGTCACTTCATGGGGGATAAGCTCGTCGACAAATGAACGTGCTTTTCGCTGGAGTCGGAGTTCGGAATCAGAAAGCAGGGTTGTCATGACGAACCTTTCTGCGACATGTGTGCCTGATTCAGAGACGCTAGCACTCAACTGAACGGCCGTTCAGTTTCGGTGTTACAGTCCCGACATCGAATCGAGGTAACCGATGATCCACGAGACCCCATTTCATCCGAGGACCAGCGCCGAGAACAAGACCGGGCTGTGGAGCCATTGGTCCGGCTACCTGGCTACCGACCGCTACCAGATGTCCGACAAGTTCGAGTATTTCGCCATCCGGAACTCCGCTGGCGTGATCGATACTTCGCCGTTATACAAATACCGGATTACCGGTGTCGACGCCGAGCGGTTCCTATCTGGAGTCCTTGCCCGCGACATCCGCAAATGTCGTCCTGGCCAGGCCCACTACACCCTCTGGTGTGACAATGACGGCTATGTCGTTGAAGACGGTGTCATTCTTCGAATGTCGGAGGATGAGTTCCTGCTCACTGCGGCCGAGCCAAACATGGCGTATCTCCAGGATCTGGTGGGCCCAAAATCGGTGGAGATCGAAGACGTATCGGACCAGATCGGGGCGCTCGCCCTGCAGGGGCCATACGCTCTCGAGATCCTCAAGAAACTGGCCCCGGAGGTAGAAGACATAGACTATTTCCATCTCACCCCGGCCAAGATCGGCAACGCTGCCGTCACCATCTCTCGTACCGGGTACACGGGTGACCTCGGCTACGAGGTCTGGGTCGATCGCGCAGATGCCCTCGATGTTTGGGATGCCCTTTTTGAAGTAGCGAGGCCTTACGGTGTCATCCCCTGTGGGCAGACCTCGTTGCTTATAACCCGGATCGAGGCGGGCCTGGTACTAATCGACGTCGACTTCTATTCATCGAGATATGCCTGGAACGACGACCAGCGGACCACTCCACACGAGCTGGGGATGGGTTGGATGTTCCGCGATCTGGAATCTGACGACCGCGCGTTTATTGGACGGACAGCCATCGAACGCGAACTTAGGGATGGCACCTCTCGTTGGAAGACTGTCGGAGTCATGGTCGATTGGCAGGCTTGGGACCGTCTCTACAATTCCCGTGGCCTGATCCCGCCCAAGGACCACACCCCTGAAAACGGCGGAATGATGCTCTATGACCAAGATCTGAACCGGATCGGTTACACACCCAGCTTTGTTTACTCACCCATGTTGCAACGACATATCGGAATTGCCCGTGTCCGGCCGGAGTTCGGGGCCACTGGGACCCGGGTTGGCCTCGAAGTCACGATCGACCACAAATACGATGTTGTAGATGCCAACGTGACAAGACTTCCCTTCTATAACCCCAAAAGAAAGACAGCCTGAGGTAGTAAATGGCAGAGCGAAACGATTACGACGCAATTGTTATCGGCGGTGGCCACAACGGACTGGTCAATGGGTCCTACCTGGCCAAGTCGGGGTTGAAGACTTTGATCCTGGAGCGTCGTCATCTGGTCGGGGGCGCCGCTATCACCGAAGAGCTCTACCCCGGTTTCAGCTTCACCACGTTTTCCTATGCGTTGAGTTTGCTCCGGCCTGAGATCATCCATGAGCTCGAGCTGACCAAGCACGGTTTTATGCCTCTCTTGATGCCGAGCACGTTCGCCCCGATGGAGAACGGCGACTACCTCTACATGGGCCAGGACAAGGCCGAGAACCATCACGAGATCTCGCGTCATTCCAAACACGACGCTGATGCCTATGACGCGTACGGGCACATGATGGAACAGGTGGTCCACGCCATCCGCCCGCTGATGGACTCGATACCTCCGGACATCACTTCCAAGGATCCTGTGGAGCGGGCCAGGATGGCCGCGATCGGCTCGTATCTGGCAGACCTTCCACCAGGTGTTCTCCACAATCTGGTGCGGATCATGACCGGCTCTGCTGCCGACATCCTCGAAGATTATTTCGAGTCCGACATCATGCAGGGGCTCCTCGCGTCATCGGGGATCATCGGGACGAAAGTTGGGCCGCGGTCTCAGGGCTCTGGACTGGTCCTGCTCTATCACTCATTTGGCGAGCACGACGGGGCCTACGGAGCCTGGGCATTTCACAAGGGTGGCAATGGGGGATTCACCCAGGTGCTGGCGCGGGCGGCAGAATCCTTCGGCGCCGAAATCCGCCTCGAATCACCGGTCGACCATGTCGTGACCAAGAATGGCAAGGCCACGGGTGTCGTACTCGAGGATGGCACCGAACTCGAGTCGAAGATCGTGGTGAGTGCGATCGATCCCCGGCGCACCTTTATGGAACTGGTCGATCCGATGGAATTGCCCACCGATCTTGTCGAGAACATTCGGCGGTTTCGATTCCAGGGCACGTCGGCAAAGGTAAATTTTGCCCTCGACTCAAACCCTAAGTATCCGGCCATGGGTGACCGCACCGATCAGTACCGCGGCTTTATCAACATGGGACCTTCTCTGGATTATCTGGAACGGGCTTTCGACGACGCCAAGTATGGGGCCTATTCGAAGCGGCCATATATCGACGGATGTATCCAGTCAAATGTCGATCCGGATATGGCTCCGCCCGGAAAAGCCGTCATGTCATGTTTCATCCAGTACGCCCCGTATCACCTCAAAGAAAGCGACTGGGACACTGAGCGCGACAATTTCGGCAACACGGTGCAGGCCACCCTCGAGTCTTTCTTCCCCGGTTTCGGGGATTTGGTCCTCCACCGCGAGGTGGTGACACCGCTGGACATCGAGCGAACCGTTGGCCTAACCGAAGGGAACATCTTCGCCGGTGAGTTCCTGGCTCCACAGATGTTCTTCTTCCGCCCGGCTCCGGGTTGGAACCAGTACCGGACACCGATCGAGGGTTATTACCAGTGTGGTTCAGGAACCCATCCGGGTGGCTGCGTGATGGGTGCTCCCGGCCGGTTCGCATCGCAACAGATCATTTCCGATCTGGAGGCAGCGAAATGATTTTACGTTGCGGCCTCTCTGAAGAGATCATCGACCAGGGCCAGACTACCCAATAGGAGTGCACCGAGAAAGAAGACGGCGGGCGGCATAAGGGACAGCTTACTGGGTCGGATTGCCCCCCAAAGGGAATAGCCCGCGAGAATGATCCCACCGGTGATGAGGAAGACAGCCGCGGTGGTCCAGTTCGATTCTCCGGTTTTCCAATCGACAGCTGTGTAATAGCCGGCGAGCATCAGATATAACCCGAAGATCAAACCACAACCGGCCACCAGGAGCCGCAGCACGATTCCGTACCAACGGCCCGCCCATGATGGCCACGGATCGGTCAAATCAGACTTCTACGAGCTGACCGGATGTGATGTCGAGGACAAATTCCTTGTTGCTCTTCGAGTCGGCGATGAACTCGGCGAGGGTTGCTCCGGACTTGCGCACAATCCACCACGCGTAATCGACGGACCCCGTCTCCAGGAACTCTTTCCGAGCTTGCCGGGCCGCTTCCACAGCCGACGCTTCGTCTGTGAATTCTTCGATGACAGTCTGCCGCGGCTCCGCCAGTCCCGAGACTTCTACAAATTCCACTGCTTCAAACATGTTGCCTCCATACCTCCTTTCCGGATTATACCCGATCACATCGCGCGGTAGACAGATTCCCTATGCTGGCCCGGTGAGTGCCTTCCATCAGTATTGGGGTTACTTCTCCGCGGCTTTCGCTGGTGCTGTGGGGATTTGGGGGATCGTGATCAGGAATCGCGACCCGGTGCCGAAACCCTTCCTGCGTACCGTGTGGTTCGCGGCAGGGTTCCTGCTATTCCAGATCGTCCTCGGGGTGACTCTCTACTCCGGCGGGACGGATCCCGGTAACCAGCACGTGTTTTATGGCGTCGTAATTGCAATCACCTTCTCATTCGCATACATATACCGGGCACAGTTCAGAAAACGCCCTGCCCTTTATTACGGGCTGCTTCTGTTGTTCAGTATGGGTTTGGCGATTCGCGGCATCCTTACGTTCGGCAACAGTTTCTAGGAGGAAATCAAATGCTGTTGAAAGACAAGAAACTTCTGGTGACCGGAGTTCTCACCGATGACTCGATTGCCTGGCATGTCGCCCGGATCGCACAGGAGGAAGGTGCGGAGATCGTGGTGACCGGATTCGGCCGCGGCCTTCGACTTACCGAGCGTTCGGTACAGCGTTTGCCTCAGATGTGTGACGTCATCGAATTGGACATCAACGACCCCGAGCATGTCGAGCGGCTCACTGCCGATCTTGATGGGCGCTGGGGGCGGGTCGACGGGGCGCTTCATGCAATTGCATTCGCCCCGGGCGATGCGCTCGGGGGCAACTTCTTGAACACTCCAGTCGAGTCGGCCCAGATAGCCTTCACTACCTCGGCGTTCTCCTACAAGACGCTCGCTGTGGCATTACTTCCTTTGCTTCAGAAAGCGGGTGGCGGGGGGTTGGTCACGCTCGACTTCGACAACACCCAGGCTTGGCCGGCATACGACTGGATGGGAGTCGCCAAGTCTGCGCTCCAGAGCGTCACCCGCTATCTGGCTCGAGACCTTGGTCAATACAACGTTCGGGTTAACGCGGTCTCGGCTGGTCCTTTGGGAACGGTGGCGGCCAAATCAATACCCGGCTTCGACAAGTTCGACGAAGTGTGGAAGGAGAGGTCTCCACTGACATGGGACGCCTCTAATCCGGACCCTGTTGCTCGAATGGTATGTGTTTTGATGAGTGACTGGGCTGCGATGACCAGCGGTGAGATTGTCCATGTGGACGGGGGATTTCACGCGATTGCGGCCGGAGTTGATACACCGGGCGGTTAGCCGACGCCGCTCTCGATGAACACCTTTGCCTTTGGGAGCTCAACGATAAAGGTGGCGCCACCACCTTCGGTTTCCTCGACGCGCACCGAGCCGCGCATAACTTCGGCCAGGGATCGCACGATGCTCAGACCCAGGCCGGTCCCACCCTTCGACCGTGTGTCGGACTGGTCGATTTGGGTGAAACGCTCAAAGATCCGGTCAACTTCGTGGGGTGGGATTCCAGGCCCGTGGTCGACGATGGCGATTGTCGCGTTGTGGTCGTGGTCCGATGCATAGATCTCCACCGGGCTGTTGACGGCGTATTTCGCCGCATTTTCCACGAGGTTGATCATGATCCGGTTGAGGTGGTCGCGGTCGGCTTCGACGGCCAGCTCCGGGGGTTCGACAGCAAAAGTGGGCTCTATCGACACCGTTCGATTTATCTCATCGAAAAGCTCGGAAATAGATATCGGCTCGAGATGGACGGGGATTGCCCCGCGGTCGATCCGGGAAACAACCAGGAGGTCGTCTATGAGGCGTTGCAACCGCCCCGCCTGCCGCCGGGCGGTAGATAACAATTCCTGGGCCGTGGCAGTTTCCGGCTGCAGCTCGGGGCGGTTGACAGTATCCAGAGAACCGATGATCGAAGTGAGGGGCGTCCGTAGTTCATGGCTGACGGTGGAGACGAAGTCGGTCTTCATTTGGGCCACTTCCTCGAGACGCCTTGTCATATCTGCCTGCGCCTCGTACCGACCGATCTGGGACAGGACCAGACCGGCAGGTGCGGACAACGATCCAAGCTGTTCCAGTTGATTTTCTGTGAAGTCGCCGTTGTATGGATCCCCGATAATGATTGTTCCGACCCGCATCGACTCGACCTTTAGAGGTGAGATCATCGCCTGTCTGATTCCCAGGTCAGTCAGCAACACATGGTGGGCGGTCTCGGCTTCGACATGGTCGATGAAGATGGGTTTGGCTGCTCGGAACGCCTGTGCAATCGCACCAGGCCCACCAACATCGATCACCAGCGGATCGCTCTCGAGGGGGTAGCCGTTGACCCAGATCGGACTCATCACTTCCAAGCGATGGCGATCCTGGTTGTAGAGGAGGACTACTCCGACCTGGGCATCCAGGTACTTGCAGATGGTACCGATGAGGTGAGGCACGATCTCGGCGAGAGATTCCGCTCTGGCCAACGTGGCGCTCACTTCGTAGAGACGGGCAAAGTCGAGGCGTTGATGGTCGATCTCTGCCGACCTTTCAGCGGACCGAAGAGTTTCTCGTTCGAATTCCATTCCGACCAGTGCGGTGGCGGCGCCGACGGCAATGACCGTCAGAATGAGTCCCAGGACGTCGGTGATCCCGGCTTCCGGATTCGAGGCGAAGGTGAGATAAGCAATTTCCCCGCTTATCGCCACTGTGATCATTGCGTGAGCCCACCAGGTGACAAGGAGGCCGGAGACGGCGGCCAACCCGAACAAAATGGGCAATGCCGTCGGGTTCATCTCGGGGAGAAGTGCGATCGCACCGATCCCTGCTGCGAATACGAGAAGCCAGGCAGACGCAAGCCATGGCGCGATCCGAGTGGCCATCAGGGATTCCCACCGGATGGCAGTCGAAACGGTCAGCATGCCGGCGAGTGCGGCGAGCGGGATGAAGAAATCTGGCTCGGCAAATACCGATACCCTCACGGCTTGAGCACTGAGAATAATGGTCACGAACCACCCGACGGCTGAGGCACGTCGCAACAAAGACCCCCGGAAAGGGGCCATCGCTTTACGCGGGTTAGTCAGCTCTGTAGTCACAGACTCCGGATTCTCATCGTCTCAACTGTATTCTCGGCATTTATACGTCGATGGTCGAGGATTGAATTTGGCATTGCGTTCACTAGCAGGCGGGTCTCTTTTCGCTGAGGCGATCGGTGTGTCGTCTCCGACCATCCTCGCTTTGCACGGTTGGGGCCGACGCGGAAGCGATTTCACCAACAGTTTGGTCTCTTTTGGTGCCCTTGCGGTTGATCTTCCCGGATTTGGGGCAACCCCTGAGCCGCCGGAAGTGTGGGGAGCACGTGAGTATGCCCGATTTCTTCGACCGGTCCTCGAAGAATTTGCCAAGCCCCCGCTGGTTGTGGGGCATTCGTTTGGCGGTCGGGTTGCCGTTTGTTTGGCTGCTGACTTTCCCGATTTGGTAGGTCCCTTGTTGGTGACCGGTGCGCCTCTGGTTCGACTTTCACCCAGCCGCAAGTCCCCGCTCCCGTATCGGGTAGCTCGCAAGCTGAACGATCTGAATCTGCTCAGTGACGGAACAATCGAGAAAATGAAGCGCAACCGGGGCTCCGCCGACTATCGAGCGACAACCGGGATCATGCGTGACATCCTGGTTCGGTTGGTAAACGAGGATTACCACGACGAGCTGGCCCGACAGCTCAAACCGGTGAAGTTGCTCTGGGGTGAGAATGACAAAGAGGTTCCCGTTGCCGTGGCCCAGGCTGCCGCCGAGGTGATAGTGGCGGGTGGTGGCGAGGCCGACATCGAAATTGTTGAAGGTGTCGGCCACCTTCTGCCAACCAGTGCGCCCGACTCGCTC
>JBBKXI010000023.1:0-3396 GCA_037969415.1 Acidimicrobiia bacterium | reverse complement strand
ACCCGAGCGTGGGTAGAAACGCCTGATCCGAATGTCGCGCCCTCCTCATCGCGACATTGTCGCGCGATACTTCGAAAAAGGAAGAAGTTCTAAAGGATCTGGCTGAGGAAGAGCTTGGTCCGGTCTTCTTGGGGATTGGTGAAGAAGTGTTCCGGGGTTCCGACTTCGACGATCTGGCCATCGGCCATGAAAACCACCCGGTCGGCTACAGCGCGAGCGAAGCCCATCTCGTGGGTGACCACGATCATGGTCATACCGCCTTTAGCCAACTCGACCATCACGTCGAGGACCTCTTTGATCATTTCCGGGTCCAATGCCGAGGTGGGCTCGTCGAAAAGCATCACCTTCGGCTTCATGGCGAGCGATCGTGCGATGGCCACCCGTTGCTGCTGGCCACCGGAAAGCTGCCCCGGATACTTTCGCGCCTGTTCGGGGATACCCACTCGCTCCAGTAGTTTCATCGCTTCGGATTCGGCCACATCTTTGGGTTCATGACGAACCTGGCGTGGCGCCAGCGTGATGTTGTCGATCACCGTGAGATGCGGGAAGAGGTTGAACGATTGGAACACCATCCCGGTTTCTCGACGGATCTCCTGGATGTTGCGAATGTCGTCAGTCAACTCGAGGCCGCCCACCGTGATAGACCCTCGATCGTGTTTTTCCAGTCTGTTGACACAACGGATCAAGGTGGATTTGCCTGAACCAGACGGCCCGATGACAACCACGACCTCCTGCTGGCCGACCTTGAGGTTGATGTCATAAAGCGCCTGAAAATCACCAAAAAACTTGTCAACGTTCACTAATTCGATCGCGGCCTCGCCCTTGGCCTGGGTGGCGTCGGCAAATACTTCGGGGTTTTGTTCTGTTGTCATCGGCTCACTCGCAATCTACGTTCCAATCTCTGACTTTCACGGGACATTGCAAAAGCAAAGGCCCAATATCCGAAGGCTATAAATACCAGGGTTTCGGCAATCGCCACTCCACGGAATTCCGTCTGGGCGTGGACGATCTCACGTACACCGAGAAATTCGAGGATGCCGATAATTGTTAAGAGGGATGAGTCCTTGAACAATGAGATGAACTGGCCAACCATTGCCGGGATAACGGCACGAAGGGCCTGAGGAAGGACGATTCGCTGCATGATGCTCGGTGGTGCCATACCAAGGGCCTGGCCGGCCTCGGTCTGACCCTTGGGAAGGGACTGGAGACCACCACGGACGATCTCAGCGACATAGGCCGCAGTAAACAACGACATGGCCACTATTGCCCTGGTGATATTGGAGAGGTCGCTGCCCTCAGGGAGTAAGAAGGCAAGCACAAACTGTCCAAAAAAGAGCAGTGTGATCAGCGGGACGCCCCGTATCACCTCGATGTACCCGGTGGCGATCCATCGCAGCGCGGGAAGGGTGGAACGCCTGGCCAGGGCCAGTAGGAGGCCGAGAGGGAAGGCCAACACTATGGCAATGGCCGACACCATCAGAGTGAGCTGGAGACCCGACCATTTGTCCCATCCGATTCCAGTTTGATCTATGGCGCCGTATCCAAAGCGGAGGATCAGACCGACCACCACAATTGCCGCCAGCTTGACCAAGGCCCGTACCCAAACCGACCCAAACCGTTCGACGGGGAGCCCCATCCAAATAGCAACGGTGAAGATCAAAGTCAGGGAGACCCAGCCTCCTGCATCAAACCCGGAGACCACCTGAAAGCCGAAGAGCAATAGAACTGCTGTAGCCAGCCAGCCGACATTGCGGAACCTACGTGGTATCCGCTTCGCCTGATACCCGATGAACGCCGCAAGACCGACGCCAATCACTAGGAGGAAGGGGTTGAGGAGGTTTCCTGTTGGGTTCACTGTGGCCGCGGCAAGCAAGACGGCGATGAAGAGAATCAGCGACCACATTCTCTTGGCAGTGTCCGCAATCGAAGTGTGTGGAATGGGAAGCCCCGCATCGACCGCGCTATCTCGTGTTGAGGCAGAGCTAGTCCCGGCTCCAACTCCAAAAGCCAGGGCAAAGATCAGAAGTTGGGAGATGAGACGCCACTGATCTTCTCTGGGAAATGTCCCCTGCATGAACAGCGTCAGGTTCTGGGTGATCGCGAGCCATTGACCGGTAATAAAGACAAACCGAAAAGCGCGATAGAGGAGGTAGGCAAGGATCGGAAACATGATCACGGTGATCACGCCTGACCACCAATTGTAGAAGAGGTTGTCCTTCACCCATTCGATCGGGGTTGCTCTCTTCCTGATTGGTGGCGCGGAAATACTCATCGGTCAGCTATCTGCAAGCGGCGATTGACGATGTTGAGCACGAAGGAGATGACCAAGGAAAAGGCCAGATACACCGCAGCAAGGATCATGACCGACTGGAAGGTGGGACGACCGTTTCCAATCGACGTCTTGGTGAGTGCCGTGATCTCCGCATAGGCGGCTGCCGTACCCAACGACGTGTTCTTAACCAGGTTGAGGTACTGATTGATCGTCGGCGGAATCGCTATCCTCATCGCCTGGGGCAGGATGACGAAACGGTACCGCTGGAATCCGTTCAATGCCAGAGCGTTAGCCGCCTCCGACTGACCGCCGTGAATGGCGAGAATCGACCCACGCAGAATCTCAGCGAGATGACTGGCCGTATATAGACCGAGGGCTACGGTCACCGAAATGAAGCCCCAATTGATGGCGAAGCCACCCAGCAACAGGCGGCCGTCTTCCGAAATGGCCGGCCACGAAACCTCAAACGGCTGCCCGGCAACGAAAAAACCGATGACCGCAATCAAAAGAAGCACTGCTCCGCCCCATAACACCCGATGATGCGGTTCTCCGGTCGCATCGAACCGTTTCGTCCTCCACCGCCACACCACAACGGCGACCACGATGCCGACGAGCAGTGCTACCCAGAACAGGGTGAGATTGCCGACTTCCGTGAACCCAGGAATACCCCATTTGTCTCGATTGAGAATTAGGAAGACGTTGTCAGTACCAAAGAAATTGAATTCCCACGACTCAGAGAAGATCGGGAACGGGCCGAAGAAAAATATTGCGCTCGCAAAGAAGATGATGATGACGAGCGGCGGGATATTGCGAAACGTTTCGACATAAACGGTGGCTGCCTTGTTGACCAGCCAGTTGTCGGAGAGGCGGGACACTCCAACTATCAGACCAACGACTGTGGCGATTATCACACCGAAGAAGCCGGCGAGGAAAGTGTTCTTGATCCCGACCAGGACCATCTGCCAAACAGGAGAACTGGGATCGAAGCTTTCGTCGTAAGGAATTCTGAAGTTGGTCGGGCTTCTCAGGAATTCGAATGACGTACTGATTCCGAGACGATTGAAGTTATCGAGCAGGTTTGAATAAAAGTACCGAAGCAGGAAAAAGACGAAGACCACCGCGAC
>JBBKXI010000022.1:0-5827 GCA_037969415.1 Acidimicrobiia bacterium | reverse complement strand
CCGCCGGGTACTCCCTCCGCAAGCGGAGGGAGAGTTCTTTCATGATCGCCAATCCGCGACGCCGTGAAATCATGTATCCCAGGGCAGGAAAAGACGCACACAACCCGGCGGGGGGACACAAGGGGAGTCGCCCCCCCCTTGCAAAATTACAGTCCGAGGCTGCGGCCGATGATTTCTTTCATTATCTCGGTGGTGCCGCCGTAGATAGTTTGCACCCGGGCATCTCGATAGGCCCTTGCAATCGGGTATTCCTCCATGTAGCCCCATCCACCAAACAGTTGGAGGCATCTGTCGATCACTTTCTTCTCCAACTCGGTGACCCACCATTTCGATTTTGCCGCCTCGTCAGCGGACAATTCACCTTTTGTGTGTTGCAGAATCTGGTTATCGACGTACACCCTGGCAATGTCCAGTTCGGTAAGCATCTCAGCCATGTTGTGCTTGACCGTCTGGAATGATCCGATCGGCTGTCCGAACGCCTTGCGCTCCTTGATGTACTCAAGTGTCCATCCGAAAGCTGCTTCGGCATGGGCGATCGAGCCCACCGTGAGCGACAGCCGTTCCTGGGGAAGGTTTTCGACAAGGTGGATAAATCCACGCCCCTCGTCACCGAGAAGGTTGGTTAAGGGCACCCGAACGTCGTCGAAGAACAGCTCAGCAGTGTCCTGAGCGTGGAGTCCGATCTTGTCGAGATTGCGACCTCTGGTGAAACCTTCCAGGCCGTCTTCAACAACCAGCAAACTCATCCCTGAATGTCTCTCCGCCGGATCTGTTTTCACGGCGGTGATAATCACATCCGAGTTGATCCCGTTGGTGATAAAGGTCTTAGAACCGTTGACAACGTAGTGATCCCCGTCCCGGATCGCCGTTGTGGCGATCCCGGCCAGGTCGGACCCGGCACCGGGCTCCGTCATTGCGATAGCCGCCATCAGATCGCCTGAGGCCAGGCCGGGAAACCATCGTTCTTTCTGTTCGTCGGTAGTCAGTCTGAGAAAATAAGGGAGGCAGACATCGTTGTGCAGAGTGATGCACATTCCGGAGCCGAACCCATTTCCACCGGTGATCTCTTCGACTATTACTGCATTAAATCGGAAATCGTCGACCCCACCGCCGCCGTATTCTTCGGGTATGGCCATCCCGAGCAGGCCGCTCGCCCCTGCCTTGCGGAACATGGCCTTGTCCACGATGCCGGCCTCTTCCCACTTATCGACATTGGGGGCAATCTCGCGTTGTACGAACTCACGAGCGGTCTCACGAAATAGCTGGTGGTCCGCCTCGAAGATCGGGCGGGATGAGGCGAGCGTCATACCCCTACGTAAAGGCTGTCGATCTCCTCGGCATATTTCTCAAGGACAATACGCCGCTTCAACTTCAACGACGGGGTGAGCTCTCCAGAGTCCGGTGTCCACTCGTCGGGCACCACGACCCATTTCTTGATTTGCTCGACCCGTGCCACGGTTTCGTTGGCGGCAGCCATGGCATCAGCAATCTCCTGCTCCACCTCTGGCAGCTTGGAGAAGCTCGCCAGGTCTTCGTAGGCCAGGCCCCGTGCCTCGGCCCACGCCGGGGCTTCTTCATGGTCGAGGGCGACGACCATGGTGATGAACTTACGCCCGTCACCGACCATGCAGGCTTTGGAGATCAGCGGGTGGTTACCAAGCAAGGTCTCCAATTTCGCCGGTGCAATATTCTTGCCAGCTGCGTTGATGATTATCTCCTTGCTCCGGCCCACGATCCAGAGATACCCGTCATCGTCGATTCGACCGAGGTCGCCGCTCTTAAGCCAGCCATCCTGGTCAAACCCTTCTGCTGTGGCGTCAGGAAGCTTGTAATAGCCGGCGGTGATGACACCGCCACTCATCAATACTTCCCCATCGTCGCCCAGCTTGACGCCAACGCCCGGCAACGGCCTACCGACGGAACCAATCTTGAAGGCACCAGGAAGGTTGCTGGTGGCGGGGCCGGTCGTCTCCGACATCCCGTATAGCTCAAAGAGTGGGACTCCAATGGTCTGGAAGAACCTCACCAGGTCTGGATTGATGGGAGCGGCGGCAGTAATCGCGATTTCGACCTGCTCCATTCCCAAACCCTCTCGGACTTTGGAGAGAACTACCTTGTCGAGAATCCCGGCGAGTGCACCACCCGAACCACCGTTCTCCTCGGCCTCCACCCGTTTGGCGTTAGCGCTAAGCGCTTTCTTGAGGAGGATGGCTTTTATCCCGCTCGCTTCATCGAAGCGAGCCATCAGACGGGAATGGAACTTCTCGTATACTCGGGGCACTGCGACAAATAGCGTCGGCCTCGCCTCGATGATGTACTCGAGGACTCCTGCGAGGTTGGGGCAAAACCAGACTTCGCCAGCCAGATATATGCCCAGATAATGGGTGGCGAGCCGCTCTGCGATATGAGCTAACGGCAGATACGAGACCATTCGGGCACCGAGCTTGAGATCGGCGCCTCGTCTCAGCGACTCGACCGTCCAAACTACGTTGTGCTGGCTGATCATCACACCTTTCGGTGTGCCAGTCGTGCCGGATGTGTAGATCAAGGTGGCCAGGGTGTCCGGTCCGATTCCGGAAGAGAGCCGGGTCACGGTCTCTGGATCATCCTGGAGTACCTGCGTTCCCCGAGCCAGGAGCTCGTCCCAGGACAACACCCAATCGGCGGTGTCATAATTCTCGGCACCTGACATCAGAACCACATAACGAAGATTGGGAAGCTCGGACCGGATCTCCTCCCACCGCTTCATGAATTCGAGATCCTCGAGGATGGCAACTGTGGCATTGCAGTTTCCGGCGATGTACCGAATCTCCACGGCGGAGAGGGTCGAGTAGACGGTTACTGGTGTCGCGCCTGTGTGAAGGGCACCAAGATCGGCAATGACATGCTCCGGCCTGTTACCGGCCTGGATTGCCACGAATTCGTCCTTGGTCACCCCAAGTGTGGAAAGTCCAGCAGCCACCTTGTGGACTTCGTCTCGATATTGACTCCAGGTGAGGTCGACAAACTCGCCGTTGGCCTTGAAATGGATCGCGGGCTTGTCGCCGTGGCGCTCGGCATTCCGATTGAAGTAGTCGACAATCGTCTTGCCTTCAACCACCGCATCAATTTCGGCGCGCTCGGTGAGCACGGCTTGTTCGGTCATGACTCCTCCGTCATTTCGGAAATTGCTCTTATCTCCTTGAGCATACCGATTTGCTCCTGGCTATAGCCAAGGCCGATCAAAACCTCCATAGTATTTGCACCAGGGCTCGGAGGTTTCCCGGGCCGTTCTGGCGGAGGTGTCCTGTCGAACCTCGGTGCTGGTGCGGGTTGGGAAATTCCGTCGACATCCACGAACGTAGAACGAGAACGGAGATGTTCGTTGGTCGCGGCTTGGCCGAGAGACACAACAGGAGCCACGCAAGCGTCACTTCCTCGAAACTTGTCGACCCAGAAAGCCTGAGTTTCACTCCGAAAACGTCCGGCAAACAAATCACGCAAGATCGGCCACGATTCCCGCTCATCCTGTGGAGGACAGTCATCCAACCCCAGACGTTCGACCAATGCGGAGAAGAACTGTGACTCGAGAGCGCCAACGGCCATGTGTTTGCCGTCAGCAGTGGGATACACCGAATAGAACGGCGCCCCACCGTCGAGGAGGTTGGATTCCCGGTGATCGGTCCACTCCCCCGCGGCGAGAAGACCATGAATGGATGTCGAGAGAAGGGCTGACCCGTCCACCATGGCAACATCAACCGATTGGCCCGCCCCCGTCGATCGCGCGTTGAGGAGACCCGCAAGCACACCGATCACCAACAGCATCCCACCACCGCCAAAGTCGCCGATCATATTGAGCGGAACGGTGGGTGAATCCTTTTGGCCAATGGCATGCAGCAGGCCGGATACGGCGACGTAGTTAATGTCGTGGCCGGCCATATCCCGATACGGCCCGTCCTGGCCCCATCCGGTCATTCTCCCGTAAACCAACGAAGAATTGGCCGCGAGGGCATGTGCTGGACCAACACCAAGCCGCTCCGTGACACCGGGACGGAGCCCCTCGATGAGAACATCCGCCCCTGTGATCAGGTCAAGCACCACTTCAACGCCCTGAGGATGCTTCAGATCGACCGCAATCGACTTCTTCCCTCTGTTGTGCAAATCGAATTTAGGTGGGACCAGAGTAAGACCTGAGGCGTCTGGCGGACGATCGACACGAATGACGGTGGCGCCGAGGTCGGCGAGAACCATCCCAGCAAATGGAGCTGGACCGAGCCCGGCCAGCTCAACAACAGTGATTCCTGCAAGGGGCCCTGGCATGCCCCGAACGTTAATGGGAACACATGCGTTCTCACTCCCCCTCCAGAGCGCAGCGTTGGAGGGGGTGGCCGGTGCGAGAAGCAACGGCCGGGGGTGGACGGGAATCCTTCGGATTCCTTAGAAGTTTGCTCTGCAAACTCCATTCAGCCGGCCACCGGTTGGTGTCTGAAGCCCCACCCTCCCCGCCAACTCCGTCGGCGGTACTCCCTCCTGAAGGAGGGAGAGAAGAACGCGAGACCCTGGGAGTTCCTGCGTGCATGGAAGGAGAGAAGAACGCGAAAAGCTCGGGCTACTCCCTCCATGCATGGAGCCCGATCTCAATCCAGGCGGATTCGCGGGTCTAGCCAGCCGTAGGTCACATCAGCGATCATGTTGAAGAGGATTACCGCGACGGCCGTGACCATGAGCCATGCCATCAATGTGTACACCTCGCCTCGGTTCAACGCATCGATGAAGAACTTGCCCATACCCGGCCATGAGAAAATTGTCTCGGTGATCACGGCCCCGCCAAGAACACCACCGAAGTTAAGTGCTGCCACGGTTACCACCGGTATCAGGGCGTTGCGGAGGCCATGTTTCAACGTCACCCCATTCTCGCTGACACCTTTGGAGCGAGCGGTCCTTATGTAGTCGGAGTGGAGCACATCGAGCATCGAGGCTCTTTGAAAACGAGAGAAAGTCGCAATGGATACGTAGGAGAGGGTGACGATTGGCAAGATCATGTGCTGGACCCGGTCGATGAAGGGGTTAGCCGGATCCAGCGAAGAGATCCCAAACGTGTAAACGAGTCGGATACCCGTTTTGAGGAAGAAAGCAGTCGCCAGAGCCTGAAGAATGAGGGCAAACCAGAAGATCGGCACCGAGAAGCCGAAAAAACTCATCGTCGTCGTGGCGTAGTCAAAGAAGCTGTATTGCTTCTTCGCAGAAAACACTCCGAGCACGATGGCCAGAAGCAAAGCGATTACCTGAGATACCAGCACCAACTGGAGCGTGTTTCCGATCGAGCGGGATAGTTCCGGCCAGATCTCCTGATCTCCAATGGCCGTGGTACCGAACTGATTGAATACCGCGTCCTTCAGCCAGAATCCGTACTGGACAATGAGCGGGTCGTCGAGATGTTTGCGGTCGACGATGTTCTGAATCGTGTCCGCGCTGATACTGGGAATCAGTCGGACCTGCGAGATCGGATCGGTCACGGCGCTCATCCCGAAGAAAACCAACATTGACGCAGCGATCAATACCGGGATGCTGTACAGCAGCCGACGTGCGATAAACGTTCCCAATTGTCTGCCTCTCGTCCTACAGAGTTGCCAATTGGTTATGCCCGAAAGAGCAGAATCATTTCAAGAACACTCATGACTCCTGTCGGGGGCATACAAGGGGTCGGCCCTCCGCAGCGGCGGAACAACTAACCGGACCCGGCTGTATCGGAACCCGTCGAGCAGGACGAACTTGATCCCTGTATCAAAGCCCTGCCACCGACGAGGTAGTTCTGTCGGGGGGATACAAGGTCGGGGGGATACAAGGT
>JBBKXI010000021.1:0-14300 GCA_037969415.1 Acidimicrobiia bacterium | reverse complement strand
GTTTCTGGTTTCCCATCCGCTTCGACCAGATTCTGCGCAACGTCGATGGCGACGTTCGCACCGAAAACAAGACCTTCAAGCAGTGAATTCGAGGCCAGCCGATTGGCTCCATGAACCCCCGTCGAAGAGCACTCCCCCACGGCCCACAGCCCGTCGACGGAGGTGCGTCCACGGAGGTCGGCGTCGATCCCGCCCATGTAATAGTGCGCAGCAGGCGACACCGGCAAGAGGTCAATCGAAGGGTTGAGACCGACCGAGTGTGTGTGGGCACTGACCGTGGGAAATCGCTCGGTGAAATCGGAGATGCTGGTGCAATCGAGATAAGCCCCCAACCCCTTGTCGTATTGCCAGAAAATCGCCCGGGCCACGATATCCCGTGGCGCAAGCTCGGCCATCGGGTGGTACTGGTCCATAAAGCGCCGACCGTGGGCATCGACCAGCAAGGCTCCCTCGCCTCGTAGTGCCTCGGTGAGGAGAGGCAGCGGGTCCTTCCCCGCAAGGAGAGCCGTGGGGTGAAACTGCACGAACTCGAGATCGGCGAGACGGGCTCCGATCCTTCCAGCCATGGCGATCCCGTCACCCGTGACGCCAAGCGGATTGGTCGTGCGTGCAAAGAGACGACCCGCCCCTCCAGTAGCAAGAACGACGGCGGGTGCTAGTAGAACCGATCGTTTCATCCCCTCGGCAAGAACGACACCACTCACCCGACCGGCGATTTGAACGAGTTCCACGACTCGCCCCGGGATGGTGACAACTCGCTCGGAGGCCTCAACTGCGAGGTTCAGGGCCCGCATCACTTCTGCCCCGGTGGCATCGCCATCAGCATGGACAACGCGCCGGATCTGGTGACCGCCTTCCCGGCCCAACATGAGATCGCCAACCTCATCGCGGTCGAACTCAGCACCCATTGCCGTCAGGCGATCAATGGCTTCTGGTCCCCCACGGGTCAGGGCCTCGACGGCATCCTGAACAGCTAGACCACCAGCAACAGCGACAGTGTCCTCCGCGTGTTGAGACGGTGAGTCCTCTGATGAAAGGGCAGCAGCGATGCCACCTTGAGCCCACCAGGTCGATCCCATCTCGGGCGCCGTCACCACAAATGAGTAATCAAGGCCCAGCGCAACCGTAAGACCCGCCACACCAGCGCCAACTATCAGTGGAGCTTCGAGATGGGTGATTTGGGTCATCGGTTCAGTCCTTGCGACCGACCTCGAGCATCCGTTCTACCGCCTGGCGAGCACGATCAATCACATCTGGAGCGATCTCCACCTGGTGGGTCATGGTGGCAAGCGAAGTCCTGATGTTGTCGAGGGTGATTCTTTTCATGTGAGGGCACAAGTTGCATGGCCTGATGAACTCGGTGTGAGGATTCTCGACCGAGACATTGTCGGCCATCGAACACTCTGTGATCATCATCACTCGATCCGGTTTGTTGACCCGTACCCACTCCAGAATGCCATGGGTTGAACCGACGTAGTCGGCCTCTTCGAGCACATCGGGTGGGCATTCCGGGTGAGCAATTACCTTGATATCACCCAGCGACTCCTTGTGGTGTCTGATCTCATCGCCGGTGAATCGATCGTGCACCATGCAAGACCCTTCCCAAAGAATCACTTCGACATCGGTCTGGGTGGCCACCCATTTTCCGAGGAACTGATCGGGAGTGAAAATGACCCGGTCAACGCCAAGCGAATTGACCACAGCAACAGCGTTCGACGACGTGCAAGTGATGTCAGATTCAGCCTTGACCTCTGCAGATGTGTTGACGTAAGTCACTACCGGGACTCCGGGGTACTGCTCTTTTAGAGCGCGCACATCGGCGCCGGTGATTCCGTCTGCCAGGGAACATCCGGCCTGGAGGTCGGGGATAAGGACCGTCTTCTCCGGGCTGAGGATCTTGGCAGTCTCCGCCATGAAGTGAACCCCGGCGAGAACAATCACCTCAGCCTCTGTCTCCCTCGCGAGGTAGGCAAGAGCCAACGAGTCGCCGGTTACATCTGCGGCCAGGTGGTAGATGTCGGGAGTCATGTAATTGTGAGCGGCGACGATGGCATTGCGTTCGACCTTGAGCCGGTTGATATCGTCGATTATTGGCTTGAGAGCGGCCACCTCGGCCTCAGGTAAAACATCGCCCGGTCGTGTTATCTGGAGCGTCGCCATATCCAGGAGTCTAGGAGGCTTACCGGGCTTGCCTATTCGAGGGTGAGCCTGCGAGCGGTGAGTCTTCGAGCTCGATGATCGAGTTGGCGAAGGTACCGATTGGCGCCGAGATCCAACCAACAAATGACAGCATCAGCAAACCGACGCTGGCGGTGATAATGCAGGCGACCCAGAGCATGCCCGACGCCGCGGCGAGGACCATATTCAGCTTCCGACGTCCCTCATCGGGCCAAGCAGGTCCGGGTCGCAGATCGCGGCGAGTTCCTAAGGCCAGCGCAAGAAGACCAAAAGATGAAATCACTCTGACAGTGAGCGGGACATCTTCGGTGAGAAAGTACACCGGGAAAACGAGAAGGCCGACCGTGGCGATCATCAACCCGGAAAGGGCTATGTGTCGGATCCGCCACCGGGAAATGGGGTTGTCGCTACTGGGGCTCGGATCGAGGAGGTAGATCAACCCGGCAAACCCGGCCAGGGATATCCCGAGACCACCAAAGGTCAGGAAAAAGAACTCGCCAGGCATGGCTAGATCTTATCGCTCCCATCCACCGCGCGACTGCAGGCATCGCTAACTGGTGGAACGTGTGGTGTCAGATTCCGACGCGTGGGAGGGTGACTGTGAATGTGGTTCCCTCCGGCGAACTTTCGACCTCGATGTCGCCACCCGCACGGGAGATGATGGTGTGGACGGTGTGCATGCCCAACCCGGTTCCCTTACCTGGCTCCTTTGTGGTGTAGAAAGGATCAAAGATCCTCTCGACCGTCTCCGGTGTCATGCCCGAGCCAGTGTCGCCGATCTTGATGGCGACTTTGTTACCCACGTTGGCCGCCGAGATTGACAATGTCCCTTTTCCTCCCATCGCATCGGCCGCGTTGTCGATGAGGTTGGTCCACACCTGGTTTAGGTCGCGGCCCGGCACCTCGACATGGGCCAGATCCTCTCCGAAATCAAGGACGACATCGATATCGCGCAACTTGCCCTTGAGAAGAATGAGGGTGTCTTCGATGCCGGACGTCGGCTCTATTTCTTGAACAGGTGCCTGGTCTAGATATGAATAATCCTTAACGACCCGCACCAACTCGGAAATCCTCCTGACGCCGATACCAATCTCACCGATCACTTGCTCAGCTGTCGCACGCAGGGCGATCCAACGGACGAGATGAACCATGAGTTGCTCAGGCATGCCATCAATGGCTCCCCCGAGAATCTCGCCGGTCCAGCCCGCTTCAACCAATCCAGGTGCCAACTCCCAGGCGTCTGCAATCCCGTGCTCATTGAGCCATCGGGCCATCTCATCCTCAGCGCCGGAGCGGCCAAGTGCGGTCAAACCTGAAGGCGGTTCTGGGTTGGGAAGGCCCGTTCCCCCGATGAGCGACTCGGCCAAGACCCCGGTCTCAACACCGAGTTCCAGATAGACCCGGTCCAACTCCTGGGTGCTTCTCGCGACGGCGGCCGCAGGGTTGTTGAGCTCGTGCATCAGTTGCGCGGCCATCCGGCCCAGGGCCGACATACGCTCCTCATGACGCAGGGTGTCCTCAATGTCGCGCAATCTCGATGTCACTGTTCGGAACATCCTCCGAATCACACGCGTGTCCTTGATGAGATCTTCGAAAGCGGCGACTGGCACCCGGATCAGCATCGTGTTTTCTGTCGTGGTCACGGTGGCCGCCCTGGGAGCGCCGTCAAGTAGTGCCATTTCCCCCACCACGTCACCCCGACCAAGTCGCGCCAGCTCCACCACTTTGGCATTGGCGACCTTGGTCACACTGAGCTGCCCTTCTACAACGACAAACATCTCCTCAGAATCGCTGCCCTCTTCGATGATCACGGTTCCGGGATTGAGCTCTACCTGCTCAGAGCCTTCGCAAACCCGCAGGAGGAGATCCTCCGGTAGGTCGGCGAAATAGGGAAGATTACGGAGGATATCGGCGGTGCTAATCACAAGCGCTCCACGCATGACCGTTGGCGCACCCGGGCAACGCTTGTTGCCAGACAGCGCTTGCAGTCCCCGACTTGGATTCGGCAACACACTTCAATCGGGCGAAGTGGGCACAAATTGGAACTGTCATTCGACCTCACGGACATCTTATGACTCGGACGTCAACGTTGCTCGGCGTGAATCAATCGGTGCTCCAATCGAAGCGTCGACGAACCGAGCTCGATACGACGGTCCCAACCCCGATCGCTTATCGTGTGGCTTCCACGGCCACCCATGTGGTTGTGTTGGTGTAGGAGAACCTTGAGCTTTGTAAATATTTCGCCGCCGAGACTGCGGACGACGGCAGACGAAGGACAGAGATCAGCCACCTGGCTTGAGCTGTTCTACGACCTGGCTTTCGTCGTTGCGGTTGCCGTGCTCGTCGAACGATTACTCGCAGATACAACTTTCGGCGGCGTTGCCTCCTATCTGGGATACTTTGCGTTGCTTTGGTGGTTGTGGGCGAGCCACACCTACTACGCAGACCGCTACGACACCGACGACGTCGTCTATCGGCTAATCGCCGCCGGGCAGATGGTCACCATCGTGGTGATCGCTTCATCGCTTTCGCTCGATGCCGCCAGCTCAACCAGAGTGTTTGCGGCGGGTTACGCCCTTTCGCGAATTTTGTTGCTGGTCTTGTACTGGCGTGCATATCGACACGTCGATGAGACCCGGTCTCTGGTGAAGGGGTATCTGGTTGGGTTCGGCACTGCAGCAATCTTATGGACCGCATCGGCGTTGGTGCCCGAAACCGCACGGTTCGTTCTATGGGCTGTTGCTTTGACCGTCGACCTGGCAACTCCATGGGTGATGCGAGATGAACAGGCCAGAATCCCCCTCGACGTGTCGCATCTTCCCGAGAGATTTGGACTGTTCACAATCCTTGTACTGGGCGAATCGATCGCCGCCGTCGTTGCCGGATTGAGCCATGTGTCATGGTCATTTGCCCCCACTGCGACAGCGGCGCTGGGTGTTGGAGTGGCGACTGCGCTTTGGTGGATGTACTTCGACAATGCGAGAGGATCGGTAGTTCGCCGAAACCCGACGGTTCGACGCACCTGGCGACCAACCGCATGGATCTACGCCCACATGCCGTTGGCGGCAGCGTTGGCGGCGACGGGGGCTGGATTGGAAAGGGCCGTGGCAGACGCCGGTCACCGATCCATGCCCGGACCGGATCGATGGCTGCTTGTCAGTGCGGTAGCCGTGGTCCTGGGCGCTCTGGCACTCATCCAAGCAGCTTCGTCTAAAAGCGACACGGTGGCAGGTAGAAACATCACAATGAGTCGGCTTCTCGGCATCCCATTTCTCATGTCTATTGGCTTTCTGACGGACCTCGCACCGGAATGGGTGGTCCTTGGAGTGCTGGGCGTATGTGTGGCGGAACTGGTTTCTGACCTGACATCGTCTGAAGCGCCGGACGCCGACCAGGCAATATGACGAGGAGGTAAGAATTCCGTGACTAACGATGTGCGAATTTGGGACGACGCCGAGAACCATCGCTATGTAATAGAAGTGACTGGCGAAGTGGCCGGGTTCGCCGTATATCACATGCGTGCCGGAAAGCACCTATTTGTTCACACTGAGATAGACGACAAATCTGCGGGACGTGGATTGGGATCCGAGCTGGCCCGGGCCGCCTTGACCGACGTCAGGAAGAATAAGGGCTCGGTCGTAGCCATTTGCCCCTTCTTCGCAGCCTTCATTGACAATCACCCGGAGTATTCCGACTTGGTCGACACGGAGTTGACGGAACGCATCAACGGCCGCCACAAACCGGATTGAGGTTCCCGGCCTCACCACGGCTGTGTCCGAAAGGGTCTCGAATGCTGTGGTCGACTCGCTCCAGGAGTCCGGTGGTTCTCTCTCCAGGGATATCGTCGTCTGTCGCATCGTTATGGAAAAACTAGAATCAGACGCTAGGACCACGATAGGCAGGGCAGGTCAGCGACAGAGTTGAGCGACAAAACCTCAAGTAGAGAAGAAATCGAGGCGTCGATAGCAGCGCTGGAAGCTCAGCGCGCCCAATTGGGCGACGCCATCGGCCCCGCAATCGCCGCGCTCAAGGCCCAACTCGGGGATGAGTCCGAAGCGCCGCCCGATACGGAGGACCAGCGTAAGCAGATCACCGTGGTTTTCGCCGACGTGACGGGCTTTACGAGTATGTCAGAGACCATGGATCCCGAGGATGTCGCGGAGATCATGAACTCTATGTGGGACCTCATCGACAAGGTAATCACCGATCATGGAGGTCGTGTCGACAAGCACATCGGTGACGCCGTAATGGCCCTCTTCGGAGCTCCAGTGGCTCACGAGGATGACGCGGAGCGCGCGGTTCGGACGGCCTTGGCCATGCAAGAAACGGTCGCCGAAATAGTCTCGTCGCGAGGGCGGGGATCATCACCTCTCCAGATGAGAGTCGGCATCAACACGGGTCTGGCGATGTTGGGCAGGGTCGGCTCAAACAACGAGTACACGGCAATCGGGCACACAGTGAACCTGGCCAGTCGCCTTGAGGGGTTGGCTCCTCCCGGCGGAGTTCTCATCTCCCAGTCGACGATGAACCAGGTAGTCGGTCTTTTCAACGTCGAGTCGACGGAACCCTTGTCGGTGAAAGGTGTCGAAGACCCTGTCCAGGCGTTTCGAGTAAAGGGGGCCAAACCGAGGACTTTCCGGGTAGGTCCCAGGGAAGTTGCGGGAGTGCAAACCCGGATGGTGGGACGGGACCACGAAATCAATCAGCTCAAGTCGCTACTGCCGGATACACCGAGTGACTCACCTGGTGATATCAAGCTGGTAACGATCGTCGGCCATCCTGGCGTTGGGAAGTCCCGACTCGTCTATGAGTACTTCAACCATCTCGAAGGAAATCCGTATCCGGTTTGGCTGTTTCGGGGACGAGCCGTCGAGTCGAGCCGTGATACGGCGTACTCGATCCTTCGTAGCATCTTGTCGGATCGCTTCCAGATCGCGGACTCAGACAGCCCCGCGATAGCCAAATCCAAACTCGAGGAGGGAATCACCAATTACATGGGCATCGAAGCAGGAATGTCCGCCCCGCTACTCGGTCATCTGATGGGTCTCGACTACAGCGAGCATCCCGCTGTCTCAGGGATCCTCTCCGAGCCCAAAATGATAAGAGATAAGGGTTTCAAGGCCCTGCTAAACCTGCTCATAACCGGCTGCGTGAACACGTATCTGGTGTTCCTCATAGAAGACATCCACTGGGCTGACGAGGAATCGCTCGACTTGATCGAGTATCTAGCCGAAGAACTCGCATCGCTGCCTGTGGTCATCATGTGTACCTCACGGACCGACCTCCTGCAACATCGTCCTGAATGGGAAAGGGAGGCGCCAAACCGTCTCCTGCTGAGTCTGGAGCCTCTGGACGAGGCGGCGACAGACTCGTTGCTGGACGACGTCTTTCAGAGATTCGGTGAGACGCCAAAGCCCTTACGAGACCTGGTAGCTCAGCGATCCGAAGGGAACCCGTTCTTCGTTGAAGAACTCATCAAGATGCTGATCGACGAGGGTGTCATCGATGTCATGGGGCAACAATGGACGGTACGACTCGACGCCCTGAGCAAGGCGACAATTCCCGGAACGCTCATCGGAGTGTTGCAGGCACGGCTCGATTCGCTGCCACGGGCGGAACGCCATGTCCTGCAGCGTTCCTCGGTTATAGGACGCGTCTTCTGGGAAGAGGCCTCGGATCATCTAGCGATGGCGACATCTGGGGGAGGCGAAATCGAGCCATTAAGTGGTGTCGCGACTTCCCTCAAACAACATGAACTGGCCTATGAGCGTGATCCGTCCGCATTCGAGTCCACAAGAGAGTTCATCTTCAAACATGCAATTGTCCACGACGTCGCATATGAGTCGGTGGTTCGCAAAATACGGCGGGTCTACCACCACGAAGTCGCAGGTTGGCTGGTCGACGCCGCCGGGGACCGCCAGGCCGAATTCGCTGGTCAGATTGCCGAACATTACGACCGTGCCGGCGACGCCGCCGAGGCTGTCGAATGGCTGATGATGACCGGGGACCGGGCCCGCCAGACCCACGCTCCCGATGCTGCGGCTCGAGCGTATACCCGGGCAATCGAGATAGCTGGCGAGTCAGCCGCTGTCCAGGCTCAGCGGTCGCTTGCTTTGGGTGGTCTGGGAGACGTCTTTACGATGCAGGCCGAATACGAGAAGGCTATAGAGGTATACAAGGTCCTCGCTTCGGAGTCGATTGAAACTGATAACGACATCAGCATCGCCCGCGCCGAGCATGGCATTGCGGTAGCAGAAACACACCGCGGTCGGTCACGCGAGGCGCTCGAGGCGGCGGTTCGAAGTCGGGAAGCAGCTCAAAGATCAGGAGATAGATCTGGCGAGGCGAGAGCCATGTTCATCGAGGCATGGTCGAATATCCGCCTCGGCTCCTTCGAAAAGGGCATCCAGGTTGCCGCCCAAGTGTTAACGATCAGCCGCGAGGTTGACGAGCCTGCTCCTCTCGCAGAGGCATTGAACTTGCAAGGGGTCATCGCGGCGAGTACCGGCCAATATGACGACGCAGTGACCCACTTCACCGAGGCCGCATCCATCTACAAGGGGGCTGGCAACGACGAGAAGCTGATGCCAGTTTTGAACAATCTCGGTGTCATCGCCGAACTGCGCGGTGACTTTTCCGAGGCAGAGAGGCGCTATGAAGAGGCCCTTCAGATGGCGCAGGAGACCTCTGACAGGGACGCCGAACTCGTCTATAAGTCGAACCTCGGTGGTGCAATGGTGGCTCTGGACCGGCCGATCGAAGGTGAGGCTGTGTTGCGCTCGGTTATAGATTTGGCGCCGGGGGAATTCTCCCTCCTTAGCGAAACCTATCAATTCCTTGCCTTGTCGCTTCTCGCTCAGGAGCGATGGGAAGAGTCCAAGGAAGCTGGAACCAGCGCACTCGAGTTGGGCATCAAGTCGGAGGCACCCGATCATATGGCGGGGGCCTGGAGGGTCCTCGGGGTATTGTCATCACGGAGCGGGGCGCCGGTAGAGATTGTGGCTGACGGAACTGAACAGGTGTTGGACGCTTCGGCCCTCTTCGCAAGGGCTCTGGAAGTCGCCTCTGCAGTTGACTCGGATGCCGACATCGCAAAAGTGCTGACAGCATGGGCACTTCATGACGTACGTTCGGGCAACTACGACGCTGGTGCCGAGCGCTGGGAAACAGCCCGGTCGATCCTGGTTTTGTTGGGAGCGGAGGGCGCCATCAAAAAGATCGAAATCGATTTGGTTTCCCTCCGCACTAATTCACGTTGAGTGGTTAAGCTTGCTGGCGGTACTGAGGAGGCCATTTATATGCGACGCAGGTTCATTACATTTGTAACGGTGTTCGTCCTCGTCTTTGCGACGATGCTCGGGGCAGGCGCGGGGGGCTTCCATTTCAAGTCTGCATTCTTTACCTCGGGATCGCTGACTTTCAATGGTGTCGGAGTTGGATTGGGGAACACGGCGTTCGATGCAGTCTTGTCGGCGACCGCGACTGTGCGCGCCAACTGCGTTAACAAAGGAGGCACCGCTGCCCCAGGACGAAACGACATTCTCGCCTCGGTCGAGGGTGAGGCCACCAGCTTCACAACGGATGATCGCGGTCAGACCAATGTCGTGTTGACCGTCGCAGACCCAGGTTTGCCTGACCTCGACAGCCCACCTTCGACAAAGGCAAATTGCCCCAACGGAAAATGGACCATTCCCAGTGTGGATGTTCTGGAGTGGACTTCGGCGCATCTCCTGTTGACCGAGATGACTACAGGTGCGGTGCTGTTCGAGCAGGATTACATCTGCAGTGGTGGAGGAACCAAAACTGACTCCAACGGAAATGTAATGCCGCTCGACTGCGTTGAGGCCTGACAGCTAATTTCTTCGGGCTGGGTTCACCCAGCCGCCCTTGAGTCCGAGCGTTGTTACTTCACGGTGGTTACCACCCGTCTGACGGAGGTCGCGACCCGAGTCCGACTCTGAGCCCGCTACATTCAGGGTCATGGACGAAGAGTGGTATTACTGCATCGAACACAAAACCGTGGAGCCAAAGTTTGGTTGTCGGATCACGACGCGAATTGGGCCCTTCGCTACTCAAGGCGAGGCTGCTGACGCGCTGAAGAAGGTCCAGGAGCGAAATGACGATTGGGAAGAGGACGATCGGGTATACAACGATGGTGACGACGAATGATCCGCTACCCGATGGTCACCCTCGACGATCTGCCTGACGATCTGAGAGCACGTATCGAACCGATCGTCGAGAAAACGGGTTTTGTCCCCAACGTTTTCCTGGGGATGGGACACCGCCCCGACGAACTGCGCGCGTTTATGGACTACAGCGATGCACTCCTGGAGCGAGATTCAGGATTGACCAAGGCCGAGAAGGAGATGGTCATTGTTGCCACTAGCGCAGCCAATGACTGTCTCTACTGCATCGTGGCTCATGGAGCCATCCTGCGGATCAGAGCGCGCGATTCAGAGATCGCCGATCGGATCGCTGCCAACTGGAGATCAGCGCCGGTCACCGACCGACAGCGTGCGATGCTCGACTTTGCGGTGGTTGTAGCTCGGACTCCGGAACTTTCCGGTTCATACGACCGCTCCGATCTTTACTCCCATGGATTCACTGACGATGACCTCTGGGACATCGGCTCGATTGCTGCGGTTTACGGGCTCTCCAATCGGATCGCCCTGTTGTCGGGGCTCGAACCCAACACCGAGTACTTCACTATGGGTCGAGACCGCTAGAAAATCGGCAGATCCCCCACCGCGTTCAGGGTGAGGACGAGTCCGAGTACCACCACTGCGGAGGCGGCGGTCACCGGGATCCAGCGCCAGATTTTCGACTCGGAGCGGCGACCGGCAAACCATTTCCACCCGTATCGATGAGCCGCCACCGCCAAGAGACCTGACGCCACGAGGGCCGTTGCCATTCCGATTCCAAAAGCGGAGACCAACACCACACCAAACCACGCGCGGCCAAGTTGGATAGCGCCAAGGAGAAGGACTACAGCCGACGCCGACGGAACAAGTCCACCAGATAAACCAAGGGCAGCTACCGATTTCCAACCGAGCGATGGGCCTTGGTCGCGTCCGGCCGCACCGTGCCCGTGCTCGCGTCCGTCAAGGTCATGACTGTGATCTCCGTGATCATGAGTGTGACCTCTATCCGGATGGGTGTGCGAGGGTTCCTGCTCATGCAAGTGGGAAGATTCATGAGCGTGGCCATGTTCGTGGGGGTGAGAGTGACCGTGACCTTTGCTCTTCAAGGCGACCCAGAGGAGTCGTCCTCCGACGACCAGGATCACCACACCAGCGAGGGTCGACAGATATGGATAGAACTTGGTGGGCTCGAAGGCGACGGATGCTGTTGCCGCTATGACGCCGAGGATGGCAACTCCCGCTGTGTGCGATATTGCAGTCGCCCCGGCAAGCACGTAGGCCTGGCGGGGGGTTCCCCTGGTGCCCACGAGGTATGCAGCCACAATCGTTTTGCCGTGACCGGGCGCCAGGGCGTGAGTAGCACCCAGGGCGAGGGCAGCCCCGACCGCGATCAAGCCCGCCAGAAATCCTGTCTTCTCGGAGTCAAATGCCGAACTAAGCGCCAAAATCGGCACCGCAGCGCCGGTCACGGGGCTCCCGGATCCGATCGTCACTGAACCGGTTCGGACGTCTGACGCCTGTGCCAGATCGCCTTGGGGGTACTCGGTGAGATAGTTCGACCGGGACTCAGCAGGGAGATCCGTCGAGATTGGTGTGGATCCGGATGACACGATGACCTCGGCCCAACCGATCCTCTCCGAATAGTTGGTGTTCTCGATCGTCAACTCGCCCGACCTAACGGTCCCGACGAAATCGCATTGGACCCGAAGAGTTGGGACATCGTTCTGACCCGGCTGGGTGACAGCAGAGGAGCCGGTAGTCTCCAAAGAGATCCGCTCGTCGTCGAGTTCGAAGCTAAGACCCTCCCCCAATCCAGGGCAGGTGATTCTGGCGTAGGACTCCAGTTCGGTATTGCTGGCGAGGCCATTCCCATCGGTATCGAGCTCATCGATCTCGGCGAAGGCAGGTATCTCGGCGAGGTCGACCACGTAGTCCACCTCCAACGATCCGTCACCGACGACGACCGCAACGTGGTGGTTGATCGTGAAGTTGCCGAGGGGGTGAGCGAGGGCCGTTAGCGGCAGAATAAGGAACCCGAGGACGATTAGGAACCGGAGCACCTTCATGTCCCTAACCCGTCGAGAATCTGCTGGAGTTCGAGTACCGACATCGGACTGAACTGGGGCGAAAGAGCGAGAGCCTTTCCGAGATCCGTCGCGGCCCCCGCGGAATCGCCGAGCGCGGCGCTGATCGCTCCGGAGTGGAACCAGATCGAGGCGACTCCCGGGTTCGTCGAAACTGCTTCATTTGAGGCCTCCCGGGCGTCAGCGAAGTTGCCGTCGCGGAAGTGCGCCCACGCAAGTGCGTCGTACGAGAACAGGTCGGGACGGCTTTGCACCAACTCCTCGGCCGTCCGGACCGCTATTTCCGGGTCGCCGTGGTTCGCTTCGTAGAACACGAGCGAGAGGTCGAATAGGCCGTTGCTCAGCTCTCTCACGACGTTGATCGTGGCGTAGGTTTGCTCAGCCTTCTCGGTCTGACCGTCCAACTCGTAGAGTTCGCCAAGCTCGAGAAGAATCTGGGGAAGGGGTTGGACTGCCACGGCGGCCTCGTAGCTGACAATCGCCCCAATTCGATCACCGCTGGCGGCGAGCGAGCGACCAAGACCCGCTAACGAAGCGGGATAGCGGGGAAGGATCTCGAGCGACGATCTGTATGAGGCGGCTGCGGCCGCGTAATCGCCAGAAGCGAAAGCTAGATCGCCCCGGCGCATCTGGAACCAAGCCGCTGCCTCTCCGGAGCCTCCCGCTGCGATAAAGGACTCTGCGGCCTTGTCGACCGTAAGACGGGCTCCAGCGACATCGCCGTATATCTCATCGATGTGGGCCAAACGGGCGCTCACCACAGGAACTGAGAAGGTTTCGATGGCCTCAAGGAATGTCTTTCGGGCCTCCTCGTATTGACCGAGCGCCAGCTGGGCGTCACCGATGGTGAGGATGGCGCCCCCTTTGGGGTCGACTTCATCAGCGACACGCGCTAGGTCTAGTGCCTGGAAAAACTTGTGCTGGGCGATGTACACCGAAGCCAGGGCTGTTTGTGCTCGTGGATAGCCGGGGAGGATCTGGAGGGCCCGGTTCAAGGCAGCTTCAGCGCGATCAAGGTTGGAGACATCTCCCGTCTCCCGCGCTTGGCGACTGAATAGCTCGCCCAAGATGGCCGAACTCACTGCATCGCCCTCGTTGGACTCGACCCGAACTTGAAACATGGAAATCGCCTGCGGAGTGGGCAACGATTGATAGGAACCGACCTCGGCGGCCGGTGCCTGGTTGTCCTTTTGGAACCGGGGGCCGATGCCGAGGACGATTGCGCCGATGACCACGGTGGCGAGAAGGATTGTGTTCAACCGCTTCATGTCGATTAGATCTCTCATATCTTCCTGGAGAGCCGAGGTGGGCCAGCGAACCGGCCCACCATGACTCAGCGTTGGCTCTAGCTTTGGGGGTCCGCCAGGTACGGGAACGTACCGGGGAACGCCACATCGTTTCCGTCAACACAGTCGCCGGCGGCCGGGTTACCGGTGATCACCTGCAACTCGATGTCGATGACGTCATCGGCAAGCTGGCGTCCGTTGAGGAATCCAGCGCTGCTTGATGTGTCAATCGTCAGAATGTCGGGCAGCAAGACTGGGGCGAGGTCGCCCAAGAACTGGCTGAACAGCTTGGCATCCTGTCGAGGCTTCGACTCGTTGTATGCATTCTTCGAATCCGAAGGAATGAACACCGTGTTGATAGCGGGTCGACCCATACGGTCTACCTGGTCGCCATCGAGTTCGGTACGTGCCCAAACTCCGATGTTGTCCGGGCCGAGCGACCTGGAGGGAACCTCAAGGACGATGGCCGAAACGTTCAGACCTGCGAAGAAATCACTACCGGTCGAGCCAGCTGGCCCTCCGGGTGCTTCACAGAATGCATATGCGCCGAGGAAGGCGTTGAGGTCGAAGAAGAACGGATCGTCGAAGAGTCCAGCGTGCAATGTGCCGCC
>JBBKXI010000020.1:0-15232 GCA_037969415.1 Acidimicrobiia bacterium | reverse complement strand
TGGAAGTCGGGGTTTCTTGCGATCGCGGATGCGGTTGGGGCGCCAATTGTTCCGGCCAAAGTCGACTTCGGAATGAAGCAGATCACGCTCGGCAAACCAATTGCTCACGCGGGAGATATCAGCGGAACGATGACGGAGCTGAGATTCTTCTATGACGGATCCTTGGGCAAAAATGCTGACGGTGTGGGACCGGTTAGGGTCAAGGAGGAGTCTGCCGCCTCGTCATGAACGCTCGGCCAGACTGCGGAAATCGTCCTCGACACTCCCGTCTTCCACCCGCCCGAGTTGGAGGGCGTTGTTGCCGAACCTGTCCCGAACCTCGTCGACTTTCTCATCAAGGGCCGCATTTCGGGCTGCCAACAATGATCCGGGGCTGGTCAATTCTCCCCAATCAAATCCCAACTCCAACTGGACGAACCGGTCTGTTTGGAGATTGGACACGGTGACACCGATGAGAGTCACGGGGCCGCCCTCGCCCGTGACCCCCTTTTCGAGTAACCCCGTCGCAACTGCCGAAATAGTGCGTGTAGAGGCAGTCGGCCACCTCAAAGTTCGACTCCTGGTTATCCGCAATGGACCGGGAAAGCGAAGTCGAACCGTGATCGTCGAGCCGGCGCGTTCCTTCCGCCTCAACCTGCGGCCGACCCGGTCAGCCAACGATCCAACGACGCTGTGCATTGCTCCTAAGTCCGTAAGCCCTCTACCAAGCGCCTGCTGGCTGCCAACACTTCCGGCACGCCGGCCCCGCAGGACCGGGCGGGGGTCGCGATTGTTTGCCAGCGCGTAAAGGCTCGAACCCGAAACCGAACCGAGATTTGTCCCCAGAACGCCTTCGGGTACGGCGGCCAGCTGGCCTATGTCGAGAATCCCCAAAGCGCGGAGGCGACGGGCAGTAACCGGTCCTACCCCCCACATAGCCTCGACTGGCAACGCCTGCAGGAAATCGAGCTCGCTATCTGGATCGACAACCACCAATCCGTCGGGTTTGGCGCGCGCCGATGCGATTTTGGCCAGGAACTTGGTGCTCGCCACCCCGATAGAAATCGGGAGTCCCACTTGAATTCTGACACGACGACGGATCTCGGAGGCGATCCGCGACGGTGGCCCGAAGATGTGGATGGTGCCGAGAACGTCGAGAAAAGCCTCATCGACACTGATTTGCTCGACGATCGGAGTGAAGTCATCGATGATCTCCATCACTTGCTCGGAAAAATCCATGTATCTACTGAAATGCCCGTCGACGACGCGAAGCATGGGACAGAGGTTTCGCGCCTCCCTGACCGGCATAGGTGCCCTCACCCCGTAAGAGCGAGCTTCATATGAGGCAGCGAGGATCACGCCGCCACCAACTGCCATGGGAATCCCCCGGAGGGACGGGTCGAGCAGTTGTTCGACCGAGGCGTAGAAAGCGTCGAGATCGGCATGGAGAATTGTCGGTTCCATATGTCGATCATCGCGCTTACCAGGGACAGAAACCGGAGCGGCTTATCGGTGCATGAGCCGCCATGTTCTTATCGAAGCAGTGGTGTACTCACCCTGATTGCAACAGCTAGACCGCCAGCGTTTTCAGCGCGGAGCGGTCGATTTTTCCGAGATGAGTCTGGGGAAGCTTGTCGACAAAGTACACCCGCCGCGGATGCTTGTACGGCTCGAGCTGGCTGAGCACCCAATCGATCAAGGTCTGCTCTGCCACGGTGCGATGAGCCACAACGAAAGCAACAGGCTTAGCAAGACCGTCAGAGCCGGTAACAGCTACCACAGCCACCTCCCTGACATCCTCGTGGCCCAAAAGCACCGATTCGACTTCCTGGGGCCGGAACCACTTCCCCTTCACCTTGATGGCGTCATCCGCCCGCCCCCGGTGAGTCACATAGCCTTCCTCGTCAATCGAGACCAGATCGCCGCCGACGAACCAATCATCACGGAATGCATCCGCAGTCCTGGCAGGATCTTCGAAGTAGCCAAGGCCCAATGAGTCTCCCCTCACCCAGAGTCGCCCAACTTCGCTCGCCGGCACCTCGGCTCCATCCTCGTCACAAGCCTTGATCGCAAAACCGGGGACGACCTTCCCGAGAGTTCCTGGACTGGTATCGGCAACGGTGTTGGAGATGAAGATATGCCACATCTCGGCAGTCCCCAATCCGTCCAAAAGCTCCACCCCGAACCTCTCCTTCCAGCCGTGATAGAGAGCCTCGGGGAGGGGTTCCCCTGCCGAAGTGGCAAGACGCAACGATGACAGGTCGACGTCGACAGCCTTAGGATCGTTGAGCATCTGGTTGACCGCTGATGGGACGTTGATCAGGACCGTCGGTCGATAACGTTCGATATTCTCGAAGAGAGTCGCAGGCGTGGGGTGCTCATCGAAAAGAACAGTCGAGGCGCCAACTGACAATGGAAACAGAAGGTTAGACCCGGTGGCATAGCCGAAATAGAGCTTGGGTACTGAGATTGTGACATCGCCTGCAGTCATGCCCAGCGTCCCCTGGCCATAGAGGCGTGTTGTATTGACCAGGCTCTTATGAGACTGCGGAACCGCTTTGGGCGATCCGGTTGTACCACCTGAGAACAGCCAGATGGCGGGGTCGCCCGGAGCTGACTCCACTGTCTCGACCCTTCCCGATCTGACGACGGTTGCAGGGTCGACGACCGTAATTTCGAGCTCCGCCTCGACTACAGCCTCGTCAAAATTGTTTCGATACGAGGGGTCGACCAAAGCTATTCGTGCCCTGGCTGTGTTCAAGATTCCTTGCATTCCGTCAGTGGCGAGATGAGGGTTGACCATCACAGCAACACCTCCGGCGCGGAAGATCCCAAACAGGCTCGCCGCGTACGATGGACCGTCCGGTAGGAGGATCAGCACTCGATCAAATCTGGCCAACCCATTTTCTGACAGGACTCGTGCATAGTCCGAGGCCAACGCATCGAGTTCTGAATACGTTGTATTTCCCGAGTCGGTGCGGATGGCGATCCGGTCGCCGGTGCTGTCGAGGTGATCGCGCAGAATCCAGTTGTCGACGTTCAGAATATCGGGCCAGTCAGACACAACGCAGACGCTAGTGGATCAAGCAGGAGTTGGAATGTGGCCGCGCCACTCAACGCACGGTGAATGAACAAGGGGATCCCCTACTCTGCCACGAATGAAGACTGTCGTGATTACCGGTGCGTCATCCGGGATAGGCCGGGTAACTGCTCGGGTCCTCGGCAGGAAAGGGTTTCATATCGTCGCGGCCGGCCGGTCTGAGGAGCGTACGAGGCCCGTTGTCGAATCGATCATCGCAAATGGCGGGTCCGCTGAACTTTTACTCATCGATCTAGCCAAGCTCGACAGTGTGCGGACGGCAGCGAAAGAACTCGCGGAGAGGGGTCACACTATCGATGTCCTGGTTAACAACGCCGGGATCAGCATGTCCAGGGGATTGACCGTTGATGGTTTCGAAATCAACTTCGGAGTCAACCACCTCGGACCGTTTCTCTTCACCCACCTGCTCCGACGTACTTTCCGCCCCGCCACCCGGATTGTCAACGTCACGAGTGCAATGCACTTCAGGGTCGACAAGATTGACTTCGAGAAGCTGTCCAGACCCTCAACGTCGTTCCTTGGTCTGAACGACTATGCCACTTCCAAGCTGGCCAACATCCTGTTCACTCGAGAATTGGCCCGCCGACAACCCGATTGGCGAACCTATGCGGTACATCCGGGTTTTGTCGACACCGCCATTATCCCTAAATGGGTCCGTCCTTTCGTTCGGCGGCAGCTGATTTCCCCCGAGGAGGGAGCGACCACGACCGTCCGCTGTGCCACAGAAGAATCGTTGGGGTCTGAATCGGGCCTCTACTACACCAGGTCAGGCCAATCCACGCCATCAACCATCGCCATGGATGACGCCCTGGCTGGCGAGTTATGGGCCCGTTCGGAACAGTGGTGCGGTGTGGGTCCGGTCAACTGAGGTTCGCCCACCGCTTCTTGCCACTAGCGTTCAGACGAATGGAAACAGAAGGCGCAACCGAAACAACACCAGGCATCTATTACGGCGATTATCTCCAGCTTGACAAGCTGCTCGGCGCTCAGACACTGGAATCCACCAAAGCGGGGAAAACCGAACACGACGAGATGCTTTTTATCATCGTCCATCAGGCCTACGAGCTTTGGTTCAAACAGATCCTCTGGGAAATCGACGATGTGCTCCGGATGTTCTCCGGCCCGGCCGTTGCCGAAGGAGACATGGGAAAAGTAGTTTCTCGGCTCCGACGCATCACCGAGATCCAGAAGCTGTTGATACAGCAAATTTCGGTCCTCGAAACGATGACGCCGCTTGATTTCCTCGACTTCCGCGATCGACTTTTTCCAGCTTCAGGGTTTCAGTCGGTTCAGTTTCGGAATGTGGAGAACAAGCTGGGGATGAGACGCGAGGACAGGTTGCTTTTCGAAGGCGGCGCCTATGTTGAGCGCTTCGACAAGAGTGACCGGGAGGCCGTGGAGGCAACCGAACAAGGACCGACGCTATTCGACAAGGTAGAGGATTGGCTGGAACGGACTCCGTTCCTTGAACAGGGCCAGTTCAACTTCTGGGAGGCTTATCAGGAGGCGGTCCGACAACGTCTCGATGCCGACCGCGCCGTGGTGGCAAATAATCCCAATCTCACGGCCGAACAAAAAGAGGGCCAACTAAAGGACTTCGACGTAACGATGCGTCAATACGAATCTGTTTTCGATGAGACAAAACACGACGGCGCGTCCAAGCGAGGTGAAAGGAAGTTCAGTCATCGCGCTTTTCAGGCTGCACTCTTTATCAATCTCTATCGAGACCTCCCGGCGCTACAGGAGCCAAACCGAATGCTGGAACTGCTGATGGACGTCGATGAGGGATTCACCGCCTGGCGCTACCGGCACGCTCAGATGGCATTACGAATGATCGGGAGGAGAATTGGAACCGGTGGTTCGGCGGGTGCCAAGTACCTGGAAAAGTCGGCGGAGCGATCGAAGATCTTCAGCGATCTGTTCAATATCACAACGTTTCTCGTGCCCCATCGCGACCGGCCCGAACTCCCCGATTCAATGGTGGAGTCGATGAAGTTTCGCTATCAAAAGTGAAAGAACATTTCAGCCATTTCTATGCGAGCGATCCGGAACGTCTCCATTTCGCCGCCCACTCGCACCATCCATGGCCCGATATTGCCCTCGAGGCCCACAATAGGTATTGGCTCGACTCTGCTCGGCTCGCGGATGACAAATGGGACTACATCTTTGGTCAGGTTGTGCCCGAGGTCAAAAGCTCGATTGCCCGAGTTCTCGGGCTCTCCAACCCGGAGACCTTGACTTTCGCTCCCAATACCCACGATTTTCTGGTTCGGATCTTTTCCTGTCTCGAACCGCCGGTGCGCATCCTCTCCACCGGGTCGGAGTTTCATTCGTTCAATCGACAGAGCCGACGCTGGGAGGAGGCCGGATTGGCCATTGTCGATCGTATTGAATCTGAGCCGTTCGCCACATTCAATCAGCGGTTTCTGAAAAACGTCGAAGCAGGCGTCCACGACCTGGTCTATTTGTCTTCGGTCTTCTTCGACTCTGGCTATGTGGTTGAAGACTTGGAAGGTTTGGTTCGGGCGGCTCCAAATCCCAGCTCATACTTCGTGATTGACGGATATCACCAATTCATGGCGTTACCGATAAATCTTGGACCGCTCGAGGACCGCACCTTTTTCCTCGCGGGGGGATACAAGTACGCGATGGCGGGTGAGGGAGGATGCTTTCTGCACTGCCCACCTGGATATGGACTCCGACCTGTTGACACCGGATGGTACGCCGGATTCGGCCAACTCGAATCGGGAGTCGGGGACGTGGTCGGCTACAACACCGACGGATCGAGGTTCGCCGGCGCCACATACGATCCTTCCGGGGTCTATAGACTCGGAGCCGTCTTGCAGTGGCTCCAGGACACCGGGCTCACTCCAGAATCGATTCACAGCCATGTAGCTCGCCTGCAAAACCTTTTCCTCGATACGGAACCCGCTCTGGGCGAGCTGATCCCCGGTGAGGGTGTCGGCAGAGGAAACTTCCTCACTTTTCGCTCGGAACGGGCTGTCCAGATGTATCACGCCCTACATGACGTCGGGGTGATCACCGACTACCGGGACGATCGTCTCCGACTCGGGTTCGGCATCTACCAGGACGAAACTGACATTGACCATCTGGTCGGCACCATTCGCACTTTGGATCTGGGCAAATTTCGTTGAATCGGGCAGAATGCAGGCCCAATGTCTGAGCTTCCGTTGTTAGCCGTTGCCCCTATCGAGATGATCCGACCCCACGAGGACTTCGACCCGATTCGGGTCGATCGTCTCAAGAACCGGATTGCAGGAGATGGGACCCAGCTCAATCCGATGGTCTGCGCCATGGCGGCCGACGGATCCTACGTCTTGCTCGATGGGGCCACCCGACGCGAGGCCTTCCGTCGCCTGGGACTCCCCCACGCCGTGGTCCAGGTGGTCGATCCAACAACCGTCAGCCTCGGAACCTGGCACCACGTTCTGCGTGAAGGTGATAAGGACCGTTTGGAGGCATCCATCGCGGCCAATTTCGCCATCGAAGTCAAGGACGATGCTGGGACGCCGAGAATCAATCTCACAGACAGAGGTTGGAGGACAATCATGCCGGTTGGCATCAGCGACAACGCGGCGCTGAATTCACTGGTGGATTGCTATCGGGGTGAATTCACGGTGGCACGGGTGACCGATCCCTCTGAAAAGGCGGTTGGTCGGACTCACGACGATTGGGTTGCCATCGTTGAGTTTCCTGCCCTAACCATCGACGATGTGATGGTGGCCGCCACCGGGGCCGATTTCGTTCCCGCCGGTATCACCCGGTTTATGGTCCCGGCACGTGCCCTCAGACTGAACATAGGCCTCGACTTTCTCCGTGACCCGGCTGACACTGCGGTCAAGCAGGAACGTCTCGACGACATCCTCGCAACCAGAAACCGGGAGGGTCGGGTGCGACGATACGACGAACCAGTGATCATCCTCGACGACTGAACACTAGGAGGGGATCACCGCGACCCCGGTGATCTCGACGATGGCCCGGGGATCGACCAGTTCGGAAATGCCGATCAGGGCCATCGCCGGGAAATGCTTGCCGAAAACCGACTGGTAGGCCTGACCTACGGCGCTCAAGTTGTCGCGATACGACGATACGTCGGTTACAAAGATGGTGAGCGACACGATGTCAGATGGCGTCCCGCCGGCGCCGACGACCACTGCGGAGACGTTGCGACAAGCCTGCCCGAACTGGCCAACAAAGTCGCCGTCGAGCTTTTGATCGTTGTGGTGGCCGGTTTCCCCTGCAATATGGAGAATTTTGCCCTCCCCGGAAAGCATCCCGTGAGAGAATCCCCGGGCGGGGGACAGTCCCGAAGGGTTGATCGGAAGACTCATCGGCCCGTCCACCGAGGAGGGCGTTTCTCCGTAAATGCGCGATAGAACTCGGCATGATCATCGGATGTCATCAGAAGCGCCTGGGTAAAAGCCTCGAACTCGATTGCCGAACCGAGGTCCATGTCCAGTTCCCTGCTCAGTAGCACCTTGGTGGCGGCAAACGCCAAAGTGGGGCCCGAAGCAAGTTTGGCCGCTGTCTCCCGGGCAACATCCATCAATTCTCCGTCGGGAACCACCCTGGTAGCAAGACCAATCTGATGCGCAGACCGGGCATCGATGGACTCTCCGAGAAGAAGCAGCTCGGAGGCACGTCCCAACCCGACAACCCGGGGCAAAAGGTACGCCGACCCCATATCGGCACCTGCCAGACCCACCCTGGTGAATAGAAAATGAAAAGTGGCGCTTTCCGACATCAGTCGGAGATCGCTGGCCAACGCAATTACAGCCCCCGCACCAGCGGCGACCCCATTCACAGCTGCGATCACCGGCATCGGGACCCGACGAATTGCTTCAACCACCGCTCCGGTCATCCGGGTGAACTCGAGCAGCCCCCTGGTGTCCATTTCGATTAGCTGACCGATGATTTCGTTGACATCTCCCCCGGAACAAAATCCCCGCCCCTCGCCGGTCACGAGCAAAACCGATACGTCGTCACGATGTTCGACCTCTCCCAACAGGTCACGAAGGTCGGCGTAAACGTCGAAGGTGAGGGCGTTGAGTCGATCGGGACGGTTAAGAGTGATCGTGCCGACCCCGTCCGCCACAGAGAAGTCAAAGTTTTCCCATTTCTCGGTTAGCGACGAGGACGCTCGATATGGACTCACAGACGGCAGGCTAACGCCATGACCAGCCGATGCAGCCGTGGCAGCAGAGAAATCGCTATGTTCTGTGTATGGAACCAACACTTGATGAGGTTCGGGACGAACTGGGCGCTATCCACGACGAGCTTCTCGATCTCCCGGCCGACGATTTCGACCGACGCTCCCTGTTGAAGGACCGCCAGAACCACCTCAGACAAAAGTCGCACGAATTGGCGGAGGGTATGCCACTTCACGACAAGGAAGCTCTCACTGCCGCTTTCGATCGGCTCGCCAAGGAGCGCGACCGTCTTCTCGACACCCGGCTCAGCGTCGTCGGAGAAGGTTCGGGCGATGCCGGAATCGACAATGTCTTTATTGGCATGGTGAACAAAGCGATCGAGTCGGGGGTGGGGATCGACGATATCGAGAAACGACTCGCCGAAATCCTTCGACAGATGAAGAACGCCAACTGAGTCTTGAGCCAGCCAACCGATCTGATCCGTCGATCGGAAGCCGCAGGATTGACCCTGGCCGACATTGCTTCCTCGGGTGAGGAAGGACGGGTCAATCGAGGCCTGATCGCATCGATAGGCGAATCGGGCTTGCTCGACCTGATCTATTCGAGCGACGGCGTCACCGCCGTGGACCTGTGCGCCATTCGCCAGGGACTGGCACGGACTAATACCGCTGCCGAAACTGCGTTGGCCCTTCAAGGTTTGGGTGGCTTTCCCATCCACCTTTCAGGCAGCGAAGAAACACAAGAGCAGTGGATTCCCGGGATCAAGCAAGGTTCGATTGTCGCTGCATTTGCCCTCACCGAGCCTGGCGCGGGCTCCGATGCTGGTTCCCTGGCCATGAACGCAATTCGCGACGGCGAGGGGTTTCGCCTCAGTGGTGAGAAGGCGTACATCTCCAATGCTCCGGAGGCCGACGTCTACAGCGTGTTCGCCAGGAGTGACCCCGGGGCGAGGAGTCGGGGCATCACAGCCTTTGCAGTCCCCGGCAATGCGGAAGGGCTCAGCGGTGAGAGTATCGAAATGCTTTCGCCCCACCCCATCGGCCGGATCCTCCTCGACGAGGTCTTTGTTCCTGACTCCGCCATTCTCGGTGAGGTCAACCAGGGGTTTGCCGTTGCGATGAAGACGCTCGACCTGTTCCGGCCCAGTGTCGGAGCATTCGCCGTCGGAATGGCCGAGGCGGCCCTCCGGGAAGCCGTCTCCTACGCGGCCGAACGCGAGGCATTCGGCAAGAAGATCCAGGATTTTCAAGGAATCTCCCATCAACTGGCAGATATTCGCACGGGGATCGAAGCTGCCAGCCATATGGTCTACTCGGCGGCGAGAGCCCACGACGACGGCGACACGGTATCGCTCACCGGGAAGGCCGCAATGGCCAAACTCGCTGCGACAGAGACGGCTCAAAAAGCCGTTGACGTTGCGATACAGGTGCTCGGGGCAAGGGGCCTCGAGGCCGATTCATTACTGGCCCATCTCTACCTCGAGGTGCGAGCACCCCGGATCTACGAGGGGACCTCCGAAATCCAACGCAATATCATCGCCCGGGAGATTTTCAACGGGCGGATCTAGTCGGTCCAGGGCGACGGCGTCGCCTACCGAAGCGTGAAGCCTTGAGCCGTAGAGATAGGCCCTCTTTGTCTAAGAGGTGCCGCGCACCGGGACCCGAGCACGGACCATGACACAGGCCTCTGCTACCCAGTCGAAGTCGCCGTCCTCAAGGGCTGAGCGGAACTCTGCCGAAAATGCACCCGGTTGAACCCAAATATTCTTGATTCCAGCTTCCTTACACTCGGCGAGGACACGAATTCCACGAGGAGCCGGTATCACGAACACCGCTATCGTCGGCGTTTCCGGGAGATCCTTGACAGAGTGGTAACAAGGATCGCCGTCGACGCTGTCACGGCCGGGATTCACTGCGAAGACTTTGAAGCCCTTCGCCTTCATGTCCCGATAAATGATTCCGCCGTACTTATTCGGTGAGTCGGTCGCTCCGATGATCGCCAGCGTGGTGCCGGGTTCCAAAAGTATTGGGGTGAGATCTTTATTCATCAATATGGGAAACATCGAACGGCGACCGATTGTTCCCGACGCCATAGCAAGTCGGACCCGTTTGAGGCTCGTTAGCATCGCAATGTGGAATCAATCATCATCGATGGGGGACCGCTCACCCCACAGCAGGTTGTGGCCGTTGCCCGGGACCGGGCTCCGGTCGCCACTGGACCCCATTTGGCCGAGCGGATGGCCCCCGCGAGAAACCTCGTCGACCGAGCTGTGGAAACGGGTGAAACGGTTTACGGGATCACCACGGGTTTCGGGGCGTTGGCCACGACCCATATCAGCAAAGAAGATTCGGAAACCCTCCAGTACAACCTGATCCGATCGCACGCAACCGGAGTTGGGGATCCGATCCCCGACATTCTGGTGCGGGCGATGCTCTTGCTTCGCGCCCGGACGTTGGCACAGGGCCACTCCGGTGTTCGGCCTGAAGTGGTCGACAAGCTTCTTGAGATGCTCAACCGAAACATCCTCCCCGTGATCCCCGGCCAGGGATCTGTCGGGGCCTCAGGCGACCTGGCCCCATTTGCCCACATGTCGCTGCCCCTGATCGGCGAAGGGTACGTCAGGGCAGGGGATCAAGTATTGCCAACATCTGAAACCGATCTCGTCCCACTTCAGCTAAAGACCAAAGAGGGCCTGGCGTTGCTGAACGGGACCGAAGGAATGTCTGCCATGGGTGTCCTTGCTCTCCACCAGGCCCGCATCCTGGTCGAGACTGCCGACGTGGCCTGTTCGCTCAGCGTCGAAGCCCTTATGGGGAGTTCCCGCCCATTCCGCCCCGAGGTCCATCAGCTGCGGCCCCATCCGGGCCAGGTTTCCAGTGCCGCCCGAATTGCCGCGTTGATCTCTGGCTCCGAGATCGGATCCAGTCACGCCGACGATTTTGAGCACGCTGTCCAGGATGCGTACTCGTTGCGTTGCGCTCCCCAGGTCCACGGCGCGGTTAGCGACACCCTCGACCATATGGAAGCGGTGCTGGTCCGAGAACTGGGTTCGGTGGTTGACAATCCGATCGTTTTCCCGGAGAGCAACGAGGTGATCTCCGGTGGCAATTTCCATGGTCAGCCGCTCGGTTTTGTTCTTGACTTTGCGGGGATCGCTGTATCCGAGCTTGGATCCATCTCCGAGCGCCGCACCGACCGGATCCTCGACCCGGCGCGATCCGGCGGGCTCCCCCCATTCCTCGCCGCCAACCCGGGGCTCAATTCGGGCTACATGATCAGCCAATATGTGCAAGCGGCGCTTGTGGCCGAGAACAAGGTGCTGGTGCACCCGGCCTCGGTGGAGTCGATTCCGACTTCGGGGAGCCAGGAGGATCATGTCTCAATGGGTTGGGGTGCTGGGAAGAAGCTGTTCCCGATCCTCGACAATGTTCGTCGCGTGCTGGCTATTGAAATTCTCTGCGCCGTTCAGGGCGTCGAATACCGGACACCGTTGCAACCGGGACCCGGAACCGCTCGGCTCGTCGCGCTGGTTCGTGACTTCGTGCCGACCCTTTCTGAAGATCGTTCCCCTTCAGCGGAAATCGAGCTCGTCGCAGGGATGATCGCCGATGGCCACATCAGGGCTTCCATACTTTGACCGACCTGCTGCTCACCGGGATCGGTCAGCTGGTGACAAATCGTGGTGAACCACTGCGAAATGCCGCTATAGCGATCGAAGGCGAAACAATCACATACGTTGGCCCGGAGGGGGACGCTCCAATGGTGGGGAACGGAATCTTCCTCCACTGTGAAGGGGCGGCGGTCCTCCCTGGATTTGTTGACGCACACACCCATCTCATTTTTGCCGGAGACCGATCGGACGAGTTTGCCCGTCGCCTGGCCGGTGAGAGTTACCACCAGATCGCTAACGAAGGAGGGGGAATTCTCTCAACGGTCGCAGCCACCAGAGCGGCGAGCGAGGAGCAACTATTCGATCTCGCTGCCGCAAGGGCATGGAGAATGATCCGCAGTGGGACCACGACGATCGAGGTCAAATCAGGCTACGGCCTCGATCTGGACACGGAATTGCGACTCCTGCGTGTCGCCCGCCGTCTCGGCGAGGACCTGCCGATTACGGTCAAGACCACATTCCTCGGCGCCCACTCGATCCCGCCCGAGTATCGAAATGACCGCTCCGGCTACATAGATCTGGTGGAGACGATGCTTCCCGAGGTCGCCTCCATTGCTGACTACTGCGATGTGTTTGTGGAAGATGGTGTATTCGGCGTTGACGAGGCACGGCGGATTTTTGAAGCCGCGGCCGAATTCGGGCTGGGTGCAAGGGTTCACGCCGAACAGCTTTCCCATTTCGGCGGGGCGCGTCTTGCCGCAGAAATTGGGGCAGCAAGCGCCGACCATCTCGACCATGTCAACGAAGACGACGCTAAGGCTATGGCCTCCGCAGGAACGAGCGCAGTGCTCGTGCCCGGGGCAAGCTACACGCTGCGATCGGCACAGGCGCCGGGGCCAATGCTCGTCAAAGCGGGGTGCAACGTTGCTCTGGCCACAGACTGCAATCCGGGAACCTCGTACTTCGAGGCTATGGGCCCGGTCATCTCCCTGGCAGTCGTGCAGATGGGACTTTCGGTGGAGCAGGCTATCGATGCCGCCACCAGGGGCGGGGCGTCGTCGTTGGGACTCGATGATCGGGGAATCATCGAGTCAGGCGCACGTGCCGACCTGATCGTGCTGGAGGCTCCAAATGTTGCGCACATTCCATACCGCCCGGCGACCAATCTCGTGGGCACCGTGATTTCGGGTGGTGTTGTTATCCGTTGACGGCTTCGGTGGGGGGCGCGGGGGCATGGATGATTGCGGGCGTGTCCAGGGCGGCATCGAGCCGGGCAACACCTTCTGTCGTCACCAGAACGGGTGAATCGGGATCACCAATCGCCCGCACCAATCCGAAGCAAAGAAATCCGCCGACGGCGAAGGCAAGGCTCAGAGGGACAACGGTTCCATCGAATAGTCGATCGATAAAGGCTCCAATCAGTGCCGCCAATCCTGTTGAAACAGTACCGATAACTGCCGAGGCAATACCTGCCACGGCACCCATCGGGCCCATCGCCAGAGTATTCAGGTTCGGGATCAGAATTGATTGGAAGAGAACCATGACGGCCAGAGACAACGTGAATACCCAGAACCCTGGTGTCCCCCCGGCGAGTAGAACTACGGCCACTAGGGACATGGAAGCTAGAAAATATCCAAGGATCATCAACCTGATCAGCTTGGTGACCCCGAACCGACCCACCAGCCAGCTGTTGATAAACATCCCCACCGCCATCACCAGGGCGATCGAGCCGAAGATGAGCGGGAACTGTGGTCCGCGGCCGAACACCTCGGTGAAAATCAATTCAGAGCTAGCGATATACGAGAGAAACACTCCGAACAGCAGGGTGAGGGTGAGCGTTGACAGCACAGTAACGCGGTTGGTAAGCACAATCTTCGCCGACTCCAGGACTGCCCGCCGGTCGATACTGCGCCGCCTCTCCGGTGCCAAAGACTCCGGCAGCCTGAGTGACCAGACACCGATCAAGACAGCTATCACCAGAGCGAAACCGAACGTGCCCCGCCACCCCACCAAGTCGGTGAGAACGGCGCCAATGCTGGGTGCCACAGCGGGAACGAGAATGAAGACCCCAAGGATGAAGGACATCAGCCGCGCCATCTCAGCACCTTCGTAGGTGTCCCGGACGATCGAGAGCGTGAGTACCCGAGGCCCGGCCCCACCCAAGCCCCAGATAAACCGAGCGACCAGAAGAAACCCGAAGGAGGGAGCGAGCATCGACGCCAGACCACCGAGGACATACAGGCCGATTCCTGCATAGAGCAGAGGTTTGCGGCCGAACCGATCGGAGAGGATTCCGTAGACCAACTGGGAAGCCGCCAAACCAAGGATGTAGGCCGTGACCAGCCCGGCCACTGCGGTTGAATCTGGCAACATTCCGAACGACTCCCGGATGGCTCCCATGGCGGGAAGCATCAGGTCGACGCCAATCGCGGCGATCGACATCAAGAGTGCCATCAGAGTGATGAATTCCTGCCGCCCGAGACGGGATGGGGCTGCTGCAGTGGTCGACGGCATCGCGCTATTGTGGCAGGAAACTGTAAGGGGTCAAATCACGTATGGTGGCTACTGGAGACCTACCTGATGCGATACCACCAGGTGGGTAGACCCACTACTGCCTCCCCTGGTGTCACCAGAACACCGGGACACTCGGCAACATCCGCCACTATCTGGGAGGCGAAACCCTTGGTCGGTCCGATGACTGAGGCGTCGACGGGAGTACCACATTGGATCATCTCCACTCCCACCCAAACGAATTCCCAGGGCTCCGGGTTTGGACCTTGAGCACTCACGTCATCGGGGTACGAAGGGACGAACCCGAATTGCTTGGCGTTGTGGAAGTTGTCCTTTTCCAACCAGTCGTAGGCGGGAGTCTGGCGAAACTCGCCGAACGTGCCACCGGGATAAATGAAGTCAAGTGCGTAACCGCTGTGATGCTTTGATGTGCCCGGAAGCGAATACCAGCGGAGAGCAGCATTGATTGCTTCATCGCTGGTACCTGTGAGTTTCGAGTTGAACAGATTCCGCTGTCGATCGGGAGACCGGTATGCGGACAACACAATGAAGGGCAGGCCCGCCTCACGAGCCGATGCTTTTAACTTCTTCCACGCCGCAGCGGCCTCGGGTTGCATGGGCACCCCGTCCGCTTGAACCAATCCATCCGAAGCCGCGGGGCGGAGCATATAGCCCCGCTGGAATGCCAGCGACCAGATCCGATCGTCCAGGCCTTCATCACCGGTGATCGATGTTCGACCAATCGGCTGGTTCAGCCGGGGAAGCTCATGGCGAACGGCATAGTCGTACATCTCCGTGAACTCGTCCCCGGTATAGACGGGAAAATCGGACACATCTGCCCGTGCTGGCAAGGGTGCCACT
>JBBKXI010000019.1:0-28686 GCA_037969415.1 Acidimicrobiia bacterium | reverse complement strand
GAGGTTCCAGCCGAAAAACTCTTTGTCGAGAACTACCCCTATTTTTCGTCATTCTCCGACGCGTTGCTGGTTCATTCCAGCGAGCACGCAAACAATCTGATCGAAAGCCGGCATTTAGGAGCCGACTCACTCGTGGTCGAAATCGCCAGTAACGACGGATACCTCCTTAAGAATTTTGTTGCTGCCGGTGTACCGGTGGTGGGTATCGACCCGGCCCCCGAGCAGGCAGCTGCTGCTGAGAAGATAGGCGTGCCCACAGTCGCAGAGTTCTTTGGAGTGGAGATGGCACAGTCGATGGTGGCCGCCGGTCAGAAGGCCGACGTCATCATCGCTAACAACGTCCTGGCACACGTGCCAGATCTCAATGGCGTAGTGGCGGGTATGGCCGTCCTCCTCGCTGACGACGGTGTGATCACCGTGGAAAACCCATATGTTCGAGAACTCATCGACCGTGTGGAGTTCGACACGATCTACCACGAGCACTTCTGCTATTTCTCGTGCACCTCGATCGATCGGCTGATGATGCGACACGGTTTGTTCCTCAATCATGTGGAGTTCTTTCCGGATCTCCATGGCGGGACATTGCGCTATCACGTCGAGAAAGTCGAAAACCGGAGTCAGGTTGTTCTCGATTACCTCGCCGAGGAGGGAGAGCTGGGCCTGGACACGTTTGCCTATTATTCATCATTCTCTCAACAGGTCGAGGCAGTGAAGTCAGAGCTAGTCCAACTACTCGGGCGCCTCAGGGATGACGGGTACGTCGTGGCGGGTTACGGTGCAGCGGCCAAGGGTTCGACGTTGATGAACTCGGCGGGTATCGGTACCGATCTCGTCAAATATGTCGTTGACAGAAATACCTATAAGCAAGGGTTGAAGATGCCGGGCACGGGCCAGCTTGTGGTTGATCCCGAAGTTCTTAGTCGTGATAGGCCGGATTTTGTCTTGTTACTCGCCTGGAACTTCGCCGCGGAGATCGTTCGGCAGCAGGCGGAGTACCTAGAACGTGGTGGCAAATTCATTGTTCCAATACCAAAGCCAGGAGTCATCGACTCGGACCTTCGATGGGTGGTCGAGGAATGAGCGACGCGGTCTGTCAGGCGTGTGGAAGCGCTGGCATCGAGGTCTTCCATCGACAGGATCATGTCCCGGCGAACAGCTGCCTGCTTCTTTCCAGCAGGGAAGAGGCGGTCGAGTTCCCAACCGGCAACATCCAACTCGGGTTTTGCCATCTGTGCGGGTTTATCGGCAACGTCGCCTTCGACCCTTCTCTTGCCGAGTACTCGCAGCGATACGAGGAGACGCAGGCGTTCTCGAAGCATTTCGTCGACTTCGCCCGGGGCCTCGCTGGAACCTGGGTTGAGAAATACGATCTCACCGGGAAACACGTCGTGGAGATCGGCTCCGGCAAAGGTGAGTTCCTGGTGATGATGGCTGAGGCGGGGATCGGGTCTGGAACCGGTATCGACCCCGGAGTGAACCCGGCGCGGATCGATTCTTCTGCGGCGGACCGGATCACCTGGATTCCCGGGCTGTTCGACGACAACTATGGCCCCCTCGACGCGGATGCCGTAGTGTGCAGGCACACTCTCGAGCACATCCCCGATGTCCGGACTTTCCTCAGCCGGATCAGATTAGCGATCGGAAAGGACACTGTGCTCTTGTTCGAGCTTCCCGACGCGCTCCGTGTCCTCGAGGAAGCCGCCTTCTGGGACGTCTACTACGAGCATTGCTCCTACTTCACGTCAGGCTCGCTCGCACGGCTCTTCGAATCGTGCGGGTTCGAAGTGCTCGACCTCGCCCTTGCCTATGACGATCAGTATCTGATCCTCGAAGCTCGGACGGCCGACAGGATTGAGAGCAGCGCGGTGGCTGACCTGGCCCGGATTCGCGCAGGGATCGACACTTTTACCGGCGGCTACATGGCAATGGCCGAAGGCTGGAAAGAACGGCTGTCAACTGTGGCCGCATCAGGTGGTAAGTCGGTGATCTGGGGGGCCAGCTCGAAAGGTGTGTCGTTCCTCGCTGGGGCCGGCGAGCATGTGGAGGCGGCGGTGGATATAAACCCACACAAGCACGGGACGTTCATGGCTGGGACGGGCCATCCGGTGATCGCACCCGCCGAGCTCGTCGATATCTCCCCTGAACTCGTCGTGGTTATGAATCCGGTCTATCTTTCAGAAATCGGTCACGATCTCGATCAGCTCGGATTGGATTCTCAGGTCATCGCTCTGTGAGACCTTCGACCGACGACAGGTGACCCCCGTTCGAGGCGCCGATCAGCTCGGCTCGTTGTCTAGGGCCGCGGAGATGAACGGAACTATCTCTGCTCGCATCGTATCGGCCGCTAAGTCCCCGTCCGAAGCTAACTCGACTACTGGGACGAACGTGACATCCGATACCTGCTCTATAACCAATGTAAGGAAGTCATCCACGTCTTTGAACACGTCTTCCAATGGTCGATTGTTACGTGAGAACCGCTCTCTAGGTCGCTCGCCAACTTCGAGTCGCTGTAAGTAGCGGGGGGCAGCCTGGTCTGGATCCAAACTCAGTCGGATAATTAGAGAAGGATAGGGAATGACTCTTAGGTAGCGACTCAGTAATAAGTCCTTGGTTCCACGTGTTGGCTGGAAAAACAGCAGAACGCTGCGTTGGATTAGACCCTCATCGAGCAGCACAACGGATTTGGATCCGGTGGGGTGGCTCGGAGGCAAGTATTTCTCGAGAGTTGCGATTAGCCACCGAAGGGCGCGGATCCTGACAGCGAGTGATCGACTGTCATAGATAAGTGCCGAAATCGCGATGATTACGACCCGCCGATGTCTGACCACCGTCCTGGCCTTGGTAATACCTCGTCGGCCGAGGGACGCTCGATCTGGTCCCGTGGTCTCCACATTGGCCTCGGCCAGCAGCCCTGCGAGCTGAGTACGAAGAGTGCTCTTTCCCGACGCCGGGATCCCGACGAACTCGACAATCATCGTCAGATTCTCTCCCTCTCTGGTCCTCATATCTTGATGTAGTTTCCGTCCGCTCCCCGTCCGGAATCTCTGCCGGTCACTATAGGATGGAGACGCTTCGCCAACGAGCCACAACCCGGCGGGTGCTATAAAGACTGCACTAACCAATGAAAGGGAAGGCGCATATGGCAGGAGAAGGGGTCGACTCCGCTGGCAGGACGTTGGCGACGAGTCATACTCCGACCTTGCTGGATCGCGTCGTGATGAGCAGCAGGTGGAGGAGCAGACGGTTGACGGGCAGATTGCGGCGATATCCGGACTTTATTGTCATCGGGGGGCAGCGCACAGGGACTACATCGTTGTTTCACAGTCTGGCTGAACATCCTCGTCTCACGCCTAGCTTTCGAAAGGAAGTCCATTATTTCGATATTCACTATGTCAATCACGATCAAAATTGGTACCGCTCTAACTTCCCTCTCCGAGGCCCCAGCGAGAAGCTTGCGTATGAAGCAACGCCCAACTACCTAGCCCATCCAGATGCACCACAAGCGATGCAGAGGCTCCTCCCTGACGTCAAGTTGATTGCACTACTCAGAAATCCCGTGGAGCGGACGTATTCGTCTTGGCGATATCTGCTCTACCGAGGGCGCGAAGAACGGGCTTTCAGGGAAGCAATCGACTCCGAGCTCGCCGGTGGTGCAGAGGAGGAGAACGATTCGTCCCAAAAGCAACAAGGCGACCTGCGCTACGCATATCTGCGAAAGAGCCGGTATGCGGAGCACCTCGAGCGGTGGTTAACGTTCTACGACCGGCGTCAAATGCTCATTGTTCAGAGCGAGGACCTCTTTCAACAGCCGGCCGAGACGATGGAGAAGATTTTGGGCTTTGTCAACCTGGCACCGTCTCCCAGGGTCTCATTGCAGCATATCCACGCCACACCCTCGACGAGCCTGTCGACTGGCGACAGGTTGTGGCTCGAGGAATACTTTGAACCACACAACCGGCGCCTTGAAGACCTGCTCGGCGAGAAGTTCGACTGGTCCTGATCACCGAGCGATGCGTTCAATCTCGGTTGGGGAGTCCTGCTTCTCGGAGCAGCGCGACGAACTCCGCGGATATCGCCATTTTCTGTGGACCGGTGTAATGGACAAAATCCGCTTGGCCTGAGATTCCGAGTTGTTTGGTAATCCGGTCGACATTGATCACGGGAAAGCCCATGTCGGCACCTAGACGCGCGATTGCGTCGTGGAACTGGCGCCGCCGAATTCGGTTAGGGCTATTTGCGTGTTTGTAGTCAAGGGCAACCTTGCCGGGGTCCACCGTCAGCACATTGAGCAACACGATGTAAGCCCCGGTGCGCTGGCGAACCTCAGTAATAATTCTGCGAAAATTGTTCATCGACACTTCGACGTCGATGCGGGATGTCTTGGCGAAATTGGAGGCAAACCACTTGACAACCTCAAGGTCTCCCAGAACATCGTTCATGTCTGCTGACAACCACCATCCGCCGGGATCAACCAGAAAGCCGTGCTCTTTGTGGCGATAGATCGTCCGACCGACATCCGATGACACCGAAAGAACCACAACGTCCTTCGGCCATCGACCTAAACCTATCTGAGCCGGCACAGCGAAATCTGGTTCAAACAGACGTGGTTTGAAGTAGTTCTCGCTCAGTCCCAGTCTTTCGGTTACTTCGGCCGTCAGATCTATTTGTGGTGGTTCGAGTGTTTGGACAAGCAGGTCGGAACGGCTCTCGGGCGCTGCTCCGAAAGACCCAACACACACATCGTGGTCACTCTGATTTGCGATCATCGGACCCGCGCCCACAATCGTTCGCACGTCACAGCCGCCCATTCCATAGACGCCGAATCGATCTCCATTTCCGGAACGGGCGAAAAAGTCGACTCGCTCGACGGGCATCGACAAAAGGTACCGAGCGCCATTTCTTACGCTTCTAGTGCCAGATTCCAGTTTTCGCAATGTTGGATTTCCATTGCGTAGCACTGCGAGCGCCCGCCTTTTAAGAGGTGGCTTACGACGCCTTTCTTGTGGCGATGACGCCCCAGCTTCGATCATCGTTCTTTCACCTTTATTCCAACCGGAAAGCGCGATACAAGCTCGCCGTCGAAATCGTCTGCCTCCGGTTGTTTCTTGACCACCCCAACTGTAGATCCGGCTGTTATTGGTTCCCCCTGGCCAACCACGATCTCATCCAAGTAACCGTCCCTCATCGCTACCACCGACAAATCGAATTGGCGTCCCGTCTCCCGTCGAGGATCACCGTCCAAACGCCAGTGGACATTCTCAAAACGCACGTCGAACACCACCTGGCCCGAGGTAACCCAGGCCGGGGCTTGGGTGTGCCATTCCAGGAGAACACCTTTATCGGTGCGACGGTCGTATCGAGGGACGACGAGTTGCATAACCTCGGGGCTGAAATGTTCGCCGATGGTGGGTAGCCCGATGATCAGTTCCATTGCCTCGTCAGCTATGACGTCGTGAACCTCATCCGAGTATCGGCCGGGGCCGACGACACCTTCAGCCGCGCCGAACTCCGCCACAATACGGTCGAGGTCAAGCACAAAGACCCCCGTATCTTCGGCGAGCATATCCGTCATCAGATCGATCCGGTTGGCAAGCAACGAGGACGGCTCACCACGTCTCGAGCTGTTCAGCGAATTCGTCTCCTCAGGCATGTAGCTGGATATGTTGAACAAGACAATGTCGAATTGGGCATGGTCAATACTCTCGAGGGATCGAACCGCCTGCTTCATCGCGTCGATATCGAGAGGTACGACCTCAAATTCCGACTCGAGCCATGCCCGGTCTTCGTTGCTTGCCTCAAGCGGGGGAGTAACCAGGTAACCCTCAGCCTTATGCCGCCACACCGTGGAGGTCAATGATTCGCTCATCGACATAACAACCAGAACAGTGTCGGCGTCGAGAACAGGCTCTGGAAACATCGAGGTGAACCAGTCGGCAAGGGTGGATGGCACATCCAGAGTGTCCGGGACACCTTTCAACGTGAGACGTTGAGCGAAGAGATCGATTCGTGCATTGGGCACGATTGAAACCTCTACGCCAGGAGCTGCAGCTCGCCCGGCCCCCAGTCCGCCTGCCAAGAATCCCTGACGCCCAACCGAACGGATGACGTCTTGAGCGGCACTTAGTATGACTCGGGCTTTCTCCATTGTGTGATCTCCCCCCGGCGCCCTCAAGGAACCTTCTCATAGAACACTTACTCCACAGATGATAGTGGCCAAGGCGTCGCGAGCAATCCCCGGTACCCAAACCTACCTCGGACGGCCCGGCGGCAGGGGTACTCTGAAACCGCCTACCAATCTCCGGCCTATTATTCGCTACCCCTTCTCGCGTGTAAAGGAGTAACGGAGTTTTGCAATCGATAAAGGTATTCGGCATTGGTTTCCATAAGACCGGAACCACAACCCTGGCATCGGCGCTTCGAACACTCGGGTACCGCGTGACAGGTCCATTCGGGATCCACGAAACCGACATCGGTCTGACTGCGAGGGAGCAAGCTCTGCGAATCGCCAGGGAATGGGACGCGGTACAGGACAACCCGTGGCCCATCGTCTACCAGGACCTGGATCATGCCTTTCCTGGCTCCAAATTCATCCTGACCACACGCGAAACCGACGACTGGTTTACCAGCGTCGCGAAACATTTTGGGGGTAAATCCACCCCGATGCGGGAGTGGATTTACGGCGTTGGTGACCCTCTCGACAACGAGGCGATTTACAAGAGACGCTTCGAGGAACACAACACGGAAGTAGTCAAATACTTCGAAAATCGCCCGAGCGACCTGTTGGTGTTGCCGATAACCAATGGTGTGGGTTGGGCACCCCTATGCGACTTCCTCGGAGTCGAAGAACCAGCCTCCCTATTCCCTCATTCGAACAGCCATCGTGATAGGCGAATCGACAAGACGATTATGCGACGTTTCAGACGCTTGAGACTCCGGCGTTAGCGATGGGGACTAACTCTGAAACTGGGTGACGATCCACTCCGCTGATCCCCGGATCAGGATGCTGCCTCTCTCGTGTCGGTCATGAGATGCTTGTTCGTCGAGCCACCATGCTTCATTGGCAGTCCCATCAAACTTGGTGACGGACGAACTTTTCTCCTGCCATGCTTCGATGAGTGGTCCCACCTCCGCAGTGCCGAAAGGAACCAGTAAAACTGGTCCATCGGGAGTTAGCGTTGCGAGGTCGAGGTTCGAAGCACTGCGATAAAACTCCGAGGTTATTTCGTATCCCAGTAGCTCTATTGAACCTTCACTCTCCAACCGCTCAAGAGTGACAGACTCTCGCTCCGGCTGGGCCCCGTTTTTGATCCCCGAAATGGCGTGGCTACGTATGGCATCGCGGAAGAACCGATGGGTGTTGATAACTGGATCCCAGAGTATCGATGGTTGCCCGGTCTCGACAATGGTAATAGCCGGAAAGGCGCCCAGTCGTACTCCCACCGTCGCTACCCGGTCCACTTGGACACGGGTCTCCAGTAGATTTTTCGCTTCGAGTGCCGCAGCGACCATGTTCGGCAAGGTCAGATCCTGCGGACGCCCCTCGCTATTGCCGTCTCCCCTGTAGTGAAACCTTTGAACTGCAACGCCCCTATTGGCCAAGGCACGAGCGAGTTGTACTTCCAGGTGGTAGGCCTTCAGTAACTCGGCATGAGTCGAGCTACAAATGACAACCCCGCCGATAACATCTTCGGCAGGAATATGGGTCCAACCCATCATTCGCGGGGTGTCGCCGAAGAAGCCAACTTCCTCTACGGAGCCGGTAACCGGGTCCCTCCTAGCAGCCATATCCTCTCGCATTATTCGCCGGTCGCTTCGACCCAGTTGAGGACCGACTCTATGCATTGATCTTGGACTTGAATTGTGAGAAATCCACGGACGACACCGGGGACGACTTCAATATCCAAACGATCGCTGTGAGCGGTCAGTAGTGGGCCGAGGCGGCCCTCACGAGCGGATTCGAATTCGGTTCTAAAGAAGTCATCTTCACCGAACATGAACTTGATCGGCACGTTCCTCTCGAGTAATCGGCGAAGTGGGCGGTAGAAGTCTTCGGACACGTACACGGTCTCATCGTTCACACGCTGATCGTCACTGCTTCTGCCGAGGAGTGAATTTACTTTCAGCGATATGACGCGTCGGGCCATCAGGCGAGAACGGCTGTCATTCAGGATCCGGCGCAACACCCTTCTTGAGAATGCCTTCTTCGCCAATGATACGGGGGTGCCAAACTCGGCCAGGTGCTCCGCCCCTCCCGTACCCTTGTTCCCGGATCCGATCGGCGGGACAAGCAGATGGACTGCGCGCACCCTCGGTTCCTCCGCAGAGCCGACCAGGGCTGTCCTGGATCCATAACAAGTTCCTACGACGATGAAGTCCTCGGCCCCTCGGGATGCGAGCAGATCGAACGCTGCTCGCAGTTCTTCAGTCGCAGGCTTCTCGAGTTCATGGCACACGGCCTCGCCAGTACTGTCGCCAATTCCTGCATAGTCGAATCGCATAACGCGATGACCTCGCTGCGCCAGACTCCTCGCCATCTTCAACCAGAATCGGTTCCGTCCGAGTGTCGTGGTTCCACCAAAAGTTCCCGAAAGCAATATGACCGCAGTCGTTTTTGCAGTTGCGGTCGCAGGTTCGCTGACGATACCGAAGTACTTGGGGTCAGAGGCCGGGAAGAACACCGGCTGGTCAGACGTTTTTACGCCCGCGTGCGTCTCAGATTTCATCCCCACCCCTTTTTGCCTCCTGGCATTCCGTGAGCACATTGTAGCGATCGCCGTCCAAACTTAAACCCCCTTCTAGCCCAGGAATCCGTTGGGTTGATTCGGGCCTAAACTGTCACAAGGTTGACCGGGAGGGCAAACATGCGGAGTTGGACAATCCTGTGTCTCTCGGTGGCGGTCATTCTCGCTGGTTGCAGCAATAACAGCTCATCCACAACCGACACCCCTCCATTGGCCAACTCGACGACGGTGGAGCCGGGTACTACGGCACCGACCGTGCCCACCACTCAGGCCCCCGGTAGGACGACAAGCACGGGTCAGATCGACGACCCCAACGCCAGTAGCTGGGTGATCGGGGTAGTTGGCTGTTCCAACACGGCCATGGCTGCGAGAGGATACTCGGAGATTTCGTCGGAAGATCTTTTGGCGCAAGGGGGGCTTACCAACGGATCACTTGCCGTATGGGGTAACACCGGCCCGGCCCGCCATGATCGTTATTGGGGTCTATACGACGAGAGAAGGCCACCAACCGGCTATACCGGGACATGGCTTCAGATGTGCATCCGCGACACCGAACATGGAGGCGCGTTTGACTCTCGTGAGCAGGAGTGGATCCGACATATTGTGGCTGAGATCCACGAACGCGACCCCGGTATTCCAATTTGGATCTCTGGGGTCAATTCGTACGCTGATGGTGTTTTGTGCTCAAGCATCGGACTCGAGGGTCCCGCAATCGCGTCAGAGGCTGCGGACTGGGCCGCGGCCTCAATTGACGGAGTGATCCGTGGACCGGACCTTGGGCCACTTTCACAACCCGAGATTGCATCTGACTCTGATTGTCACCCCAACTCACTCGGTCAAGAGCATCTCGGGTTGCAACTGGTCGACTTCTTCGATCAATCGTGATCGTAGGCTGGTAGCTCGACCCTGCGAAGGGTGGCATCGAACAGCGGTCCGGTCATCGTGGTTGTGATTAGGGCCATGAGAACCGCGCCAAGTTGCATCACCGGCGTGATGATCCCGGCGCGCACACCGACAAGTGCCACCACCAGGACCAACAGCCCGCGGCAGTTCATCAGAACCCCGATAACATTGCCTTCGGACCAGGTAAGCCCTCCGGCACGGGCCATGGCTGCGCCTCCGACCCACTTGCTGACAATACCGGCGACTATCAGAACGAGGAGCCCCGGGATAGCCTCTCCTGTCAACTGCCTGAAGTCAGTGGCAAGCCCCGACACTGCGAGGAAGATCGGCAGAAGTATGGCCGAAGTGAGATCGCCCAGCCGCGAATCAAAGATCGAAAAGAGCGGTTTGCGGATCGGTAGGACGGCACCGGCCATGAAGCCGCCCACAATCACGGTTAGTCCCAGTAAATGGGCGACCAGCCCTGAGGCTGTTATCACCAGAAAGATCGCTACAAACAAGCCCGTGGTCATCCCGGCATTTCGACGGAGTGCGACGGCAACCGGACGCAGCAGTGCTCGCCCGACGGTGATCGTCCCTACCAAGTAGACGACAATCAACCCCACCTTGAGCACGATTGACCCGGTCGTCTCGCCGGTCGATAACGACTCGGCAACAGAAGCTGTCAGGAACATCGCAACCGTGCATACGGCGGCGGCGGCGATACCCACGCCCCCGAGATGTGAAAGGGTAAGCCCCTTCTCCTGGAGGATCCGTACCATCACCGGAAGAGCCGTCACGGCGAGCATTGCCCCGACGAAGAGAAGGAAGCCCATATTGGTCGCACCCGGCACCTGGAACACTTGGTTCTGTAGTGCGGGGGCGACGGCGAACGCAGAGGCGAGTGGTACACAGACGACACCGATTCCAACCAGAATCACCGTGCGGAGGTTCCGTATGAGGGCGCCGAGTTCCAGCTCGAGCCCGATCAGAAACGAGAACAGAAGCAGCCCAATTTGTCCGAACACCGTGAGGACCTCAAGCGACTGATTCGGGAACAGCTCGCCGGAGAAGGATCCGAGCACAGTCGGCCCGAGAAGGATACCGGCGATGATCTCGCCGACGACTCGCGGTTGGCCGATGCGCACAAACAGGCCGCCCACGACCCGTGCCGCGATAAGAATCAATAAGATACCGATAAGGACGTATGTGACGACCTGATTCACGCCGAGGACTTCTATTGCCTTCCCCTCCTGTTAGCGGCGCTAGAGACTACTCCCGACATCCACATCATCAAGCATGGCGTGAACGAGTTCGTCACCATCGAGCTCCGGTAGCTCTGCGCTGTTCTCTACTCGGCTCGCTTCCCTGGCGCGGACGTTGCCCGGCGAGCTTCGTAAGAGGCCCGGTGAGTGAGGTCCTTCGCCAGTTCTCGATAGTGTCTGAGGCCCCAGTAGGTGGCGAATCCGAGGCATTTGGCCTTGTCCCACGCAGGCATCGGCGACGTCCAAGCAACACTCAGCATGCCACCCCATTGGTCCCATTTCGGAAGCAGCGGTGCGCTCCTCCCGGGGAAGTACCACTGAGTTCTGTCTCTCAGAGCGAGGCGTCCTTGCCGCTTAGGATGCTCTCGATTCAGGAACAGGCGCTCCTCGATAACGATCCACCTCCCGAGCATGGCCATCTCGCACATGAATACGGTGTCCGACTTGGGGTAGCTGGGCAAGAGGTGGCTTTGCGACAAGGCGCTACGGCGGAAGACCCCGAACACCTGCGGTATTCGCGTGCCGTCCGCCATGTACGCCCGCATCCGGGCGTAGGCGGAGGGGCTGTCGTAGGTCTGTTGCGAAGTCAGCACCCCCAGTTCCTCCCCTCTCTCATCGATCTGAGTTGCATTGCAGAACGCAAGGACAGCCTCGGGTCGCTGGTCGAGCGCCTCGATGCATCGTCTCAAATAGCTGGGCGCCAGCAGATCGTCATGTGCCATCCACTTGTAGTATTCGGCATTCGAGAGGGGCAGGATCGAGTTGTAATTGTTGTGAGCTCCGATATTTGTGGGATGGCTCCGTATCTCGACGCGTGGGTCCCCTGCAGCCACCTGTTGCACAATCTCGACCGTGCGGTCGGTGGAGTTGTTGTCTGAAACGATCAGCTCGAAGTTCTCGTATGTCTGCTTGAGCACCGACTCGACGGCCGCTCCGATGTAGTTGCCGCCGTTGAAGACTGGAAGGCCAATAGTCAGTCGGGGACCGACTATCAGCGGATGACTACTCATTGCCTAGCTTGGATCCGGTGGCGTCCGGCCCAGGGCGTGATTCCATGGGAGATTTTTACCAACGATCTTGTCGAGTCCTTGGTTGGCTTCCTCGAATTCCGTGGTGAGGAGGTCGCGTACCGTGTCGGGCATCTGTGGGTACGATTTCTTTCCCTTTGTGTTGATGCGGCCCAACACATCCTTAAGGCGGCCCGGGAGTTTTTGCGAGGTGCGGCGTAAGGCGAGTGATCGGAACTCAATGAAGTTGTTCACGGGTGCCCCGAGGCTTTCCGGCCGAAAGCTGTCGTCTACTCCGATGAACCGACAGACGGAGGAGTAAAGGTCATCAGGCCGATCCAAGATGTCCTCGAAGACCTCGACATGGAGCGCCGTGGACGGGAAGCGCTTGAGAATGTTTTCGATCTGGGCGCGGTATCTCCCTCGGGCTATGTAGCTAAGGGCTTGGTCAGCGTTGTCCAATTCCCGTGCGACGTTTTCCTCGAATTCCCCTTCAATCTTTCCCCGTGCTCTGTCGTGCCAGTAGTGGGAATACGCCCGATCGATCGGATTGCGGAGCATAACGACCAGCTTCACATCGGGCAATGTCTCTTTGATGCGATCGAGTGCCATGGGCGAAAACATGTAGTTGGGAGTTGCTTCACCTATTGCTCGGAACTTTCCTTCCTCGGGAAAGAGGCTCCGATACCAATCCAAACCGTTGTCAAAATTCCGGTCGAAGAAATGCGTCTCTTTGTCGGACGAAACTCCGACTTCAGGGTGCTGTCGCAGATAGCTGTTTAGCGCAGTTGTGCCGCTCCGCATCGCTCCAGCGATTATGTACGTGGGAAGGGCTCTCATGTTGCAGACCGGGTAGCCGAGGGTTCCTCGGTTTTTTTGTGCGCGGAAGCTGCCGGCGTGGCTACGGTTTTAAGCCTCCGTCTAACACTCAGATACTTTCCTGTCTCCAGAGGAAGAATCGTAATCCCCGCTCCGTGCCAGGCATCGGCGTAGTTCGCGCGCCGGATCAGTGCTCGTGCGAAACTGCCCAGAGCTTTGCCTCTGTGCCCGTTTCGCCGGTAGAGGTGCGCCATTCGTACATCCTGGAAGGCCTTTGACTCGGAGTCGACATTGAACACATCGCTATGTTTTTTAACGAGGAGGTCGCGGCCCTCGATCCGGCGTTCAATCGCAATCGCCGAAGGAGCAGAGTCGTTGCCCCGTAGAGCAAGAACGTCATCGATCATGGCAAATGAGCTATGCCTCGCGAGTCCGATCACAAAGTCGATGTCGGAACAGGCAAAGAAGTTTTCGTCAAAACCCACTGTCCTGGCAAGCTCGGCATCGACGAGGATCGAATTCAGGTGGGGAGTACGTTCCCTTCCGTACCGATAGAGTGGGTTCTTCTCGATTCTTGCGACATCGGGCGTTTCGTTCACCTGCCGCACATCGAATCCAGTCCGATGAACGACTACCCGCGCTTCGGGCACCTCGGCGATCACTCTCAGACTCCTGGAAAGCTTTTCGGGCAGCCAGATGTCGTCGTCGTCGAGAAAGGCGACGTATTCCCCTGAAGCTCGTTCGATGCCCTGAGCCCGCGCCCGACATGGTCCGACCGGTGAGTCGTTTCGAATAATCTGAACCGCGTCATTCTTAAGAGCACCCACAGGCGCGACCGGCGGGTTCGACCCGTCGTCGACGACTATTACTTCACATTCAACGCCCTGCTCAAGCACAGAAGCGACGGCAAGATCCAGATCGTCTAGTCGGTTATGTGTCGGTATGACTACCGAAACACCGATATTTTGCAACGTTGGATTTGCCTCGCCCCGGCGCAAATCCAGAAAAACTGGATTCCCCATATGAGAACCTCCCGCCGACCAGTGTATCCGATGAAAGGTCGATGTTCTACAGATTCTTGTATGGCTGTTGAAATGCGGCAGCTGAGAGGTGGGGGAGTCCGTTGCGATACCCGGGCAGCAATGCAGAGAGCGGCTTCGTCGCGGGAAGTCCAATCCGGTCATGCCGGGCGTTCCTGAGGCGCGGACATTAGAGATCGAAAATTCTGCTTTGCGGTAGATCAGTTTGGCCTATACTCGGTGTCTGGGAGTGGGCGGTCGCAACTCCCAGTGATAGATGGGATCACCTTTAGAGGGAGCAATGATGGGGTCAGAAAAACGGGATGTCTTAATTGTCGGAGGAGGGCCTGCTGGTGCCACCTCGGCACTGCGGCTGTTGGAGCGCGGCATCACGCCGCTGATCGTTGAGCGGGAAAACTTTCCTCGCTATCACATCGGCGAGGCGATGACCGGCGAAGGCGGGGCAATCGTCCGGGAGCTCGGCATTGCCGACAAGCTGCCGGCAGGATCTCACACCGTCAAGAACGGAGTCAATGTTTTCGGGAGCCGGGGCAACCCCGACTGGTGGGTTCCGGTCATGCAGCGCACCGACGACATGGAGCTTCACGAAGTCTCCACCTTTTCCGTCAAGCGAAGCGTTTTCGACCAGGTGCTCCTCGACGAGGCTCGGAGCAAGGGAGCCGAATACATCGACGGGAAAGCGACCCAACCCCTCGTTGACGATAACGGGACCGTCCTCGGCGCCACCATTGATGTTGGTGGTGGGAAGGAAGTCAACATCCACGCCGATATGACTTTGGACTGCTCGGGTCAAGCGACATTCTTGGCCAATCGCAAGGCAACGGGGCCCAAGTACAAGGGGTCTTACGACAAGCAAATCGCGATTTTCTCCCAGGTTGCGAACTATCAACGTAACGATGACAGCGACAGAGAAAACGGGTCCGGTAACACCCACATCTTCTATAAGGAAAAGTACCACTGGGCGTGGGCGATTCCGCTCGATCAGGACATCACGAGTATCGGGATAGTAATCCCCGCCAAGTACTTCAGGGACAGCGGTCTCGATCAGGCCGATTTCATCAAACAGGAATTGCGGACGCTGAACAAAGGTCTGTCCGATCGGATCCCAGAGGCTGAGCTGGTGGAACCGCCCCACGTAGTCCCGAACTATTCGTTCCAGGTCCGTAAATTCGCCGGGCCCGGTTATATCTGTGTCGGTGATTCCCATCGCTTCGTCGACCCGATTTTCTCGTTCGGGTTGTACGTCGCAATGAAAGAGGCTGGCCTCGTCACAGACCAGGTGATGGGTTGGCTGGACGGAAAGGGTCGCGACTCCGACAACCCATTCCAGGATTACATGCTCCACACCGAGCGCGCAATTGACATGCTCGAGGACATGATCGATACCTTCTGGGAAAATCCGTTGGCATTCGCATACATGGCGCACAGGAAGTTTCGCCAACAGGTGCTCGACATGTTCGCCGGTAGGATCTATGACGGCCAACCGGTCGCCGATCGCGACGAAGCTCTGGCGGCATTCGCACAGCTATTGGGACGAAATCGAACCTATGACGACTCCGGAGAATTCTCGATTCCGATCGGGTCTCGCTTCCATCCCGAGCGTGCACCACTTTGGAATTCCAATCTCGAAGACATCGAGAGCACCGAGCGCTGGTTGGCTGACATCAACTAGTCGCCGGGGCCGTCTCTGCCGAGATGACGGTATTTGTCTTTGATCGCCTGGAAGGTTGAAGCCGATTCGTAGGGGTCGCTCACCCGCTTTGAACGCACTTGCTCTGACAGCGGCGGGTTAGGCGGTAAGGGTGGTAGTTCTCCGAGGAGACTTCTTGAGGAATGCCGAGTTGCGCGGCAAACCAGCTTGCGACGGGTATTTCCTCCTATGCCGCCGACCTATATTGGGTAATAGCGTTTGAGAGGGACAGTTGAAACAATCGAATTGGGATGAAGTTATTGCCGCAGCGATCGGCCCTTCGGCAAACTATCTGAAATCGTTGCCGGATCGAAAGGTTTTCCAGCCGGTGGCCGATCCCGATGAAATCAGAGCAATCGTTGGCGGTCCTCTTCCCGAGCAGGGAACTGCGCCGGAGAAAGTCGTGGCCGACCTGGCCAAAGACGTCGAGCCCTATCTCAATTCTCACGCCTCGGGACGTTTCTTTGGATTCGTCATCGGTGGCCTTCACCCCGCTTCGTACGGCGCCGACCTTCTCACCTCCGCTTGGGACCAGAACACCGGGCTTTATCCGATCACTCCGGGGGCCGCAATTGTTGAGGAAGTCGCCGTAGCCTGGTTGTTGGACTTACTGGATCTGCCAGCGGAGTCGTCCGTGGGTTTAGTGACGGGTGGTCAGATGGCGAACTTCACTTGCCTGGCCGCAGCGCGGGACTACGTGCTCCGTGAGGCAGGCTGGGATGTTGAGACCGACGGATTGCCGGGAGCGCCCCGGATCAATGTTGTGGTTAAAAAGGAGAGTCACTCAACGGTCTTCCGGGCCCTTCGCTATCTCGGGCTCGGTACTGCGACCGCGGTCCAGGTGGAATGTGACGAACAGGCTCGAATCAAACCCGAAGCTTTAGAAGGAGTTCTTGCAGGTCTTGAGGGTCCGACGATTGTCTGCGTGGAGTCGGGCAACATCAATACCGGTTCGTTTGACCCTTTTGAAGAGGTGGCCGATGCCGCCGATCGGCATCGGGAGCGAGGCAACCCCACGTGGGTCCACGTCGATGGGGCCATTGGCCTTTGGGCGAGGGCGTCGCAGGACCGTCGACACCTGACCGACGGCATCGATCGGCTCGACTCGTGGTCCACAGACGCTCACAAACTGCTCAACGTAGGCTACGACTCCGGGATCGCAATATGTCGGCACTCAGCGGCCCATCGGTCAGCCATGAGCACGACGGCCTCCTATCTGATCCAGTCGGAAGGTGCGACGAGAGATCCGATGGATTGGAACCCGGAATTCTCCCGGCGGGCCCGGGGATTCGCCCTCTACGCAACGTTGAAGTCGCTGGGAAGGGAAGGGGTCGATGATCTAGTGACCAGAGCGCACAGATTGGCTGCTCGATTTGCCGAGGCATTGAGAAAGTCGGGCCGGGCAGAGATCCACAATGAGGTTGTGTTCAACCAGGTCCTGGTGAGGTGGTTATCACCCGATGGCGATCATGATGACTTCAACGATCGCGTGATGGATCGAGTGCAGGCCAGTGGAGAGGCGTACTTCAGTGGAACCAACGCCAACGGTATGCGATTGATGCGTATCTCAGTGTCCGATTGGGCGACGGACGAGTCAGACGTCGAGCGGTCGGTAACAGCTCTGCTCGAAAGCGCCGCGCAAGGATGACTTGAACCCATCGTGGTGGCTTCAAGAAGAAGAGTTCGCTGGCGAAGAGCATCTCGATGAGAATTATGTGGCGGCGTACGACGCCAAAGCCGAGGTCGATCCGGCCGAGGACGTCGAATCGCTGGTGTCACTTGGTCTCGGCTCGAGTTCACTTCTGGTGGATCTCGGCGCTGGGACCGGGGTCCTCACCCTCGCTGCCGCCGCCACCGGTGCCGACGTTATCGCGGTGGATGTCTCCTCGCCGATGGCCTCAGCGATCCGGCGTCGAGCAACCGAAAAACGACTCGGCAATGTCGCAGTCGTCCAAGCTGGCTTCCTTTCATACCAGCGCGAGGGGCGGCCTGCCGACTTCGTCTATACGCGCAATGCCTTGCATCAGCTTCCTGACTTCTGGAAAGTGATAGCCCTCACGAGGGTCAGTCGCATACTGAAACCCGGTGGCCACCTGTTGGTTCGTGACCTCGTCTTCGACATGGAGCCCAACGACGTTGAGGTGGGGATAGACGAGTGGATGTCGGGTGCGGTCGAGGACCAAGCCAGAGGGTTCACTTCTCAAGAACTCGCCGACCATGTCCGGAAAGAGTTCAGTACCTACAGCTGGCTGCTATGGCCGATGCTGGAACGGTGCGGGTTTGAAATCCTGGACACGGGTTTCCGACGCGCCGCCTACGGAACATATCTCTGTCGACGGAAATTTGAGTGACACTCAGGACGATCGGCTCGGTGCGACTCGAGCGGTGATGATCGATAGGTGGTCGAGCACCGAGGTTCGCCTCCCGGTCGCCATCTCATAAATCACGATTCCCACCCTGGCGGACGAAAGGACGAATCGTGAATCGGAAGACCATGTCACCCAGGAGGCCGAGGTCTCACTAATCACGAGCCGCTCGTCAGAGTTCCGATTTAGTATGACTATTCCTTGCGATCCGGCAACTGCGACGAGGTCGGCATCAGGAGCGAAGCTGGCGTCGAAGACAATGCCGACGTCCGGCTCGACCTTGAAACGCTTGACCCCACCACCGCTCGAGACGAGCTTTGCCTCCGTGCCTTCGATTGCGAACAGCCAGCCAGATTCGTGCGAATCGAATACTTTTCCCACCTCCGAGTCTTTGAAGTCACCGTCGGGGGTGAGGAGGACCATCGTGTCCGAACTGGTTTGGATGGCCCAGCCCCAGTCTCCCCAGGCGATAACTCGAGCACCATTTGGCCCGATCCAGTCGACATCGTTCTTGAGGCCGCGAGAGTTGACGGTCGCGAGGCGAACTCCGGTCCCATCCTCGACGGAGTAGGCGAGCGATCCACTTTCGGTGTCGTGCCAGGCGTAGCTCGTAACCCCAGGGCTGATCGCCCGGATCAGGTTGAACCTACCCATGGATAGCAGCGATCCGTCCAGTCCCGGAACTGAGGATGAGAGAGCGATGAACTCAGCGTTGGGATCAAGGAGAACATTGTCTCCGTCAGCCATTGCCCTCGTCGTTGGAGCGGCGCGAGTCTGCCAGAGAATCCGATCGAGCGCGCTGTTCTCGGTAGCGGCGATGGCCACCAACGAGTCGGGGAAGCCGGGAACAGCTATCGCAATCCCGATTCCTGGACCGTCGCTATCAATAGCTGCCTCCAGAGTATCGGACCGATCACCCTGGACAGCTTGCTGGTCAGACCCGAGTGTCATGACCCCGATACCCAAGCCGGCGACAAAGCTAAGGACGATCGGAAGCCACTTCCAACTCGGTGGACGGGAGATTTCCGTGTTGTCTATTCCATCTTCGACGAGGTCGAGTACGGCAGTCATCTACTAAACCGTACGCAATTCCTACTTGCCGGGGATCAAATGTCTGATTCGACCTGCAAGTTCTCGGCGGAATGACGAGAAAACGAAGAGGTCGCGGCGACCGTCGACCACGGTGATGGCTCCCACCCCGGACAGGGTATGAATGCCCGCCGGGTATTTTCCCGACGCCGGCGGTCGAATCCGCCGAACCTCTTCCTCCACAAAGGCTATCGGGGTTAGCAAATCGACCCGGTTGATGGTGACCGCACCGCCGTAGCTATCGGAAGAGTCTTGTGCGGGACGGTATAGGTCCCCGTTGTGTACAAAAGGAACCCCACCGGGTCGGCTCGAGGAGATGTCCGTCTTGATCGGATTGAGTAGATGTGGCTCCCAGGGACCTAGGGGTGCCTCGGCGTGAAACGCGTAGAGCTTCGTGTTTGCCCCGGCACCGTCCATGGTGCACAGCAGCCACCATCGATTCTGGTGTTCAAAAATCGTGGGATCCAGAATCCTCATCTTTGGGAGAATCGTGGCTACCAACTCCCAATTATCCGGGAAAGACTTCGTGCGGTAAAGGCGAGTCTCTTCCGCCTGGAAGGTCTCGGGGACACAGTACATCCAGCCTTCGTTCTCAAACAGAAACGGGTAGGAGGCATGCACGCCGGCGTCGATGACGACACGGACGGTGCCGTCACCGGCCAGGTCGACAGCTGAGATCACTCCACGGTGGGTGCTGTGGTCGTAGTCCTCAACGAGGACGTAGCCGGTCTTGCCCGACGGGTCGGGGAACGGGTCGGCCAGGTACCTCCCGGCCCCACGCTCCTTCACCCAATCGATCCGATCAGGCGAAGCCTCGATCAGGTCGGAGATCGGCTGGTCGATGACGCCAATGGTCCACTTCGAAGCGCGGGCCAGCCCGTTCCATTGGGATCGGAAGAATGCGCCCATCTGGCGGAGAAGAAATCGCACCATCAATGCGTTACCAGGAGAACGGCGTAAAGGGGAGTCGGTTTGCGATGGGGGTGCTGTCACCGTGGACGTATCACCTGAAAGGATACGTCGGACGGCTATTGCCGGAAACTCAACCGCCCCCATGAATGCCTCATCCCGGGTACGTCGATAGGAGTGTGACGTGACCCGGAATCTCCCACGGTGGAGCACAGTCCCGCCATCGAGTCTTTCGGTAATCCGTTGCAAGATTGTGCCGAGCGTTGACTGTCCGTCGACCATCTCCCAGAATCCTGGCGGCTGGCCTCGGTAATCACGCTCGTCTCCATGGTGGAACGACCAGACTCCATATCTGGCAACGTCAAGGATCGGGCCTTTGAGGATCCCGAAGGCGAAACGAATAACGACGTCGAGGTCGAGATTCCCGATTGTTGCAATATCGTCGTCTGTAAGGCGCTCGCCGAACCTCCCCACCGGAAGCGTCCTGCACCGTAGCTCCCGCACCTGACCGAGTTCGCTAGAAAGGTCAACCGGGCGGGAGGCAGCGGATCGGCGTTGGATATAAACCTTGTTGTAGAGATTCCACAGAAGATGCTTGGGGTCGCCAAGCATCTTCCGGAGTTTCGAGGAGGAGTTGGAGACATCAGGAATTATCAGCAATGAAATTTCCACTTCGGGGATCTCTTGAAGGAGTGTCAGCGTTCTGGCCTGCCATGCTGGCAGGGTGCGACCGTTGCACATCACGGCGATACGGAACCGACCCCTCGACGTGTTGTTCGCACTGGCTTGCACCGGGGTAGGCTAACCGTCACCCCGTTTTGAACAGCCACGGTAGGGCACGCCCATGCGACGATTATCTTGGAGTCATGCGTATGTCCTCAAAGGGAATTGTCGGCGGCATGTTCGTTGTCGTCATTATTGTCTCGGCCTGCTCGGATCCTCTACCCACCACGAACCCGCCCGACTCGGAACTTCGTCTTCAAATTCACGCCGCCACGGGCCACGAGCCGCCGGAATGCACCGACTTCGGAAAGGTTGATGCCGAGTTAGAAATCACTACGGACGGATTTGACGCCGCCTGCATCAAGGTCGCCCTCGCCTCGGTGTTAAGGATCGTCAACAACACCGCGGTCGAGCAGCGATTCATGGTGGGGGATCCGGCTAACAGCGAGGTCGGCCGTCATCTCAGAGTGGATGAAACGATTGCCCCAGGCGCGTCCTATTCCCTGGATCCGGTCGACGCCCTGCTCGGGGTGGAGATTTATCCGTTCTGGTTGCAGGGCTTGCAGGAAGAAGGTTATGCCGGGTCGCTGATAGTTACTCCATAAATCGGCATAACCCGAACCCCGGAACAGCACATCCAAGCGTTTTCCTATATGATGGCGCCCATAGCTGACCCTTGTGGGTCGGTTTAACTTAATTGGAGGAAATGAATGAAAAACCGCAATGGTCTGAGATACCTTGCTTTGCTTGGTGTCCTGACTCTCGTGATAGCAGCCTGTGGAGATGGCGGAAGTGGCGGCGCTCCTGAAGAGTGTGAAGCTGACGCGCTCGGTTGTGTTGAAGTAGCGAGTGGCGAGGCTATCAAGCTTGGCTCTCTCCTCGTAACAACCGGACCCAACTCCTCGCTTGGTCTCGACAGCCAGTATGGCGTCGAACTGGCGTTGGATGCCTGGGGAACCGAAGGCGAATTTGACGGCACTAACGGTCAGATCAAAGGTCATGACTTGACCTTGGTCCCCGAAGACGACGGATGTTCCGCTGATGGTGGAACCGCCGGTGCCAACAAGCTTGCCGTCGACAGCCAGATCGTGGCTGTGATCGGTACCAGCTGTTCGAGCGCGGCGCTCGGAGTTGCAGACAAGATCTTCTCTGACAAGGGAATTTCAATTGTCTCGGCTTCGAACACCAGCCCGGCACTGACTGCAGAGGGAACGCATCAGCCGTTCTACCTTCGCACCGCTCACAACGACTCGATCCAGGGCGCCGCTGTGGCGAACTTCGCTTACGAGTTTCTCGGACTGAGAACAGCTGCCACCATCCATGACGGAAGCCCGTATGCCGATGGACTGCAGCAGGTCTTCGCTGACACCTTCACCACTCTTGGTGGAACCGTCACGAGACAGGAAGCGATCCAAGTTGGTGACACCGACTTCAACCCGGTATTGACCGACATTGCTACAGACTCACCTGAGTTCCTGTACTTCCCGATCTTCGTTGCTGAAGGTGGTTTGATCACCCAGCAGGCGCGGGCTGTCGAAGGTCTGGCGGACACTGTTCTCGCCGGTTCTGACGGTATGTTCACTGAGGACTGGATCCTCGCTGCTGGAGCCGAAAACGCCGAAGGCGTTTATATCTCGGGTCCGGATCTCGCGTCGTTCACCGGCGATGTTGACTTCTACAACGATGTCTTCATCCCGGCCTACACGGAGAAGTACGGTGCACCGCAGTCGGTCTTCCATGCTCACGCATGGGACGCCACCAACATGGTGCTGACGGCAATCGACAGTGTGGCCATCGAGGATGGAGATACTCTTTACATCCCGAGAACCGCACTAAAAGACGCACTGTACGCGACTTCAGGTTTCCCCGGTATCACCGGAAGCCTGACTTGCGCCAGCACAGGAGACTGTCAGCCATCGGCAACGATTGCCGTAGTGACGGTTGAAGGTGGAGCGTTCACAGAAGCTGTATTCAGCGAACTCGGAACACTCGGCGGCTAAACTGCAATTGCAAATTGAGAACGGGGCGGGCCTCTGGGTTCGCCCCGTTCCACCACTTCAACTTCAGGGGTTCGATTGGCGTCTAACTCGACCAGTTCAAGGAACTATCGCGTATTGATTGAACGGCTTCCGGTGCGCCGTATCATCCTCATTGTCCTTTCCCTCCTCATTGCGTACGGGGTTATCGCCGGGACCGTTGCGACCCTGCAAACCGGGCGCTTCTCCACAGCCGACTGGGTGAGCCTGTTTACCGCCGGCGTTGCCCGCGGCAGCGTCTACGCCATCATTGCCCTCGGTTACACGCTGGTTTACGGAATCCTTTTCATCATCAACTTCGCCCATGGTGAAGTCTTCATGGCTGGCACCTTTACTGCTTTTTTCATCGCCCAAGCCCTGGCCGGCCAGGGGATACTCAACGAATATCCCATACCGTCGCTCGTTTTGTTGTTCGTGGTCTCATCAGTGGTTTCAATGGCGGTTGCGGTCATTCTGGAAAGGGTGGCGTATCGCCCTCTCCGCGGCGCACCACGTCTGGTCCCGCTGATTACCGCCATCGGTGCAGCTCTCTTTCTCCAATACACTTTCCGTGGCTTCTACGGGGCGCAGGTGCGTGCCTACCCCAACATTGACATTCTGCAGGGGAACGTGACTATCGCCGGGTTCAGTGTTCAGAAAGCCCAAGTGCTGGTCACCATCGGGGCGATCATCCTCTGGTTCTCGCTATACATGGTGATCGAGCGAACCAAGCTGGGACGGGCTATGCGCGCAGTTGGCGAAGATCGTGAAATCGCAGCTCTCATGGGAATCAACGTCGATCGGACAATCGTATCGACCTTTGCGATTGGTGGAGTTTTGGCCGGGGCTGCCGGGATCCTGTTTGTCCAGTTGTTCAACTCGGTTTTCTTCTTCATGGGTTTCTTCCCCGGCATCAAGGCGTTCACTGCGGCCGTGTTGGGAGGCATTGGGTCGATATCCGGTGCCGCCGTCGGGGGTTTGGTCCTGGGAATTCTTGAAGCAGTAGGGCCGATTCTGTTCCTGACTGGATTCGGCATTCCGTCGCCCAATCAGCTTCAGCCGATCATTTCGTTCGGGATTCTCGTCCTCGTGCTCATCTTCCGTCCGGGTGGTCTGTTCGGCGTTCCTGACGAGGAACGAGCATGATGAGTCGTTTCCCCCGTTCGGTCAATGTCGGCCTTCTTGGCGGGTTCGTAATTATCTATCTGACCGCGGTAGGAATGATCGAGGCGTTCTACGACCGTCCGATCATCACCGGATACCTTCAGTTCTCGGTGGCGCTGATGATTCTCAATTACCTCTTCACCGGTTACATGGCTGCGAAGCCTTCCAAAGACGGGGCGGCGCCAAAACCAATCAGCGCCGGGATGATCGCAGGTCTAACGGCTGGAGCACTGGTCGGGTTCTTCGTGCTGGGAATGACGGTTCTTGCCGAGCTGGGCTACAACCCGAGGGACATGTTCGTGTCTATAAACCCGGCGTCACTTGACATCCTCTCATTCGGGCAGACTGCGGCTCTGGCCGTCCCCATCCAAGCACTCCTCGGCGCGGTGATGGGTCTGGCTGGGGGTTACCTGTTCCAAACGGCGAAGGAGGCCCGTTCCTACGTTCTGGTAGGCCTGGCAACGCTGATGATCGCAGCTCTCGGTGCTCCGCTGTTCGCGGTAATGATGGACGGTCTCAATATTCCAAGCCGGTGGCTCTTCGATCGCGATGGTCTGACCATCGCGGGGGCAATTGTGGTGGTAGCCGGATCAGTCGGAATCAAGTGGTACTTCAATCGCATCAGCTTCGCCGAGACCGTGGCCAAAGTCCCGGGCGTTACCAAGAAAAACACCAACCTGGTGTTGTGGGCTATCACCGGAGTGGTCTTGCTGATGCTCCCATGGGTGGTCAATACCTTCATCAGCGATGTCCTTGGCACCGTGGGCCTCTATATCCTTCTTGGTCTCGGCCTTAACATCGTGGTCGGTTACGCCGGCCTTCTTGACCTCGGATATGTCGCCTTCTTCGCTGTTGGGGCCTACTCGATAGCGGTTCTGACGGCGCGATCGTCCTTCCTGGTCGGAGGTTCAGTCACAGCCCCCGCTGCCACGGGATTCATGAACTTCTGGGTAGCGCTTCCCCTGACAGTCGTAATAGCAGCCATTGTCGGCGTTCTGATCGGTGCACCTGTGCTCCGGCTTCGCGGGGACTACCTGGCCATCGTCACCCTTGGCTTCGGTGAAATCATTCGGACCTTGGTCCTCTCCGACTGGCTCAAGCCCTATCTGGGCGGCCCGCAGGGGCTTACTGAGGTCCCTTCGGTCCCATTGGGACCGCTCCCGGCAAGAGATCCCCGGATCCTTTACTACGTGATCTTTGCGTTTGTCGTCCTGTCGTATTTCGTGGCGATCCGATTGAAGAATTCCCGCGTCGGTCGAGCCTGGGCGGCCATGCGCGAAGACGAGGACGTCGCCGAGGGAATGGGTATCTCGGTCATCAAGTACAAGATTCTCGCTTTCGTCATGGGTGCTGCGGTCGGGAGCCTCGGCGGTGCCTTCTTTGCAGCCAAACTTTCCGTGGCAAACCCGGGGAGTTTCACCCTTCTGGTCTCGATAAACGTGCTCGCCGTCGTGGTCCTCGGTGGCATGGGTTCGATTCCCGGCGTTGTGGTGGGGTCATTGGTGTTGGTCGGGCTTCCCGAGCTGCTGAGAGAGTTCGGTGAGTTCCGGCTTCACATTTACGGTGGGATTCTGGTCGCGATCATGTTGTTGAAGCCTGAGGGTCTCATTCCAGACGCTCGGAGGGCCCGCGAACTCCACCGGGACAATCCGGAGAAGTTGCCCGATCCGATTCTTGCCGAAGCCGGAGGGTTGTCGGAATGACCCATCTTCTCGAACTCAATGGCGTATCGAAGCGGTTTGGTGGAGTCCAGGCGGTCAACAAAGTCGACTTCTATGCCGATCCTGGTGAGATCGTTGGTGTGATCGGTCCCAACGGCGCTGGCAAGACCACCCTCTTCAACGTCGTAACCGGCTTCTATGCACCGGACGAGGGGACGATGATATTCGACGGCCACAACATTTCCGGGCTGAAACCAAATGCGTTAACCCGTCTCGGAATGGCACGAACCTTCCAATCGGTGCGGCTTTTTGACGCTATGACAGTGCTTGAGAACGCCATGGTTGGTCGTCATACCAGGACCCGCGCCGGCGTCTGGGGTGCCCTGTCACGGAGTAAGAGGACTATCGAAGAGGAACACCATATTCAGGCGGAGGCCGAGAAGGCACTGTCGTTCTTCGGGAACCGGCTAACCGGTCGGGAAAACGAAATGGCCTCCGACCTTGCCTACGCTGATCGGCGCCGACTTGAAATCGCACGTGCAATGGTTACGGGGCCAAAGCTCATGCTTCTCGACGAGCCCGCCGCAGGTATGAACCCTGCCGAGAAAGATGGCCTGATCGAGCAGATCGGTCGTCTCCGAGATGAACAAGGATTCTCGATTGTCCTGATTGAGCACGACATGCCGGTGATCAAAGGCTTATGTGACCGGGTGGTCGCTCTCGATCATGGTGAGAAGATCGCCGAAGGAGATTACGACTCAGTGGCGTCCAATCCTCAGGTAATCGAGGCATATCTCGGTAAGGCAGCGGCATCGAGAGAGGCCTCGCTATGAGTGGACCAGTCCTCCAATTGTCCAATGTCTACGCCGGATATGGTGCCTCAGAGGTGCTTCAAGATGTCAGTGTCGAGGTCCACAAGGGCGAGACTGTCTGTCTTCTCGGTTCCAACGCGGCCGGCAAGTCAACAACGCTGCGAACCATATTGGGGATGGTGAAAACCCGGGGCGGTACGATCGAATTTCACGGTGAGCGCATCGACGGCTTGAGCACCCCTGAGATCGTGACCAAAGGCATCACGATGGTCCCTGAGAACCGGCGACTGTTCGGCAAGATGAGCGTTCGGGAGAATCTCGAAATCGGTGCGAACCTCCGCGATGACAAGGCTGCAATCGCTACAGACATTGACGGGATTTTCGAAATGTTTCCTCGCCTCAAGGAGCGAGTCAAGCAAAAGGCGGGGACCCTTTCTGGTGGCGAGCAACAGATGCTGGCCATTGGTCGGGCTCTCATGGCCGACCCCGAAGTTCTGCTTATGGACGAGCCTTCGATGGGTCTCGCTCCGATTCTGGTCGAGCAGGTTTTCAAGACGATCGAGGATATCAACGAGCGCGGAGTGACTATCTTCCTGGTGGAGCAGAACGCCAACCTCGCTCTCGGCATTGCCGACCGCGGTTACGTCATTCAGACGGGCAAGATCGTGATGCAGAACAGCGCAGAGGCACTCCTCGCCAATCCCAATCTGAGCAAGGCCTACCTCGGTGAGCTCGACGAAGAGGAGATTTCTGGCGCCGACGCTTCCTAGCCGGCGAAGCATCCGTAGGAGTCGTTGACTACCTCGAGGTCGCCGATATCTGCAGTGCTTGCATTGTTCTCGGCGGTGAGACCTGTGAAAGTGCCGATTACCGATCCGGGTGCCCCACAAAGTCCGGTCGCTGGATCCTCGAATTCGAGGGTTCCGCCGTTAATCACCCACTCCTCTTCGATCACCGGTACAGGTTCGCCTTCCTCGAGTACGTCATCGCAATGGTTGGCCAGAAGATCTTCTCCCAAGACCAGCCGGGCGTCCCATGTTTCGTCGGGGAAACTGATCGGCGGGTTTGGCTCGTTGTCGTTGCTATAAACGAACAGGGCGACCGTTTGCTGGCTGTTGGAGGCAGCAAAACCGATGCCGCAGGGCCAGAACTCGGTCAAATCGGCCTGCTCGGCCAAGTCGGCATTTGTTGGAACGGTCGAGCCGCTGGAACAAGCGGTTAGCGCCAGGGCCGTCCCCACCACAAAGATCAACAATGTTCGCCTCAAAACTCCTCCTAAATAGACGATGAGACTTGGACGGTCATCAGCGCACAGCGGTTCCCAAGAGGGGCTATCAAACTCTGGTTGTGGACCTGACCCAGAGACCGATGGAGGACGGTTGCATCGTCTTGTTTACGATGTCGATCAGGTCGTTGGCGACCACCGTGGGGTCAGTCTGGTCACGGATTCGTCCAGAGAAATCTTCGACGACCATCGTGGTATCGAAGCTGGACCGATAGAAAAGCCTGTCCACCCATCGCAGAACACGATGTCTGATCGGATTGAATAGTCCTACGACGACCAGAGTCGAAGTAGCGATGAACAAGGATGACTCGCCTGCAAACCGTGAGGGCAGCCAGACTGCACCCGTCCCATAGACAAGCGCGAGGATTCCCACGACTAGGGCGTATCCCAAGGTTCGGGAGACGATCTTGTCGATTTCGTACAACCGGTACTTCATCACCGCGATACCCAGCGAAATGGGAATCAGGAAGTTGATCGGGAGCGATAGGAGGATGATCCAGCTCGCGAGTCGTTCTGATCCCCCGGCGACGGAAAGCGTTAAAGCCGCCAGGATCATTGTGATCCACAAGGCCAAGGGTGCAATCACCCACTTGGTCTGTTGTTTTTCAATGGGTGTGGAGTGTGTCCGATATCTTATGGCCTGTGCGAGTACCCCCAGAAACCAGATGCCCGCGAAGCCGTAGGTCATGGTGCGGGTCCCGCCGGTCAGGTTCGCAGACTGATCTATAGCCCCCATTAGGGCCGAGCCCATTTTCGGGTTCAGTAAAAGCATGCTGACCATGGCCGGCGATAGCCACATCACTGAGCGCGGTACGAATACACCGTTGGGGAAGAGGCCGAGGGTGAGCGATAGAAGCACAGCGCTGAGTACAAACGTGACATCGAGTAGTTGGTCGAGTACCACCGTGTCCTTATATGCGATGAACGTTCGTGTGGCGTATGCGTAGAAAACCAGCAATGTGCCAGTCAAGATCAGCGCCATCGGGTCGTCGGATTTGCGCGTGAACACGATCGAGCTGACTATCACAACGGCGGCGTAGGGGCCTACGAGAGCGACCGTGATCATGAGGGGGAGTCCGAGGTTGAACTGGGTAAAAAGCTCCGATAATGCCGAGATCGAAAGAAGTTGGGGGTCCTGGTATGCCTTAACGAATCCGTACGCGACGAGGGATGTCAGTCCCACGGCGACAATGAGCCATATTGCGCGAACGACCAAAA
>JBBKXI010000018.1:0-7118 GCA_037969415.1 Acidimicrobiia bacterium | reverse complement strand
GGGCAGAATATGACAAGCCTGACCTTTGCTGTAAGTCGTGCCCTGGCAAAGACCTGGAAGCCGGGCGATGCCATAGTTCTCACCAGCCTTGACCATGATGCAAATTTCACGCCGTGGGCCCGGGCGGCCCAGGATGCAGGCGTTGAGGTTCGGGTAGCCGAATTCGACCCCGCCACCGGCGTACTCGACCCCGGCGCCATTGCCGAATTGCTGGACGACCGGGTACGACTCGTAGCGGTTTGTTTGGCGGCCAACTCCATCGGGACAGTGGTTGATGTCGCATCAGTGAGCGCGGCGGCCCATGAGGTCGGTGCATTGGTGTATGTCGATGCGGTCCATGCCGGGCCTCACCATCTGATCGATGTCAAGGCACTTGCCTGTGACTTCCTCGTCGCCTCCGCCTACAAATTCTTCGGACCGCACACTGGAATTCTGTATGGTCAACTGGATCACCTTGCTTCAATGGACGCATACAAGGTCCGCCCTGCACCCTCGGACCCACCCGAGAAGTGGGAGACGGGGCCGCCCAGTTTCGAATCGAGTGCGGGGGTGGCGGCAGCGGTCGACTACATCGCGAGTCTTGGGGAATCGAGCCCTACCCGGCGGCAGTCCCTGGAATCGGCGTTCTCCCGCATTCACGACTACGAAACTGCCCTTTCCCAACGGTTTCTGGACGGACTCGCCCCAATGGACCGGGTCAGGCTGTACGGGGTGAAAACGGCAGGATCGGAGCGGGTGGCCACTTTCGCCATCGGCGTCGAAGGGATGAGGGCCGAGGCGGTAGCTGCATCACTGACTGCAAAAGGGCTCTATGTTTGGTCGGGCAACTATTACGCGGTGAGTGTGATGGATCGTTTCGGCGTCGATGACCAGGGTGGCCTGGTCCGGATCGGATTTGTCCATTACAACACAAACGAAGAGGTGGACCGGGTACTGGAGGCACTGGCCGGCCTGTAGTCCAGACGCAGGGCTGCAGGCGCCAGGTAATGAGCGGTACGCCAGACGAACCCGAAACAGGGGTTACGGCCGGGGAGGAAGGTTCCTGTTGTGAATTCCGATTTCGGTGGCGAACTTCTCGGGATCGATGAGATTGAGGATCACCTCTTCACCTTCGGCTTCGATGTGGAATCCGTCGCCCTGAGGCGAAATTGCGATTTCGTGAAGGGCCCAATTCGCTACAAAGGTTCCGTCAGCGGTAACACGCATCCGGTCGCCGGTCAGGTCGATCTCGACGCCAAGAGGGAGGCCACCCTGTCCGCGAAGTCGAAGGCGTGCGTCGAATGAAGTCATCATCGGTTCTCCCGTCGTTCATTCCCAGCACGTCCCGGGAGTCAGCTTATCCGACCAAATCCTCCCTGCCAACAAGAATCCGAGATCTCTCGGGTCGGACATCGGCTGCGGTATATGGAAATATAGAATTGTGTTCGACCCAGGCGCGCTGCTTACTCGTTGATGATCTGGGCAACGACCTCGCCTATTTCGACGATCGGGGTCAGCCTCATGTAGGCGTCGAGGTCGGTAAGCAGCTTTCTCATCGCCGGTTCTGCGGCCTGAAGGGCTTCGCCGTTAGAGAAGATTGCCACGACGGTGCCGGTGCCCGTTTCCGGGTTGGCGATGTTGATGTACGACTCGAGGCCCGCCTGGCGTTTGATCTCATCGAGGAGTGAACGAAGTGCCGATTGGGCATCGTCCCATCGCTCGGTCTTCAGCGTGTAATGAACTGCTCTTGCACGCATTTCGCCTGCTCTCCTTTGGTGTTTTTAAGACGAGACCACTTCGACCTCGGTTGTTTCACTAGTGACGGTAATCATTTACAGAACGTTTGCTCCGGTTGGAGATCTGCGAATCAGCAATTTCGGGCATTTCGAACGAGGAGAAACACGCCTGCCCCGACACTGAGAAGTCCCCAGAGGACCCACCAACGGTTGTCCGTCATGAAGCTTTCTGGAGCAAAGGCGACGTTGAATCCTTGCAATATCCACACCGTTCCGCCCAGGACGAGAAGAATTCCCGCCGCCAGGCTCAAAGGGGACCGATTCATCGGTAGTTCGCCGCGGCCGCGGTATTGAACATCACTACCTGCTCTCCGGGCTTGATCCATCTCGAATCGACCAAGGACTCTGCGGCGGCCAGGCATGCACCGCCTTCCGGAGTTCCCCGAATTCCGGCGAGTCGGGCCATGCGATCAGAAGCCTCCAGCATGTCTTGCTCGGAGACGGCGACCGCAGTGCCGTTGGTTGAGCGCAGGCCGTTGAGCATCAGCCGGTCGCCCACAGCAGACGGAACTCGTAGTCCGTAGGCCAGTGTCTCACCAGCATCAACCCAGGGCTCGGCCGACTCAGCACCATTGTGGAATGCCCGAACGATCGGTGCGCAGGAGTCGACCTGCACGGAAACCATTCGTGGGCGTTCCGGGCCAATCCAACCGAGCGTCTCCATTTCATCGAATGCCTTGACCATCCCGATCAATCCAGTGCCTCCGCCTGTGGGGTAAATAACAACATCCGGCAAACGGGCCATATCCCAAAACAACTCATACCCCATCATTTTCTTGCCTTCGATGCGGAACGGTTCTTTGAGAGTGGCAAGGTTGAAGATCTCACCGGATGCGCACAACCCGGCGACTTGGGTCCCGGCGTCAGCAATCGTCCCGTCGACCAATTCAACCCGGGCACCAAAGGCACATGGTTCGTCGATCAGGGCCGTGGGCGTAGCCCGGGGCATGTATATATCGACTTCGACTCCATGAAGTGCGCCATATGCAGCCGCGGCCACTCCAGCATTCCCGTTGGAGGGGAGTGCGAACCGCTTCGAGCCCAATTCAACTGCCCTGGCCAGGGCAACCGCCATGCCGCGTGCCTTGAATGATCCGGTTGGGTTCTGCGATTCGTCCTTGATCCAGAATGTTTCGCCGAGGGCTGGTGTCGGAATCAGGGGCGTAGCCCCTTCTCCCAACGTGGGCGTCGCCGCACCCGCATCAGTGGGAAGTACCTCGTGAAATCGAAATTGTCCCGGGCGGCGGCTCAAGACGCTCCCAAGTTCGGGCAAGAGTGGGCTGGCGAGGTCGTATCGGGCGAGCAGCGGCCCATTACAAACTTCACAAAGGGCATGGGGAACGGTGCTAGTTAGAACCGACGAGCAATGTCCGCACTCAAGTCCAGTAAAGAAGCCCGTCACCAGGCTGATCCTGGCATGTTCCCGCGATGAGTTCCAAACCTTCCCTTCTTGTCTCCGGTTCTAATGCCCCGACGAAATCGGCCCCGGATCGGGCCATTGGCCCGTCAGCGGCTATCTTCGCTACTGCTGAAAGGATGAGAATTGGTTGAACCTTCGGAACGTCTCAATGGTTGGATGGACGGCTACGTCGACGCCTGGACCAGCAACGACCCTGATTCAATTGCCGCACTGTTTACCGCTGACGCCGTTTATGACCCTCAAACCGCTTCGGGGGAGTGGGACGGAATCGATGAGATCATCGAAAATTGGGTCGAAATCGGCGACGACCCCGATAACTGGGATTTTCAGTGGTTACCGATCGTGGAGACCGATGAACTCGCCGTTGTCGTCGGGAAAACCCACTATCACAACCCGGCGATGACCTATCGCAACCTGTTTGTGATTCGTTTCGACAGCAACTTTCTCTGTACCGACTTCACAGAGTGGTATATCGAAGAGGACCACCTTTGAACCATCAAGGTGTCACAGCCTTCGTCCTCGGCGGAGGGGGCAAATGGGGCGCTGTTGAGGTCGGGATGCTTAAGGCGCTCGATGAGGCCGGGATCCAACCTGATCTGGTTTTGGGGACATCGATCGGGGCTTTCAATGGATCGGTTGTGGCGAGCACGCCCGGCACTATCGGGGTGGAACGGCTGACAGAACTCTGGGAAGAGATCTCAAATTCCGACCTGTTCCGCGGAGATTTTTTCGACCGGGTAAAGAGCGTGGCGACGTTGCAACCGGCGATCCAGGGGTCGGAGGCGATCAGGGAACTCCTCGAATCGGTTCACGGCAGCGATGCCAAAATCGAGAACCTCAAACTCCCGTTTCAATGCGTGGCAGCACAAATCGAGACCGCCTCAGAGCATTGGTTCGAAAGCGGCCCCTTGGTTGATGCATTGTTGGCGTCTTCGGCCATTCCAGCCATCTTTCCCCCGGTTGAGATTGGCGGGAAGCATTACTACGACGGTGGGTTGGTGAATTCGGTGCCGTTGACCCGTGCCGTGGAATTGGGTGCCACCCGGATATTTGTCCTTCAGGTGGGGAGGATCGAGTCGGAGTTGCGTCCCCCGGAGCGACTCTATGAGGCTGCCCTCATTTCTTTTGAGATCGCCCGTCGGCACCGGTTCACCACCACGATGTCCAACCTCCCCGAAGGTGTTGAGGTCCATCTACTCCCGTCAGGTAATCCGATCGAATTCGATGACCGTCGCCAGATTCGCTGGAGCAAGCTCGGAGAGACGGGGACCCTCCGTGAGACCGGGTATCGGGCTTCAGTCGACTACCTCGAGGCAGTGAAGTGAGGGTGCCGCCGAAATGGATCAGGCGAGTACTTCTCGGTCCCGCAATCGTCGTTCTCGCCGCATTGACAGTGCTAACCCTGCCGATCTGGTTGATTGCCGCGGCATTTGTGAGTCGATATGTCCCCGGAAACTGGAGAATTCTTCGAATCATTTGGTTCCTGTTCTTTTACCTCCTGGTCGACGCTGCAGCGCTCATCGTCATGTTTGTCTACTGGGTCATCTCCGGGTTTGGTTGGAAAATCAAGAGTCCAACTTTCCAGAAATGGCATTACGCCCTGCTCGGGCTGATGCTTCACCTTGTCATCAATACGGCAAAGAAGACGTTCAAGCTCAAGATCGTCCTGGAGGGGCCACCCCCGACCACCGGAGCCGTACGAACCCGCCCGGCCATGATTCTGAGTCGTCACGCCGGACCGGGCGATTCGATGTTGTTGATGGATGCGATTTGCAACAAGTACGACCGCGAGCCACGGATCGTTCTCAAGGAGTTTCTTCAATGGGACCCTGCGGTCGATGTCATCCTCAATCGGCTTCCAGCGGCGTTCGTGCCGGCGGGGCATAAAGCGGGAGAAGCGGTAGTCGATGCCATCGCCGCCCTATCCAAAACGATGGATACCGACGATGCGTTTGTGATCTTCCCCGAGGGCGCTAACTACACAATTGGTCGCGCTGAAAAGGCAATCCAGAAGCTGCGTGACATCGGACGTCCCGACCTGGCTGAGCGTGCCGAGATGTTGAAGTCAACCCTCCCACCCAAGCCGAAAGGCGTCATGACAGCGTTGGCCAACGCCCCGATGGGCTCGGACGTATTTTTCGTCGGCCATGCCGGTCTCGAAGGGTTCGTGACGGCTGGTGATATCTGGCGTGCCATACCGATCGGCACCGAAGTCGATGTCAAGATATGGCACTACCCGGCGCACGAGATTCCCGGCCCGGCCGATCAGGAAGCCTGGTTGTATGACCGCTGGGCGGAAATCGATGCATGGATCGGAGATCATCTCGAGTTAACCGCAGAGGCTGAGGGTTGACCTAGCTAGATCGTGGTTAGCGGCATCCACTCCGGTCGTCTCGACTCGAATGCGCTTATCTCGTCGGCCAACTCGAGGGTTTCACCGATTGAGTCCATCCCGGCGAGGAGACGTCGTTTCGCATCGGCATCGATCTCAAAAAAGGCAGACAATCCTTCTGCGGTCAAAGTCTGCGTCTCGAGATCGACCGTCAATTCTGCATCGTCCGATTCCGCGAGTCTGAATAATTCCTCCAGAATCTCATCGTTTACCTGTACCGGTAGCAGCCCGACGTTGATCGAGTTGTTGCGAAAGATGTCGGCGAACGATGGCGCGATCACGGCCTCAAAACCCCAGTCCTGAATTGCCCAGACGGCGTGTTCGCGTGATGAGCCACATCCGAAATTGGTACCAGCGAGAAGGATCTTGGCCTGGCGTCGTTGAGGCTCGTTGAGGACGAAGTCCGGGTCGAGTGCCCCTGTCCTGTCACGGGCCCAGTCGTAAAACAGAAATTCTCCGTAGCCGGTGCGCTCGATCCGTTTCAGAAACTGCTTGGGGATGATCTGGTCGGTGTCGACATCGGCGCGGGGGAGTGGCGCCATCGTCCCGGCGATCCGGTTGACCGGGTTCACGACCATTCCCTGACGTCGACAAAGTGTCCGGCGATTGCTGCTGCAGCTGCCATTGCCGGGCTAACCAGGTGGGTCCGGGCGCCCCTGCCCTGACGCCCCTCGTAGTTCCGATTCGACGTTGAAGCGCATCGAGCTTCAGGTGGGATCACGTCGGGGTTCATTGCCAGACAACTGGAGCACCCGGCGTCCCGCCATTCAAAGCCGGCATCCATGAATATTCGATCGAGGCCCTCATCCTCTGCGTGCCGCTTCACTTGCATCGATCCCGGTACAACAACGGCAGAGACTCCTGCGTTTACCTGTTTGCCGGCGACAACACCAGCGGCGGCCCGAAGATCTTCGATACGGCCGTTGGTGCACGAGCCGAGAAAAACGTGCTCAACAGCGATATCACTTATCGCCGTTCCCGGAGTGAGGCCCATATAGGCAAGGGCGCGTTCGGCGGACTCCCGTTGCGCCGGGTCCTCATAGCTGTCCGGGTGTGGCACTTCCCCGGAAATGGTGGTGGTCTGCGCCGGGTTTACGCCCCAGGTCACGTGGGGTTCGAGGTTTCCGGCTTCGATTGTCATCTCGCGGTCGAAGATGGCGTCGTCATCGGTGTTAAGGGTCTTCCAAAACGCCGTGGCACTATCCCAGTCAGACCCTTTTGGGGCCCCGGGGCGACCGTTGATGTATGCGAAGGTGGTGTCATCGGGGGCAATCATCCCGGCGCGGGCTCCGCCCTCGATGGACATATTGCAAACCGTCATCCGCTCTTCCATCGAGAGGTTGCGAATTCCCGGACCCCGGTATTCGATGACGTGGCCCCGGCCGCCGTCGACACCGATAGTTGCGATGATGTTGAGAATGAGGTCTTTCGCAGTGACTCCCTTTGGCAGGTCTCCAGCGATATTTACTGCCATGCTCTGCGGCTTTTGCTGGGGAATGGTCTGGGTGGCGAGAACGTGCTCCACTTCAGA
>JBBKXI010000017.1:0-3767 GCA_037969415.1 Acidimicrobiia bacterium | reverse complement strand
GTTTTCGATGTTTCTTTCTATTGAGATTTCCTCTCCAGCCTTCTCACTGACCTCATAGCTCGTATTGACCTCGACTTCACGCTTCGCGGATGCCTTAGAGGAGTGCTTCTGAGTCGCGTTCGAGATGTTCTTGACAGCCTCCTGTCGAGTCGCGTTGCTGCTGCCCTTAACGCCAGCCTTTGCTTCCGCGCTACCCCAGCCCCAGGTGGCCTTTCCGGACGCCTCTGCGTAGTACTCCTGACTCTTCTCGAAAGACTGCTGATCCGACTGCTCGCTCGTCAATGAGCTTCCGAGATCAGAGGCACTCTCAGTCGTCAAAGAGTCCAGAACACTAGAGGCGGCCTTTCTCGTGCTCTCGGTTGAACGGAAGGTCTTCATACTGATCTTGGTCGTCTCGCCGGGAAGGAGACTGAAAGTCTTGACGATACGGCCAGCGCCATAATCACCTAGTATCGAAGTCAGCCGCAGCGTTTCGACGAGATATAAATGAGGTTCAGGCGTCGGCGGAACCGGCGGCAACGGAGTCACCTTGGGGTCTCCGACAAAATCCGAAGACATGGTGAGGCGATACCCGAGCTTGAGGCGAGTCCCAAGAATGTCCACCAGATCGTCATCATCCTCGTCAGGCGGCGGCGGGTTATCAGGCTGATCTGCTGCAATGAACGTGGTGACGCCGGCCATCGAAGAAGCGAGGGTTCTTGGCCTGACACCGATTGGCAGATTCGGCAGCTCCGCCCGCGACGAAGCGCCGGTCCGGAGGTAGTCCGAAAGCTCGGATTTGACAGATTCGAGCGGCAGCTCGCTTAGACGGTCGGCTGCCGGGTCGTTGGACGGCATGACCTGAGCGGCTGCCGAAAAGATGTCTCCATCAAAGTTGAGCTCGACGAGGCTCGTACCGGTGTACGACGTTGGCTCCGGTATGTCGTATCGAAGTACGGGTGCGGAACCACCCGCTTCGAGTTGGATCAACGGAGCGGGCTGCGGATCGGCCATAATCACTACCTCTAGGTCGTAGTCGTCCAGGCGCTTGAATGGCCATCTTCGCACCCTGTCACCTAAGTAGCAAACGCTCGGGCTCAGCCGAATACTCGGCGAGATTGACGGTGAGTTCAGCCGAGAGGCGTGCTTCGCGTAACCAGTTCGTCTTAGGTGTCCGCGACGCGTTCGTTCAGGCGGGATTGGTCACGCCGACCGGCCCGCGCGCGTCCTGGAGCATCCTCGTCCGGCCTGAGAGCATCACCACCACCTCCCACGCTTGAACAAACCAACGTCGCCCTATCCTGGGATCCATGACCGACGCTTTCGGATATCGACCAGAAGACAAACACCAGGTGAAGGTTGCAGCGGTTCAAGTCGGGGAGGCGAAGTCGGAAGACACTCTGGAGCCCCACGTAGTCGTCTACATGAGGTTCGCCATGGATCCTGACGAGGACTTCGCTTACATCGAGATCGACAAGGCCACAGACTTGGATCTACCACCGGGTGAGGCGGCGACGCAACAATTGGCGATGCCACTCAACCTGACGATGGCCGAATACCTGATCGATCAACTGCAATGGGGGGTAAAGCGGGCAAGAGAGCGCCACTTCGAGGAATAGTCCCCCTGATAGTTCCCCCTGGATGGGTTCGCCTTGTCTCGATCGTTGCAAGAGATTTCGTTCAACAGATATTCAACAAGAGCCCGTTGAATTGCGTAGAAACGCGTAGAACCAAGATGCAACTAGAGGAAAGGTGTATTCCCAGGTCAGAGAGCAAAAACAAGGTGTTTCTCCATGTCAGACGTTTGCCGCCGACAGAATCCGGCTTACAGACAGGCTCGCAGATTTGATCTCGCTCCTCCCCATGAGGCGGAGCCGATAGGGGGAGGTGGCCATTCCGGGTAGGAATGGCCGGAGGGGACGGAGAAGACCGCGCGTAAAGCTCTAGTTGGTGTCTTAAGTCCCCCCTACCGCCGAGCAAGCTCGGTGGAGCCTTCCTCCCATGCGTCGCTCCGCTCCTTCGGGGGGACAGTCAAACGTGGCAAGCCCTCTGACGGGGAGGGTTGCTGTCGGGGCACAGTTCGTTTACCGCCGAAATCCGGTGTTCTTGCCTGTCGGGGCAATAGCCTGGCTCCGTTTGAAACGTTTGTCATCGTTGTCCGGTCGAACCCGTAGCTCTCAAGGAGGAGAACAAATTGGTTATTAACAAATACCTCGCTGAATTCATGGGGACGTTTGTCCTCGTTTTTGGTGGTTCGATGGCGATTCTTGCGGTGTTGCAACTGGGCGGAGGCGAAGACCCTGCGAAGTTGATAATTATCGGTTTCGGTTTCGGGCTCGCACTTCTGGCGGGAATCTGGGCGGTTGGACACGTGTCCGGTGCACACTTCAATCCCGCGGTGACGTTGGGTATGTTGCTAGACGGACGGATTTCGATCAGTGATTCGATCGGATACTGGGTGGGCCAGTTCTCCGGAGCGATCCTGGCATCGGTTGTGGTTGCAGGCGCGTCGAGCACTGAGGCTGTGGCCCAAACGATGACGACCTACACAGATCAATCCGCGGCGATCCTTCTCGAGACGATATTTGCCGCTGTGTTTGTTTGGGTGATCCTCGCCGTTACCAAGAGAGGGGCAAATCATGCTCCAGCTGCAATTGCGTTGACTCTGGTTTCTATCCATATTGCCGCAATACCGTTCTCGGGCGGCTCAGTGAACCCGGCGCGCTCATTCGGGCCCGCGCTGATTGCCGGCAACCTCAGTACCGTCTGGGTTTACCTGGTGTTCCCGATGGTCGGTGGCGCAATCGCCTGGGCGTTGTACCGCCTTTTCCCGGTCCGGGCCGAGGCGTAGTTCGTCCCAGTACGGGGTGTCAACCGAAAAGGTGGTCGTCGCCGAGTAGGTCTTCGAGGCCGACCACCCATCCTGCGGGGAGATTCCAGTGGCGTGCCCCCCGGATAATTTGATCGACATAAGCGGTATTCGGTTTTGAGCCATCCGGGCCACCGTTCGGCTTCGGCGAAGTCTGGGACGCGACGAAAGTGACACAATCGTGCTTGATGCCTTCGCGGTCGATGGCCTTCATTGGCCAACCCGGCTCACGGCCCTCCGCCTTCTCGGTGGAGATGATTGCATCCATATCGGCATCGGAAAGAGCAAATACGCCGCCCCAGACCGTGTGCTCAGAGTCTTCTTGCAGCGATGGCACAGCCCCGACGCCGTTGGCGACAAAGCAGAGTCGTGTTCCGGGAAAGTGGGCCGAAAACATGAAGCGCGCCCCTGGAGCAATCGAGCAGATTCGTTCCGGTGCGAGGAGCGCGGTATAGGCGAAATAGAGGTTCGGTTCTGACACGGGGGTGTGAGTGTACCGGTTCGCCTGCAATCCCAATGCAACTTCGTCCGGGTGGTTTTACCCGCAATAAACACAAGAAGCTCTAGTGTCGAGTCCTCATGAGAAAAGTTCTGCTCGTTGTATTTGTGCTAGTTGCTGCCGCTTGCTCAACATCTGGCGATACTGTTGGGCCTGCCACGGAAGCACCACCCGCCACCACTGGAGGCACTTCTTCCACCACCAGCGACGGGTCGAGCGCGACTACTTCGACTCCGCCCGGTGAGACCACCACTACGTCTGGCAGACAGATTGCCCCGGATTTCACGCTCGAGCTTGGCGATGGGGGCACTTATACGCTCTCGGAGGGTGAGAAGCCGGTTTACATGGTGTTTTGGGCAGAGTGGTGACCGTCCTGTCGACGGGAGTTACCCGTTATCGACAAGCTATCCGCCGAGTACT
>JBBKXI010000016.1:0-3269 GCA_037969415.1 Acidimicrobiia bacterium | reverse complement strand
CGATGACTCGGGGGTCCTCCTGGGGATGGTGGCCAACGACGCCGTCATCGAGGCGATCCAGGACGAGGCCACCGAAGACTTCGCTGCCGCTTTCGGTGCTGGCGTCGAGGAGACGGTCTATTCCGACGTCGCCTCATCGTTCCGGGCACGGGCACCGTGGCTACTGCTCAATCTCGCCCTGGCTTTGGGTGTTGCCTTTGTCATTGAACAACTCACCGGTGTGATCAGCCGCGAACCTGTCCTTGCCGCACTTATGCCGCTAATCGCCCTCCTCGGGGGAAACGCCGGAAACCAGAGCCTTGCCGTGATGATTCGCTCCATGGCCTCAGACGAAGTTCCTGGGTCGCAGGTCCCCGGAATCCTCGCCCGGCAAACCAGCGTCGGCGCCCTCAACGGTGCTCTCATTGCCGTCTCCGGAGGCTTGGTCACTTACCTGCTACTCGTCTCGGACATATTTGGTTCCGATTCACATCCCACCCGGGTCGCTCTAACAGTCGCCCTCGCTGCAATGATCAATCTCACCATCGGGACGCTGGCCGGGGCGGGGATTCCCGTGCTGCTACGACGTTTCGGTCAGGATCCGGCGCTGGCAGCGTCGATCTTTCTGACGCTGGTAACCGATATGGTTGGCTTCGGCGGTTTTCTGATCATCGCCTCGTTGCTGCTCTAGCCGGGACCGCGGCTCAGCTTCCAATGACGATTTCGCCCATTTCTTCGTAGGGACCACGGAATATGATCCGGTTTCGCTCCACCAAGGTCACGAGATGGTGCTCACTTATCAGGACTAGGTCAGTAGCCGTCTGGTCCGACTCATCGAGAAGATAGGCGTCCAACGCAGCGGCGTCGTCAAAAACCTCCATGCTCGAAATGTCTTCGTCGTTTTCGACGAGGTTCCCAACGAAGTTCTCAAGGTCCACGTCCGTGTAATCACCAGGCGGTATGACGACATAGAGAATCTCGCCGTCGTCGGTGCTTTCTCTGAGGACGACCTCATGACTGGAGACGGCCTGTCCAGCGAGGGTCGTGCTGGTGTTCTCACCGCCGTTGCCGTCGTCTGTGGCGTCCACATCGGGTGGTGTCGTTTGAGTAACAATGGAGGATGTCGTGGTTAGTTCGACCTCCGTCCCCGAGTCACAGGCGGACAAGGTGAGCCCGACGAGGCTTGCAAGAACAATGGATCTGAACAACCGGTTGCGTTTCATACAGTCTCAACGTACTACATACACGATCTAGTTCCTCCCTCGCGCCAAACGTGTAGCCTGTATTGGGATGGTGGGAAAGATCGGCGGAGTCTTGCTGGCAGCTGCCCTCGTGGGTGGCCTGTTTGCGGTGGCCCCCCAACCTCACGCAGCGGCCCAGACTGGATCTGAGGCTGTAGCGACGAGTGGATGCGGCCCGGTGACCCTCGACCAGCTATTCCCGGGGCTTGACCCAGACGGCAACCCGGTTTCCACAACCACGACGACACCAGCAGCAACCACCACCACCACCGCGATTCCGTCCTCGACATCCACGCTCCCAGGAGAAACCACAACCACCGTTTCCCAAACCACTACAACCGGGCCCGAAACCACAACCACAACTGGAAACCCGCCGCCGCCCTGCCGGACCTGGGTCTACGAAATGGTGTTTCCAATTGCCACCGACGCCCGGGTGATTTCAGACTTCGGTGACGACCGCGATGGAGGCTCTCGGAGACATAAAGGAACCGATCTCGTCGCCGACAGAATGGCCCCCGTAGTAGCTGTTGCCGACGGCGTCGTCTCGTCGGTACACAACACGCCTGCCGTAGACTGTTGCTATCTGACGATCCGACACGATGACGGATGGTCGAGCCTTTACGTACACCTGAACAATGACGATTACCCGGGGGACAACGGACTCGGTATCGGGGTGGCGCCGGGTCTCGAGGTTGGGACCGCGGTTACCGCTGGCCAGGTGATTGGATGGGTTGGCGATTCCGGAAATGCAGAAGGCACTATTCCGCATCTTCATTTCGAGCTCCGAGCTCCTCAGGGCTATTCAGTAGACCCGGTTCCCAGTGTGCGAGCTGCTAAATCAAAAGCGGAACTCTCGACCCAGAGAGGTGTCTATAACGACGACGACGGAATGGGAGTGGAATCGACAGCCACCCGCCTGGTCGCGGTCGGTGGATACTGGCCCTGCGTCGATGATCCGCTCGCCTTGTGCCCCAACCGCCTCGCTCAACCTGAAGAAACAGCCGATCTGATAGGCCGGCTAATGGGTATGCCCCCAGTACTTGCCGACACTGTTCAACAAACCCTTGCCTTCCAGAAACACCTCCCACCGGGCACGCTAGAACTGGTGACCGGGTGCGAGATCGTCCGCGACTGTCTTCAGAGCGGGATCACCGGCGCGGACGTGGCCAGAATGATCAGTTGGGTATACGACGCCCAGCGGAAGCTCGCCAACGATCCCGAAACCGACCTGATCACCGACCTCGCACTGCACTCGGCATCGGTCGCTGAGTCAAACCTCAGATTCCGCGGCATCATCGAGATCTGTCATCCGTCACTGGACACCGATCGTTTGGTAACCCGCGCCGACGTAATCGACCTCGTCACCTGGTGGATCCAGCGCGAGAACCCTCTCGTTTGCAATCAGAGCGTCGGCCCCAATTCCTAAGGGCGGTAGTGGTTGGTGATCGGTAGACGCCGATCTTTGCCAAAGGCCTTCGTCGTTATTTTGACACCGGGTGCTGACTGGCGCCGTTTGTACTCATTTCGATCGACCATGGCGGCAACCCGCATCACGATGTCGGTGTCGAACCCCTCGGCAATGATCTCGTGGACCCCCATGTCCATCTCTATGTAGCGGTTCAGGATCGCGTCAAAAAGTTCATACGGTGGTAAAGAATCGGAATCTCTTTGGTTGGGCCGTAGCTCAGCCGATGGCGGTTTCGAGATGGTGTTGGCAGGAATCACCTCGCCGTTCCGGTTGCGCCACTCCGCCAGCTCATAAACGACTGTTTTGAACACGTCCTTCAGCGCTGAGTACCCGCCCACCATATCGCCATAGAGGGTGGCGTAACCCGCCGCCATCTCCGACTTGTTCCCCGTTGCCAGCACCATCGGTCCAAACTTGTTGGAAATCGCCATGAGCACAGCCCCGCGTGCTCTTGCCTGGAGATTCTCCTCGGTGGTCCCTGCCTCAGTATCAGTGAACAGGGGGTCCAAAGCTTCGAGATACTCCGCAAATATCCCATCGATTGACACAGTGTCGAATCTGATTCCCAGATTGACGGCCAG
>JBBKXI010000015.1:0-3203 GCA_037969415.1 Acidimicrobiia bacterium | reverse complement strand
TGCCGCTGCCCCTTCGAAGCGGATGTTGCCGGAACGCAATGCACCTTCGACCGTGATTATGAGGAATGGGGTGGCGACGAAGGCTGCCGCAACAATCGCACCCCAGATCGAAAATGGGAGCACCAGACCTGTGGCCTCATAAACAGGGGATCCCACAAGCCCGTTCCTCCCGAGTGCAAACAAGAGGGCCACGCCACCGACAACCGGGGGTAGTACCAGTGGCAGAAGGACTACGCCGCGCACTACAGATCGGCCCGGAAAATCGACCCTGGCGAGGAGAAAGGCAAGTGGCACCCCGACGAGGAGCGCAATTCCGGTTGCAGCGATCGAAGTGATGAGTGAGAGACGGAGCGATTCAACGACTATTTCGCTTACCAGCAACGACCCGATTTCGTTCCAGGGAACTTTCGCCACCAACGCGATCAACGGAAGCGCAAAGAAGAAGAAGCCAAGCGCCGCAAGGAGATACAGCCAGGAAGGAGGTTTGCCGTGCGTAGGCGGCTTCATGCTGTTTCGAAGCCAAACCGGGCAAGAATCTCTTGACCGTCGGGGGATAGGAGGAATTCAACAAATTCCGCACCGAGATTCAGATGGACACTTCGCGATAGGACCGCCACCGGATAGTCAGTGGAGACATTGAACTCTTCTGGTATCTCCAGTCCTTCGAGGCCGCTGGAGCCGACCAGATCACTTATGTAGACGATCCCTGCGTCGAGTTCGCCGAGTTCCAACTTCGAAGTCAGCGCTCTGACATCTGATTCATTGGTGTCGATCATGGGGACGACTGATGCTTTCGCCAGGACTTCCCGGGCCAGATCTCCGCATGGAACTCCGGCAGCACATACTCCAATGAGAAGGTTGGGATCGTCGAAATTCTCGAGACCGGAAACGTCGCCGGGATTCTCGTTTGGGACCGCGATTGTCAACGAGTTCCTGGCGAAGACCCGCGATGTTCCTTCGAGCAGCTGTGCCGAAGCGACGTCGTCCATGTTCTGTTGATCTGCGGACGCGAAGACGTCGACTGGAGCGCCCTGCAGTATCTGTTGACCCAGGGTTGAACTCCCCGCCAGATTCAAGATCACATCGACGCCGGGATGAGAGGCCTCGAATACCGTCTCAATTTCACCGAAGGCATTTGTCAGCGACGAAGCTGCCGAAACGACGAGTTCCGTCTTGGCGTCGGTCGTACAGCCAGCAAGTACTAATAGAAGTCCGAAAAGGATCCCGAGCTTCGGCATTAAGCGACTTTCGTCCCCACCTGAGACAGGTCATATCCACCGATACCCTCGAGGTGGCGGCCGAAGCGTTGTCCCATCATGAGATCGATGGCCCTGGTCAGGGAGGTTTCGCCACGGAAGCGATGGGGAATCCAGATTTGCGCATTGTGGACCGCGAGCTCATGGAAAGGTCTATCAACTGCGATAGCCGCCGGTTCGAAGGTGACCGCTGGAATCCCGGTCCAGAGACCCCGCTGTGCTGATTCGAGATGGCCGTCGGCGACCGGGCCTGGGGGGCGAGAATTGGCATGGGAAAGCGCATCGAGAAAGACCCGCTGAACCACCGCCCCCGATTCACGCTGGACAACCGGGTTGCTGCCTGAGAGAGCGCGTTCTTGCCAGCCGGGCGCATCGTCCTCACCTGCAGAAAGACCGACTCGCCATGTTGCAAGATGAAGTCGCTCGATGTTTCGGTTCGCCACGCGATCACGGAGTTGACGTTTGGTCCCATGGACAACAGCGGCGTGGGCGCGACCCTCGTCCAGGGCGAGTAGGGCATTCTTGCTTGAAGTTGCAACCCACATAGCGCCGACTCCACCCTCGCGGAGGAGTCGTTCAACGATGCCTAATCCCGGTTCGCATCCAGCGACGACCAATCCGGGTGCCAGGGGAGTGAGCGTCTCGAGATCTCCGCTTGCAGTTATCAAGTCGGCCGGTTCGTAGCCCAGGGACCTGGCTCTGACAGGTGTCGAGACCAACCTGTCATCGACTCTCCCGATATGGACCGGACCGGGTTGTGGCAGCTCGCCGGTGATGACATCGATGACAAGTGGTGAGGCAGTAAAAAGGTCCGATACCTCAACCCCGAGTGCGCCAGCCAGGGCAATTGCGGCATCGACGCGGGGTAGATTTTTGCCTGCCTCTATCGCGCCAATCGTCTGACGACTCATCCCGACGCTCGCGGCAAGTTCTATTTGGCTGAGCCCGACCTGCTCACGTCGTGTCCTGATTCGTTCGCCGATATCCATGCCAGAAATCTAGCACCAACGCCAGAAGTCAGGCGATGTGTCCAGCTCGCCATTCAGTTTGCACAGTGCACACAGCGGCGCTCTTCGCGCTTTCCTGCACTGTGCAACCGGGTAATTTGGAGGGTGGATACAATTCCCCACCGCTAGACGCGGGCCCGTAGCTCAATCAGGTCAGAGCAGCGGACTCATAATCCTAGGCCCCCGAACGCTGTGCTACGCCGCGTAAACCCTGATCCCTAATAGCCAAAACCGCAAAGTTATCTGCTGAGAAAGGGAATAGAGTGTTGACCACAACCATAGGTTTTAGGCCGTACTTCCAATGGAGTGGCTGCCTCGCTTGTGCGGTTCAAAGGCGCTCAAGTATGGGCCGGCATGAAGTCTGGAAGCAGACGACGGTTCACTTGTTCTCGAAATACTTGACCCTGACAGCGTTGAACTTTTCCATCGTACTGGTCACCCGATCGAGCATCCTCGGGTCGAGAGGCTCGACTTCCTCGCCGTTGCTGCGCCGGACCTCTCGGTCAACCATTGTTCGGAAATCTGCACCGATTTGATAAATCGCATTATCCAACTGCAAGAGATGGATTGCGACATCGTGACCTAGCAGTCCACCGACGCTGCTGAAGCCGTCCACCCGATTCCACTCTCGCCAGTTCTGGAGCTCAGAGAACAGCTTCAGCATGTACTTGTTTGGACCACTCATCGTTCGACCCCTTTCAGCCGTCTTCCAACGTGATGACTTTGGCAGACGCTCGCGTAACGCAGTCTGGTGACAGGAACCCCCGATGGCCGGTCGCTAACGAGATGTTTGGCGGCTTTGGTCTTCGGGGGTTCTGTTGTGTCGGTGGTCAGTTTGTGAACGTGACACCCGTCAACTGGATCAGAACCTACCAAATACCGTGAGGCCGATGACGTTCGTTTCGGAGGCGTTTTTCGCGGTCTTTGGGGGGGTTGGGGG
>JBBKXI010000014.1:0-8986 GCA_037969415.1 Acidimicrobiia bacterium | reverse complement strand
CAGATCACACGCGGGCGTTCCCCGTCCACCCCCGGCCGGTGCTTTTCGCAACGGCCGGGGGTGGACGGGGAAACCACGCGTTTGATCTGCGTTGGGGTCCTGGCGTCCACCCTCCCCCCCGCTAACGCTCGGGTTCTCCCGCCGCGAGCGGAGGGAGAGAGAAGGAGGCCAGGCGAAACACGACCGCGACCAAAAAGGACGGGGGTGCAGGGGGTCGTCCCCCGCAGAATCAAAACAGAGCCGGAGAGGGGAGTTGAACCCCTGGCCTATTCATTACGAGTGAATTGCTCTACCACTGAGCTACTCCGGCCGGTTCCGAAATGGTACCTGCCGGGACAGTTAGTCGTAAGCCGGACTTTCAGCTCGATCCGAGCTGGGAGAAGAGGTTGGCGAGGACCAATTCACGACGAAGATTTGCCTGAATATCGATCACGGCGTCAAGAGCAGCGTCAGCGGAGCGAACGGCTTGTCGGGGCGTGACTTCGGTCAACTCATTCAAGCTCAGGTCGAGATTGCGAATCGGCCCACCCATCTGCAACGAGGCGGAGTCGGCGTACCACGAAGCCAGGATCTCCAATCCGCTGACCAGAAGTGACTGCTCAACCCGGCGACGGGTTCGCTCCTGTTTGTCCTTTGGCAGGTCGGGATCGACTGATTTAGCAACCAAGGGGACCAACTCCTCGATAACCAATGAAGCGAGGCGTTGGCCGTCGCCAGGGTGGGGAGTCACCTTTGAGGGAATCTCCAACCACATCCTCCTGAACTTGGCCACCTCGGGCCGGGCCATCAAAGAAAGGGCCAACCCCGGTCGTCCCCCGGCTACGGCCGCCACGCTTTCCGCCTGATCGGCATCGACATTTTGGCGAACTAGAGCTGCGACCAATTCGGGAGTGGGCACCCGACCCAGATGTATCGTCCGGCATCGCGACCCCACGGTCGCGGGGAAGTCGTCCTCGCTCTCGGCGATGAGAAGGAACGTCACTTGGGCCAGTGGCTCTTCGAGGGTTTTTAACAACGCGTTCGAAGCTTGCTCGGTCATCGATCCCGCTTCCGGAATCAAGAAAACCGACCGAGATGACTCGATGGGGGCCATCGAAGCCCTTGTGACCAACGACCGCGCCTGCTCGACACCTATTGATGTCGCTCCTTCTGGCTCAACCACGGTGAGATCTGGATGCGTCGCAGCGAGGGCAAGCCGACACGAGCGACAGTCTTCTCCGTGATCACCGGACTGGGGGCAAAGCAGACCCGCTGCGAATCGTTGGGCGAAGGCCATCTTCCCGACTGATTCGGGCCCGATAAAAAGATATGCCTGGACCGGTTTCGCCAGTTCGCGTTCGAGCAACTCGACCACCCTGTGATTTCCGATCAATCCAGCAAAGACATCGCTCATGAAATGTGCTCCATTATTTGGGCCACGACCGAGTCCAGATCAAGGGAATTGTCGATGAGGAACACCCGGCTTGGCTCATCGGCCGCGAGCTTGCGATAGGCCGCGTGGACATCACTATGAAATGAAGATTCCTCACTCCCGATCCGATCGGGGCGGTGCTGTCTCTGCAGGGCGATATCGACGTCGACATCGAGGATGAAAACGAGTTCGGGGACGACTCCCCCGAGGCCGATTTCGTTGACTTCACGCACCCGGTCAACCCCGAGACCGCGGCCAGCGCCCTGGTAGGCAAGCGATGAGTAATACGTTCGGTCCGAAATCACCCAGACGCCCCGTACCAGCGCAGGGGCGACAATCTCTTCGACAAGTTGAGCGCGCTGCGCTGCAAACAGCATTGCCTCAGCCCAGGGGGTCATCTCAGGACCGTGAAGGAGCAGGTTACGAATCTTTTCTCCAAGGAAAGTTCCCCCCGGTTCGCGGACAACGAGCGTGCTGTGGCCGCGGCTCTCCAATCTTCGAGCGACGGCTGTGGCGACGGTGCTCTTCCCGCTGCCATCACCACCCTCGATGGCAATGTATCGGCTCAAGAAAAGCCCAATCGGGTCCCGAAAACATCCGAGGCTGGAGTAAGTGTCGACATCGAGTTCACACGCTAATCCACCGAAAACCATGTGTCTCGTGTTGACATAAGGGTCCCAAGTGGGGTCAACTCACACGGAAAGAACTATGACAAAGAGTCTCGTAATCGTCGAATCGCCGACCAAGGCGAAGACCATTTCCGCCTTTCTGGGCGGAGACACGGTGGTCGAATCCTCTATGGGCCACATCCGTGACCTCCCTCGATCGGCGGCCGAAATCCCAGCAAAGGTCAAGGGCGAGGAGTGGGCCCGCCTCGGGGTGAATGTGGACCACGACTTCGAGCCCCTTTACGTGGTGAGCAAGGAACGCAGGGAACGGGTCAAGAAGCTAAAGGCTCTGCTCAAAGATGCGGACGAGCTCTACCTTGCCACTGACGAAGACCGCGAGGGAGAATCGATCGCCTGGCATCTCATTGAGGTGCTCAAGCCGACCGTTCCGATCAAGCGGATGGTTTTTCACGAGATCACTCAGTCTGCGATTGACGAGGCGTTTAACAACCCTCGCGACGTCGACCAGCAGCTAGTCCAAGCCCAGGAAGCTCGACGGATTCTCGACCGACTCTACGGCTACGAGGTATCTCCGGTGCTCTGGCGCAAGATCCAACAGGGCCTTTCGGCAGGAAGGGTTCAAAGTGTGGCCGTGCGCATCATCGTGGAGCGGGAGCGAGAACGGATCGCCTTCCAGTCTGCGGGCTACTGGAGTCTCGATGCAATTCTGGCCAAGTCTGGTGAACTCGACCTCACCTTCGACGCATCACTCCTTCGGGTCGACGACAAGAAGGTTGCCACCGGGAAGGATTTCGACAGCGACGGCAAGCCAAAGAAGAACGTGATCGTCCTCGATAGCGCCGCCGCCACGTCACTAGCCACCAACTTGGCTGACTCCGAGTTCAAGGTCGAATCGGTCGAGTCCAAACCATACAAGCGGAGCCCATATCCCCCGTTTCGTACCTCGACCTTGCAACAGGACGCCGGACGCAAACTGGGGTTCTCCTCAGCGCGCACGATGTCGGTGGCACAACGACTTTACGAGAACGGGCATATCACGTACATGCGTACCGACTCGACCTCACTATCCGAGTCGGCGCTATCGGCGGCCCGGAGCCAGATCACCAAACTGTACGGGGAGGAATACCTCAGCCCGAAACCTCGCGTTTACACCTCCAAAGTAAAGGGTGCTCAGGAAGCCCACGAAGCTATCCGGCCGGCCGGTGAGACCTTCATCACACCCGAAAAGCTGGCGACCACCGTCGGGGCCGACGAGGCCCGTCTTTATGAGTTGATCTGGCAGAGAACGGTTGCCTCCCAAATGGCCGACGCCAAGGGATTCACAGTTTCGGTCCGGATCGGGGCAACTTCGGTGGACAAACACGCAGTCCTGTTCGGTGCCGGTGGTAGGACAATCACATTTCTCGGATTCCTCAAGGCCTACGTCCAGGGGCGAGACGATGCTTCAGATCTTGACGACAAGGAGACACCACTTCCTCAAATGGCCGAAGGTGATCAGATTCTCGTTCAACGACTCGAGCCCGTCGGTCATGAGACAAGGCCACCGGCCCGATACACCGAAGCGTCACTTGTCCAGAAGATGGAGGAGTTAGGGGTAGGTCGGCCGTCGACGTACGCATCGATCATGTCGACGATCCAGGACCGCGGATACGTCTGGAAGAAAGGCTCGGCCCTGGTGCCAACCTATACGGCATTCGGTGTTGTGACGCTCCTTGAGACTCACTTTCCCAGCCTCGTCGACTACGAATTCACTGCCTCGATGGAGAGCGATCTCGATCGAATCGCTTCCGGGGAGGAAGACTCGGTGCCCTGGCTTTCCCGGTTCTATTTCGGCGACGACGGCCTCAAGGAAAGTGTTGCCCGCAGACTCGACGATATTGACCCCAGGGTCATCAACTCGATTCCCATCGGTACCGACGAATCCGGCGAGGAGGTGGTGGCACGGATTGGCCGTTACGGGCCCTATGTGCAAAAGGGCGAGGAACGGGCGTCGATTCCAGAAGATGTTGCGCCCGACGAGTTGACGGTGCCCATGGCCCTGGAGCTCATCGCAACCCAGAATGCCGGCGACAAGATCTATGGCACAGATCCCGACTCGGGCTTGGTCGTCCTGGGAAAGACCGGTCGCTTCGGTTCGTACGTTCAACTCGGAGAGCAAGAGGAGGGCAGCAAGGAGAAACCGAAACGGGCCTCGCTGTTCAAGTCGATGATTCTCGATGAACTCGGGCTCGACGATGCCTTACAACTTCTTTCCCTCCCACGAATCGTTGGCCAGGATGGGGAAGGCGTCGAAATCACGGCCCTCAATGGACGCTACGGGCCATATATCCAGCGGGGCACGGACAAACGGAGCCTTAGCGACGAGGAGCAATTGTTCTCGCTCACGGTCGAAGAAGCGCTGGCTCTTCTCGCCGAACCACCACGCCGCAGCGGGGCTAAGGCGGCAACTCCCCTCAAGGAACTGGGCGAAGACCCCGTTTCCAAGAAGCCAGTGACCGTCCGCAACGGCCGCTACGGGCCATACGTCACCGACGGCGATGTCAACGCCTCGCTCCGACAAGGCGATACTCCGGAGGCGATGACCCTGGACCGCGCCGCAGACCTGTTAGCCGCCCGCAGGGAAAGAATCGCCAACAAATAGCCATTGCGAAAAAGCAACGGCTACCGGTGGACGGTAGAAACCACGCAACTCCGATCAGCGTTGATGCCTACAACCCCACCCTCGTCATCGGCCCTACTCGGGCCGACGCCACTCCCTCCTATAGGAGGGAGAGCAGAAGGAAACAACGCATGGAGGGGGTGGCCGTAGCGAAAAGCAACGGCTACCGGTGGACGGTAGAAACCACGCAACTCCCCCTCCAAAGACGAAGTCGCATGGAGGGGGTGGCCGTTGCGAAAAGCAACGGCCGGGGGTGGACGGTGAAACCACGCGTTCTGATCAGCGTTGATGTCTTAAGCCCCACCCTCGTCATCGGCCTACCGGGCCGATGCCTCTCCCTCCTAAAGGAGGGAGAGTTAAAAGCCGAGGGAGAGCAGAAGAGGGGTCGGCCCGTCGTTGCTTAATCTCAGAGGATGGTTGCTGCCATTTCGGCCAGGGGTGATCTGACCGAGCGCTCCAGGGTCACGTGGCTGAAGAGATGAGATCCTTTGAACTTTTCTATCAAGGCTGCCATACCTCCGAAGGGTGAGATGTATGGGTTGTCGACCTGGGATAGGTCACCACAAAAGACAACTTTCGAGTCGCGGGACATCCGGGTCAGAATTACCTTGAGTGTCGAGAGTTCGAGATTCTGCGCCTCATCGATGATGACAAACTCACCCGTGATCGATCGGCCCCGGAGATAAGTCACGGCCGCCATCTCCAACTCATTGCGATCAATCAGTTCTTCGATCGCATGACGGGCACCGTCCACACCTGCATCAGAAAACAAGGCGAAGAGATTGTCGTGTACCGCTGCCATCCACGGCGCCAGCTTTTCGTTGAGGTCGCCCGGCAGGAAACCTACCTCCTGCCGGCCGACTGCCACGAGCGGGCGGTAGACGGACACCTTTCGATATCTCCCCTGCTCCAAAACCTGTTCGAGGGCGGCAGCGAGTGCCAGGAATGTTTTCCCCGTACCGGCCATGCCCATCATCGAAACGGCTGGGATATCGGGGTCTAGGAGCTGATGTAAGGCAACAGTCTGGCGCAGATTCTTCGGTTCCACCCCGAAAGCCTTGACATGGGTTGGCACCCGTTCGATGACGACGGTCGGTTCCGACTGAATGACCCTGGCGAGAGCAGACCGTGAGGCGCCTTCTCTGAGAAGGACAAACTGATTGACGAGGGCCTCCGCCCCGGACAATTCGATCTTGCCTTCCTCAAACAACCGATCAATCGTCGCCCCGTCGGTCCGGTGCTCGACCACGCCGGAATGGAGCTGTTCGACGGGAACAGTGTCGGCCCGGTAGTCCTGAACCGGCACACCGAGTTGGGCCCCTTTGATCCTCAGGGCGGCATCCTTGGTGACCAGGACAGGCTGGAGACTCTGGGGAATATTGAGACATGTCGCCAGGATCCGGTGATCAGGTGTGCTGGGGTCGAGAACAGCGGGAAGACGATCGGATGTGATCCCATTCAATTCGATTCGAAGACTTCCGCCGTCGGGTAGGGCGACCGGATCGCGTAGGCCCCCATCACGACTCGCCCCGAGCTCTTCGAAGAGCCGAATGGCGGCCCGAGCGTTCGCACCCACCTCATCAAGACGGGTCTTCTTTCGATCCAACTCCTCCACTACCACGAGCGGAATGACCACATCGTGTTCATCAAATCGAAGCGGTGAGCGGGGATCGGCGAGTAGGACACAGGTATCGAGGACGAAGGTGTTGGCCACCTGGTTGGTCTCCTTTGATGTCGCCAAGGGCTACAGCTTCCCCGTTTTCGACGCGAATTACAAGCATCGTATTTACATCTCTCCGAAGCTCGGCTCGGAACGTTCAGGTAATGATTTTGAAAATCGGGTGCGCTGATGCGTCGGAATCGAAATCGGCCTTAGTGGGATCGGATGAAACGTCAAAGTAGGGACGAGTGATCTTTTGATCGGTCCAGTATCGAAAAAGGAGATCGCCACGCCGTGCAGTCGGCACCTCGGCGAGGGTGACATCACGGGACTTCCTGCCCTGGCGCACGTTCGCTTTCGAGTTGGCGCGGACATTGCGGACCCAGTCGACCTCACCGTAAGGACTCACTAAATACCCGACACCTGTGAGATCGAGGGGCGAAACCGGCACCCGATGGGGCTCACCGGAGATCCTCCCGATTGTGGTGAGGACAACCTGCTGGCCCCAGCCACGCCGAGCCAACCACATCGTGATTGCATTTACTCGTCGACGACCTTTGGTCATTTTGAATTTGCTGGCCATGTCCTGAACCTAGTCTCCTCTCCGCCGCGTAAGCCAGGTGGCAAAGTCATCAGCCCCGCGGGTGTTTACGACCCTATCCCCCGTCACCCAGCCCCGGCGGGCGTTGTCCACCCCGAAAACCATCCGATGAAGGTCTCGTGGATGATGTGAGTCGGTATTGATCACGAAGTCGACGTCCGAGCCCATAGCCAGGCGGGCCACTTCGCTGGTGGCATCGAGACGGTCGAGGGCGCCGTTCATCTCAAGGGCGACACCGGTCACCGAAAGTGCCTCAAGCACGACGTCGACGTCGATCTCCACTCCGGGCCGACGTCCGATTTTGCGTCCGGTCAAGTGCCCTATTGCGTCGATCGACTGATCCTGAAGGGCAATCAGAATCCGAGAGGTCTGTTGATCGCGGGCGAGATCGAAGTGGGAGTGGATACTGGCAACGCAGTAGTCGAATTCCTTTCGAAAGGCTTCGTCATAATCGAGCTGGCCAGCGGGACCGATGTTGAGTTCGCATCCGAAGAAGAGGCGGATGTCCGGGTACCGTTCTTGAAGATCCCGGATTCGGTCACGATGAACCAGCATCTCCTCCCGTGTCGACCCGTTGATCGCCAGACCTTCGCCGTGATCGGTGAAAGCGACGTACTCATAACCCGCTCCGATCCCGGCCTCAATCATCTCTTCAAGAGTTGCCCGACCGTCACCCGACCGGTCGGAGTGATAATGCAGGTCTCCCTTGATGTCTTCTCGTTTCACCAGGTTGGGCAAAGCATCGTCGGAGGCGAGATCGACCTCGCCGCTGCCCTCGCGGATTGTGGGGGGCACCCATTGCATTTCGAGGCGGGTGTATATCGCCTCCTCGGTCTCGGACGCCAGCACCACATCGTCTTCGAACAACCCATATTCGCTGAGCAACCAACCGCGGTCGATAGCCCGTTGGCGTAGTGCGATATTGTGAGCTTTGGAGCCGGTGAAATAGAGCAGGGCTGAGCCGAACTGTCCCGGGTCGACCGTTCTTATGTCGACCTGGAGCCCCTCACGGGTGAGGATCGAGGTCTTCGTGTCGCCGGACCCGACTACCTCGGCCACCTCGGGCCACTCCACCACAGCAGTGTGGACCGAGCCAGGTTCTGTGGTTGCCACCACGAGATCGACGTCACCGATGGTGTCAGAGAACCGCCTGATGGAACCAGCGGGGACTACCTCAGCCACACCGGGTAACCCGGCAATCCTTTCCGCAAACATTCGGGCAAGTGGCAACGCTTCGGCAATGGGCGTCCGGCGATCCTTCCCGTGCATTCCCAAACGTTCGATCGCCCTGGCGATCTTCTCTTCGGTGGTTTTGCCCAGACCTGGAAGGTCTCGAAGCTTTTCGTCGGCGATAGCTTCCTGGAGATCTTCGAGATTCTCCACGCCGAGCTCTCGCCTGATCGTCTTCAGGGTCTTCGGGCCGAGCCCGGGTATTTTGGTGAGCTCGACAAACGAGGGTGGATACTTCTCCCTGAGCCCCTCCAATTTGGCAACGGTGCCCTTAGCGTCGAGTTCCCGGATCTTGTCAGCGGTGGAATTGCCAACGCCTTTGATACTGACCAACTCTTTCTTGTCTGCCGACGCGATATCTCCGCTGTAGGAATCAATTCCCTGTATCGCCGCCTCATATGCGCGCACCTTGAATGATTGCGGGCTTCCCTCATCGAGAGAGGTCAGCTTCGCAAGTTCGACAAGCATGCGAATGATTTCGGACCGAGTCGCCATCGCCCGGCATGGTATCCGACTAGGGATCGCGTCCGAGCCAGGCACCCGGATCGAACTCGGCACGCGCCCCGGCCCGCACCGGGACTACGCCAAAGAAGGGAACCTTGGTCTTCAACTCGACAATCACCGTTACCACGCGTGACTTCATCGAGGAGTCGACGGGGCATCGACAAGATTGCAAGGTCGCGGCATTGAGACGCGCATAGCGACGAGCCTCGACAAGCGGGCTATCGGCGCCGGCCGGCGGATAAGTGGCCACGGCGGCCGCCAGGGCCGCAGCGTCGGCAGCCGTGCTGGCGTG
>JBBKXI010000013.1:0-2803 GCA_037969415.1 Acidimicrobiia bacterium | reverse complement strand
CGACACCCGCGATGTCGAGCTCCATAGTTTTGGCGGCGCGAATTGCCGTGGCCCGTTCCTTAGAAGTCAACTTGACCACTTCGGCGCTGCCGCCCTGATGAAGATTGGATCGGAATTCCCCCGGTGCCCCCTGACGCTTCATCGCAGCCACCACCTTGCCGTCGACGACGAAGGCCCGAAGGTCGGCCCCTCCCGCCTCCTTGATGTATTGCTGCACCAGGATGTTGGCGTCCAGTTGTCGAAAAGCTCCGATCACCGACTCGGCCGCCTTCTTAGTTTCCGCCAGCACCACACCGAGACCCTGAGTGCCTTCGAGCAGCTTGACCACGACCGGGGCTCCACCAACTACATCGAGAACCCCGAGGACGTCCTGTGTTGAATGAGCAAAGGAAGTGGTCGGCAGTCCGACGCCTGCCCGGGACAGCAATTGCATGGAGTGCAGTTTGTCGCGCGATCTACTGATCCCCTCCGAACTCACTGCGGTAAAAACCTCGGCCATTTCGAATTGTCGCACCACTGCAGTGCCATAGAAAGTATAGGTCGCGCCAATTCTGGGGATGACCGCATCGGGACGAACCTCCTCGCCTCGAAACAAAACCTTTGGCCTCCGCGCCGTGATGTCCATGTAGCAGCGGAGGTAGTCGACTACGGACACTTCGTGACCGCGAGCAATCGCCGCCTCCTTCAGCCGCTTCGTCGAGTAGAGGTGGCTATTCCTTGAAAGGATTGCAATCTTCATTTGCTTTTCTTCATCTCCGGTTTGGCTCCGATGTAGCTTCGTCCGGGGTTGACCAGGAACCGTCCCCGCATCGTTCTTCTGCCAATCAGCATACGGAAACTCATCTCATCGCGCTCGGTGAGATTGATCAACGCCCGGATCGTTACCCCGTTGAGTACCACCAGTGTCGAGATCACTGGCCGCAACTCGCTTCGCCCACCGGGGTTTCGCACTTTGCTCTCCGTGACCACCCTGCTCTCACATTGCAAGGCACCACGTTTCGTGCGTTTTCCCGGGTGGATCTCGAAACGGATGTACTCGATCCCATCTCGTTCAAACCTCTCCTGATTGAAAGCATGTAGCGAGGAGGTATCCGCACCGGTATCCACTTTTGCCTGGATCGAAGGAACTCTCAATTCGGGTAAGGCAACCCATTCCCGCCATCCGATTTCTGTAGGAGTACCTTTTGCCATTCGCCGGAACTCTAGATGCCCTGGATCGTTTCACATTTCTCAACGCCGGCCACGGTCGGAATCGGTTCGTGGTGCGGTAGGTTGATGGACACATGAACCAGCCCCGACACGTGAAGCGAGAATTCCCCGCCTGGCTGTGGGGTCTTCTGATCGCCATTGTGGTTTTTGCCGCAGTGATTGTTGTGGCGCGAATGCTTGGCTACGGCGATGATCCAGCGATAGGTGCCCTTTCCTCAATCGTCGGCGGCTGAAACCGTGACCGACAAGGACAGGACAGCTCAACGCCGGGCGTTGGTGGTGATTTCGTTGAGCCAACTGCTCGCTCTCTCCCTTTGGTTCAGTGCCACAGCAGTTGCCGACAAGCTGGTCGCTGAGTGGAATCTGAATCCTTCCGGACGAGCTGGATTGACCCTCGCGGTCCAACTCGGCTTTGTGGTCGGCGCAGTTGGGTTGGCAGTCCTCAATGTCGCCGATGTAATACCTAGCCGGAGACTCTTCTTGATCAGCGCTGTCGTTGGCGGGATCGTCAACCTGGGACTACTTGCCGTGACTGCAGAAACAGCGTGGGTTGCCTTCACCCTCCGATTCGCCACCGGAGCAGCCCTGGCCGGGGTGTACCCGTCGGGACTGAAGGTGATGTCGGGCTGGTTCAGAAAGGGTCGCGGGTTTGCGCTTGGACTCCTGGTGGCAGCAGTGACAGTCGGATCGGCCTCACCTCACCTGATAGTCGGACTCGGAGTCGACTGGCAAGCGGTGATCTGGGCTTCATCAGCTCTCGCCCTGGTTGCCGGAGTGATGATGGCTCGAATGTCGGACGGACCACACGAAGTGCCCGTCCAACGATTCCGATGGTCGCAAACTGCGGCGGTGGTGCGCAATCGGGGAGTCCGCCTCAGCACTTTTGGATACCTCGGCCACATGTGGGAGCTCTATGGAATGTGGACATGGATTGCAGCGTTCTTAATCGCTTCGGCCGAGGCGGCCGGCCAGAGCTATGGGTCAATACCCGTACTCACCTTCGCGATAATCGCGTCGGGCGGTTTAACAGCCGCGTGGGCAGGGTCCCTGGCGGACAGATTGGGCCGGACCCGGATCGCCGGTGCTGCCATGGCCATATCGGGTACCTGCGCACTGATAACCCCTCTCATTTTCGGCGCCTCACCCTGGGTGGTGCTGCCAATCCTTCTTATATGGGGAATGACAATCGTCGCCGACAGTGCCCAATTCTCTGCTCTAGTCACTGAGACCGCCGAGGACGAGATTCGGGGAACAGCGTTGACTTTGCAGACCGCCGTCGGGTTTCTCCTCACCCTGGTGACAATTAGAGGCTTACCTCTTATCGCCGATGCGTTCACTTGGCGTTGGGCTTTTCCGATATTGGCGATCGGGCCGGTTTTCGGGGTCCTTGCGATGCGCCACCTGGGTCGCCACCGCGAACTGATAAGAAGCTAGTGCCCTGTCCATGATCGTTGGCGATGTTGAGGGCGAGCCAGGGGCGTCGCCCGGCAAGGACGCAGTCCGAAGGCGCACTGGGCCGTTCGTCGAGGACGAGGACGCAGTCGGCGGCGTCATCTGGCCGCACTGAACGCGGCAAACGTTTGTGGACAGGGCA
>JBBKXI010000012.1:0-3422 GCA_037969415.1 Acidimicrobiia bacterium | reverse complement strand
TCTTCGAGGGAATGGGCAAAGTCTCCCTCAAGTTGTAACTCCCTGGTTTGTCCCTCGACGAGGGCGGCATAGGTGGCAGCAAGGAGTCGCACCGATTCCTGGCTGAGATGAGTGGCTGCGACTTCTGAAGCGCGCGCCATAAGAAAGTCGCCGGCGAGAATGGCCACGGTGTTTGACCAATTGGCGTTGACCGATGTGGCTCCCCGCCTGGTGTCGGACTCGTCGATGACGTCGTCGTGATAGAGCGAGCCCACGTGTATCAGCTCGACGGAAACCCCAGCTTCGATAGGTTTTGTATCGTTTCCCAGCCCGAATTCTGCGGCGAGAAGGGCCAACAATGGGCGAAAACGTTTCCCGCCAGCGAGAAGAAGGTGCTGGGCGATTTTGGTGAGATATGCGTCATCGGCGGTGGCAGCTTCAAGCAGCCGCTCCTCGACGCGGGCGAGAGAATCCCAGATCCGGGGAATACGAATGATGCTTTGGAGGTCTTCCATCTGTGCCGATGGTATTACAACGTGAGCGACAGCATGATTTCGATAGGATTGGAAAATCCGTGCCGGTGGTAAACTTCGGTATGTCAGGGTTAGGAGTCCAAGGTGTTTGAACGGTTTACTGACCGTGCTCGACGGGTTGTCGTCTTGGCCCAAGAAGAGGCGCGGCTACTCAATCACAACTACATAGGGACCGAGCACATACTGCTCGGATTGCTCAACGAGGGAGAAGGTATCGCCGCCCAGGCTCTGGAAAGTCTGGACATCGACCTCACTTCGGTGCGTGATGAAGTCGTAAAAATTATTGGCCAGGGCAAGCAGTCGCCGTCCGGCCACATCCCGTTTACTCCACGCGCTAAAAAGGTTTTGGAGCTCAGTCTCCGCGAAGCCCTCCAATTGGGCCACAACTACATCGGGACTGAACACATTCTTCTCGGATTGATCCGCGAAGGAGAAGGGGTCGCTGCGCAGGTTCTCCAGCAACTTGGAGCAGAATTGCAGAAGGTTCGCCAAACGGTGATTCAGCTTCTTTCCGGTCCGGGCGGGAGCGAAGAACAAGCACCGCAATCCTCAGGTTCAAGGGGTTCGAGCGAATCTTCATCGTCGGGGTCAACTGTTCTCGACCAGTTCGGACGCAATCTCACGGGGCTTGCCAAAGAAGGCAAACTCGACCCCGTTATCGGACGGAATCGAGAAATCGATCGAGTGATGCAGATTCTTTCCCGTCGGACCAAAAACAACCCGGTCCTCATCGGCGAACCCGGCGTCGGAAAAACTGCCATCGTTGAGGGCCTTGCCCAACGGATCATTGCCAAGGATGTACCGGAAAATCTTCATGGCAAGAACCTCTACACACTTGACCTTGGCGCTTTGGTCGCCGGGTCGCGGTACCGCGGTGATTTCGAAGAGCGTCTTAAAAAGGTTCTGAAAGAAATCAAGAATCGCGGCGACATCATTCTCTTCATCGACGAAATCCATACGCTGGTGGGTGCGGGCGCCGCTGAGGGAGCGATCGATGCCGCCTCAATCCTCAAGCCAATGTTGGCACGGGGTGAACTCCAGACTGTTGGAGCCACCACCCTCGAGGAATACCGCAAGTACCTCGAGAAGGACTCCGCTCTAGAACGCCGCTTCCAACCAGTCCAGGTTGATGAACCATCGGTCCCGGACACGATCCAGATTCTGATGGGATTGAAAGATCGTTACGAAGCCCACCATTCGGTCCGTTTCACCGACCAGGCGATTGTTTCGGCAGCCAATCTCGCTGATCGATATCTTGCCGACCGGTTCCTTCCCGACAAAGCAATCGACCTGATCGACGAAGCCGGGTCGCGCACCCGGATTCATCGCAACAGCGATGTGCCTGAGATCACCAAGATTGATGAAAAGCTCTCCACGGTGCGACTCGACAAGCAGGATGCTGTCTCGACGGAGAACTATGAGAGGGCAGCGGTCCTCCGGGACGAGGAGCGGGGTTTGCTCTCCGACCGCGCAACCCAGGAGGCCGAAGTGGCTGAGGGCGGTTGGGTTATTGACGAGGATGGTATCGCCGAGGTTTTGGCCCAATGGACCGGAATCCCGGTGCACCGCCTGACCGACGAAGAGACAGCCCGACTCGTCCAGATGGAATCCGAACTCCATAAGCGGATCATCGGTCAACATGACGCCATCGAGGCAGTTTCCAAAGCAATTCGCCGCACCCGTGCCGGATTGAAGGACCCGCGACGTCCGGCAGGCTCGTTTATTTTCCTCGGCCCTTCTGGCGTGGGAAAGACCGAGACAGCCAAGGCACTCACCGAGTTTCTCTTCGGCCAGGAAGACTCTCTGATTCAGCTTGACATGTCCGAATACATGGAAAAGCACACGGTGAGCCGACTTGTTGGTTCTCCTCCCGGCTACGTCGGATACGACGAAGGCGGCCAACTTACCGAGGCCGTGCGTCGCAAGCCCTTCTCGGTGGTCCTCTTCGACGAAATCGAAAAGGCGCATCCCGATGTGTTCAATACACTCCTCCAGATTCTTGAGGAGGGTCGATTGACCGATGCCCAGGGGCGGACCGTCGACTTCAAGAACACCGTCATCATCATGACTTCAAACCTCGGAACCCGGGACATACATAAAAAGGCCGTCGGGTTCCATATTGAGGACACGGAGCAGAACTACGAGTACATGAAAGAAAAGGTCACTGAGGAGCTTAAGAAGCACTTCCGGCCCGAGTTCATCAACCGGATCGATGACATCATCGTGTTCCATGAACTCGAAATGGACGAGCTCAAACTCATCGTCGATCTCATGTTGGAGCGGGTAAAAGAGCAGCTCACAGCTCAGAAGCTCGATCTGGTCCTGACCGATGATGCCAAAGAGCATCTTGGTTCCCAAGGCTACGATCCTGAGCTTGGTGCGAGGCCGTTGCGACGGGCCATCCAACGTTTGTTGGAGGATCCACTATCCGAAAGAGTGCTGCTTGGCGAGTTTAAGGCCGGATCTACGATTCTCGTCGGGTTCGATTCCGACAACGAAGAATTGACCTTTGAGGCCTTCATAGCCTCCGATACGCCATCGGTCGAGTTGGCAGGGACCGACCAGTAATTATTTAAGAGTTGGGTCTATCGACCCGATTCATTACGGACAAGGTTTCTATGCCCGTAATTATTACTTCCCTTCTGTTTGCCGTCGCACTCGCCGGAGTTCCATCTCCGGTTGAGTACGTTCCTGCGAGCGATAAAGCCTTTACTGCCGATCTAGAAATGGATGGGTATACCAACGGTCGAATGGATGTGGCTCGGATGATGACGTTTCGAGGTTGCACCCTGGAACGAGACGCGGCTTATACCTACGCTCTGATGATGGAGGCTGCTGATCGCGATGGCGTCAGGCTCGAACCGATCGACTGCTACCGCACATTCGACCACCAAAAGGCTGCATACAACC
>JBBKXI010000011.1:0-22033 GCA_037969415.1 Acidimicrobiia bacterium | reverse complement strand
CGAACGCGATCGCCCAGAAGATCAAAACCGAACCTAGCCCGGTAGCAGGGAGCGGTTGGGTTGTGATGATCTCGATCATGTCGAAGGTGCGTGGTTCCCCGGAGTTGAGGTAGATCCCCAGGATGCCCAGAAGCAGAGCCAACGAACCAACCAGGGTGTAGATGAAGAATTTGAGGGCGGAACGGTGGGCGCTGCCGTGCCCCCAGATTGCTATCAGAAAGTACATTCCCACGAGTGACAGATCGAAGAACACGAAGAAGAGAATCAGATCGAGCGCCAGAAAGAGGCCCAGGGAGACACCCTCAAGGAAGAGAAAAGCCGCAAAGTACTGCCGAGCCCGACCCCGCAGGTCGACAGGGAACACGATCGAGGCGCTGAACAAGACTGCGGTCAGTGCAACCAGCGGCAGCGAGAGACCATCAAGACCCACCTGATAGGAGACTCCTATCGACGGAATCCACGAGAGTGATTCGACCATTTCAAAACCCTGGTCGCCTTCAAACCTCACCCACGCCGCTACCACGAGAACCAGGGGCACCAGACTCGCACCGAATGCAACCCACCGCGCCATTTGCGGCCGATCCTTGGGCATCGCCAGCAACACAATGGCCGCCAGTACCGGGACGATAATTGTCAGACTCAGCATTCTCCTACCTCCAAATCGCCGCGACTATCAGTACGACCACGCTGCCCGCGACGAGCATCGTGTAGTAGTGGTGGGACATACCGGTTTGGGTTCGCTGACTCTGCTCCCCACCAAATCGGAACCCTTCTGCAATCCCCTCGACTGCGGCGTCGACTCCGTCGTCATCTATCTTTTGTGACACGGTCGCCACCAAGAGGGTTCCACCGCCCACTCCCATGGCGATCCAGTCAACTACCGTCTCTACCCGCCGGCGCAACTTGTCACCGAACCCAGCCGCGCTGGCGGCGATACCACGCACCACGGCGTCAACGACCGAGAAATCTGCTGATGCAAGGTCCCTGGACAGGCGGATGACGGGGTCAACAATCACTCTGCGGGCCGCGGTTGGGATGCCCCACCAGCCAGCAACAAAGATCCGGAAACGCTGGGGAAATCCGGCTGTCACCAACACCTTCCTCCGCCATAAGAGCCACACGACACCCAGTGCCATAGCGATCGTGAGCAACGAAAGGCCGAATTCCCACGGTTCGCCCTCAGCGAACAGGCCGGAGCTGACCTCGGTTATCAACTCCTCGCTACCCGGTAGCCAGATGACACTCAACACCACGGTGAGCGCGGCCAGCACCACCAGGGCGAAGACTTCCACGCGATGGGGACGGGACTTCAGCTCGACCGGGGGGCCGGGACCGTACGCAAGAACATGGAGCCGAGAGGCATACAACGCTGACAGAAACCCGGCAGCCAACACGCCTGAGCCAACCCAGAAACCCGAGTCGAATGCTGCTGCCAGCACTGCCTCTTTGGAGAAGGCGGCACCCAGGGGCGGAACCGCGGCGAGACCGGCGGCACCGATCCCGAATAACACCGCGATGCGAGGCATCGTTGATCCCAAGCGGAGTTTTCCCAGGTCGAGAGTTCCGGCGGAATGGAGAGCAACTCCGGCACCAAGAAACAACAGCGCCTTGAAGAATGCATGAGCGGTTAGCTGGCTCATCCCGGCCGCAGTGAACCCGGCACCAGTCGCCACCAGCATCAAACCGTACTGCGCGGACGTGGACCCAGCGAGGGCCCGTTTGAGGTCGGTCTGAGCAAACGCCACCAGGCCGCCGGCCAGGGCAGTGGCCAATCCGAGTCCGACCACGAGGGGACCAAACCAGGGCACCACCGAAAGGATCGGTTCGAGGCGGATCAAGGCATAGGCGCCGGCGGCGACCATGGTGGCGGAGTGGAGCAAGGCAGAGACCGGGGTCGGGCCTGCCATCGCTGAGAAAAGCCAAGGAGAGAACGGCAATTGGGCCGACTTGGCCGCCGCCGCCAGGACAACACCACCGGCTACAACTCCCAACCAGACGGGATCGGCATTGCCGGCCAGATCGGAATAGGCAAAGCTCCCCGTGGCAGCAAAAGCCCCCCCGGCTGCGATGTAGAGGCCAAGATCTCCAAAACGGGTGGTGACAAAGGCCTCTTTTGCCGAAGTCGGCGCGTCGAGATTCCGCCAGTCATGGCTGATAAGCGCCCAAGAGGAGGCGCCCACCAACTCCCACGCGATGAGCAGGGTCAAGAAGTCGGCAGCCACCACCAGCAATTCCATTGCGGCGACAAAACCAGCCAGGAGCGCCAGAAGCCGGGCTAAAGCGGGATCGTCGCGCATACTGGAAGCGGCATACGAGACTACGGCGGCCGCCACCAGAGGCACCAGTACCACCATCACCCGGCCCGCATCGACAACCTCCAGAACGAGATCGATTCCCGCTCCCCACATCCAGGTAGCGCTCGATTCAGAAAAGGCAGCGACAACCGCAGTCACCAGGCTCCCCAGCAAAGCGGTCACTGCGATCGGACCCAGCCAGCGGCGTCGGCTGCGCAATACCAGCACAGCAACGGCACCAGCAACCGGGAACAGGATCAGAAGCCAAACCATCAGTTGCGCAGCTTCCGCAGCTTCTCGGTGATATCAGCCTTGCGGACCCGATACACATTGGTCACCAACGCAAATCCGATCGCCGCCTCAATGGCCATCACCGCCATCACAACAATTGCCAACAGTTGACCTTCAGGATTGCCACCAGTGGTACCCCACCAGAATGCGACCGCCGCCAGGATCGTGGCATTGAGCATCAGCTCGAGACCCATCATGATCATGACAAACGACTGCTGGCTCAACGCTCCGTAGACACCAACCCCGAACAAGGCAGCCGACACGAAAAGCACTGCTTCGAGGCTCATCGCTCGTCCGTTTCCAGTGATGGCTCCTCCGAACCCTCCTCTGCCGAACCGAAACGGCCACGGAACGAAACCAGGGCCACGGCACCGATCATCACCGCAAGCAGGGCCACCCCCGCCGACTCGAATACCAGCATCGATTCGCCCAAAAGTTCGACACCCAGATCCACCGTCGGGTCTACTCCCGCCGGGACCGGGCGGTCCGGGAAATCTGCGAAGAGTGCGACGATAGCCAGGACGACAAATGCGCCAGCACCAGAGACGATCGAAGTGCGATGCTGATGGACCATCGTCATCGGGTTGAGTCCTGCTGGATTCATCATGAACATCACCATGAAGATCGCCATGATTGTCATCTCGCCGGCCATCATCAGGATGAGAATCAGCCCGAGGAACTGGGCATTGAGAATCATCAGGATTCCCCCAACGGCAACAAATGACGCCATCAACCAGTACGCAGCCCGAACCATCGAGTCGGTACGGAATACCAACCATCCGGTCACTATCGCGGCGGCAGAGAAGGCCCAAAACAGAAAGGTTGCTACCACGCTCATAGTGTCAGAGCGCCAGACACAAAGACGTCGACCAGGGCAATCGGGAGTAGCAAGGTCCAGCCAAACACGACCACCGACTCGATCCGTATTCTGGCGAAACGATGGCCCGACCAGATCATCACAGTGGCCAAACACAGAGTTTTGAGAACCATCCACAACCACCCCGGGAGCCATGGGCCGAGGTAGCCGCCAAGGAAAGCGGCGGCACCCATGGCGGCCAATGCAACCAGAATAGCGATGCGGGCGATGCGCCAAACAAGTAGGGGCATTCCAGAAGCCTCGACAGCGGTCCCTCCAGCAAGGTCGCCGCCGTCCGGGAGATTCATCGGTCCCCAGAATGAGAATGCCAGTGCAGTTATCAGGTAAACGGGAAGACCAATTGGCTGACGCAGGACATTCCACAGATCTTCCTGGGAAGCAATGATCATGCCGACCGACAGCGATTCAGCGGGGAGCGCGGTGGTGATCAGCACCAGCGAGAAGGGGATTCCCATCGACAGACCGGCTGCGGCCATCCGGAACGCACCGAAGAGCGGAAACACCGAATTCGAGCCCCAGCCATGGAGAAACACAGCCACCATCACTTGCATCATCGCGGCGCCGAAAAGCACTATTCCGGCCCGAGTGTCGGCAATTCCAACCCCCGCGGCGAACGGAATGGCCGTAAGCGCCACCGCGGCAAGCCCTGCCAAGAGCGGTGCTGCCAGGGCCCAGGCTTCGCGATCGGGGCGCTCAGTCAAAGAGCGGCGTTGCAACGCGAGTCGAGCCGCGGCGGCGACCGGTGCCATCCAGACTCCGGCATAACGGCGTCGGTGCGCAACCCGCAGACCCACCGCAGTATCGATCACGGCCACCAGGTATACCGAGACGCTCAACACAGCCCCAACAAGAGCTACCGATGTCACCGGGTTCACGATTCAACTCCAACAGGCAAATCGGCGGCCATCGATGCAAACGGGTCGATATCGAGACTCCATACAACCGCTGCCGCGTCGCCCCACTCCAAGCCGGTGAGCAATCCGGGTAGAAGCTCCAGAGGGGTCGAGGTTCCGGGATTGTCAGCCTGGAGCCGACCTCGAGGACCTTCAACCGAACCTACGCCAAAGGCGGTCATGTCTCCGGCCCGACTCGAGATGTCCAAGGATTGGATGATCTCGGCCATTCGCTGTCGCCACCACCCTGCCGGATCTCCCAGCCTGCCCAGGATCGGCTGAAAGTCCAACGCCTGATATGCCGGGTCATCCATCCGGGCGTCGTCCTCAAGTCCGGCGGCACGAGTCAAGGGACCCAATCCGGCTCTCATCGACCGATCGTCGAAGCCACCATCGATACGGCTGAGAACCATCTTGATGACCCAACTCCGACGCACTGACCTCAGGAGGTCCTCGACCTCTGTTTGGTCCTGCGGGCTGAGGTCGTGGGCGAGCCGGAGCGCCCACAGCCCCAGCGCGGGTAGACCGTGGAACCTCAGCGCGTCTGCGAGCCAACGGAGGTGACGGCGCGCCCTCTCCAATTCGAGGATGGCCACAGGTGTCGGCGTGTGCAACGCCGCGGCGAAAACGTCATCCGGCCGGGTCGGACCGAAAGCCGACACGACCTCGATCTCCTGGATCACGTCGCCCTGGAACTTGACCGCGACCTGGAGTCCAGGGGGAAGCGCACCCACCCAGGGTCCGATGGTGATGGGCAACTGATCAAGTTCGAGCCCATCACGGTCGGGAGCCCTTTCTGCAAGGGGCCGACCAAAGGGAGTGCCACCGGTCATCCCTTTGCCACCGTGGCCGTACGGTCCAACCCCTCGCCAGTCCACCAGATCAACGTCAGGCAGGATCGGCGGCTCGGAACCATCCGGGGCGGTGAGAATCTCCCGATCCAATGCAGACAGCGCCTCGACGAGATCCGCCTCATCGCCTCCGACTACATGTCCGTGGACATCACCGAGGCTTTTGTCGTTCCAGTGAACCGTGACTCGGGGCAAAGGCATCTGATCGTGCACCAGGGCAAGACCCGGGATCGGATTCACGCCGAAGTCCCCAGCCACCAGCAGAATGCTGGCGTGGCGTGGTGTAGCGACCAGTTCAATCTCGGGTCGGAGCCGGAGGTCTCTAACCGCTTCGATCGCGTCAGCACCCGCGACCGGGAAAACCGGAATTGGTGCTGCTCGTGCCAGTCGTCCCAGGATCTCCCTTATGCCCACTCAAACCCGCGTTCCCGCCACGTATACACGATCCCAACTACGAGGATGAGTATGAACATCAGCATCTCAACCAGCGAAATCAACCCTTCACGGACGAATACCACCGCCCACGGGTACATGAAGACCATTTCCATGTCGAAAGCAAGAAAGAGGAGCGCCATGGTGTACCAGCGGATATGGAATCGATTCCATGCGTGGTAGTCCGGAGGCGCTCCCCCGGCAAATGGGACCCGCTCGGGCACCGTCAACGTCAAAGGGTTGAGCACGTCACCCACCCACCTCACAACTCCGGCCGCCAACACGGCTGCCAGAAAAACGACGAGGGCAGACCCGAGCGGCATGGATCAGCTTGCGTAGTCGCTGGGAGCGGAGTCGAACTCCTCTTTGCAGTCCATGGAGCAGAAGTAGTAGGTCTTACCCTCATACTCACTGGTCCCCACAGCATCACTCTCTTCGATTGTCATCCCACATATGGGGTCCTTAGCGGCCATTCGTGCCTCCTTTGGCTGGTTTCTCTTGCGTTCAGCGAAGTCTTGATGATAGATCCGATAGGTCATCGAGAACGGGCGGGATCCACGCTGGGTTAGCTCTCTGTCCTCGGTCGTCCACGTGTCCGCGGGGCGAATCGGCTGTGCACGAAACATCGGTCGTTACGGTTGTAGCTGCTGAGCAGGTTGAACAACCCGTTCCGGCACAGACCCGTCCCCGTCAAATCTTTGGGGAGATCTGCCCCCGGCTTTGGCCTTGTTCCCTGAAAGGCTCTTGTCGTCAGCCATCGCCGTCTCCTTGGTACGCTCCAATTGGCTTCGACCAATCGTATACCTTCCAGTCGACTGGAAGGTCAAGGAGGCACTCCCCAAGCTTTACCAAAGCTTGATCTGACCGATGGCAGAGCCTTGATGCAGACGTGGTGGAATTGGGAGTAATTAGAAGCGAATCGTTTTTTGGTGTCTCGCTTGAGAACACTGGAAGGAGTACATCATGATGTGGGGATACGGCGGTTGGGGAGCACTCTGGATGCTGTTGTTCTGGGCTGGTGTGGTCGTATTGATCGTATGGGCGGTCAGGAGAAGCGGATCATCGAGCACCCCCGATCGCAGTCATCGAGCAATGGAGATTCTGGAGGAACGCTACGCCCGCGGCGAGATCGACCGCGACGAATTTCAGACTCGTCGCGCCGAATTGGAACGGAACTGACGTGCCCAAAAAGGGTCTATTGATCACGGGCATTGCGCTCGTTGTCTTATCTCTGGTCGGCTCCCTGGTGCAAGGCGGTGTCTCCGAAAACCTGTCCGATCGGGGTTGGTTTGGCCACATGTTCGAAGATGGCCACATGTTCGGCGGATTCGGCCAAACCCGGTCGGAGCCGTCGATCGACGGTGCCGAAGAGATCACGGTCGTGGCCACAAATTTCGCCTTCGAGCCGCCGACGATAAAAGTCACCGAGGGGAGTGCGGTCAACGTCAGGCTGGACAACCAAGGGACGGTGCCTCATGACCTGACAGTCCCCGAACTGGGACTGCGGGTGGTGGCGAGCCCAGGACAGGAAGCCGTGGCAGGGATCACCGATCTGCAGCCCGGCATTTACGAGATGTTGTGCACCTATCCGGGACACGCCGACGCCGGGATGACAGGCACTTTCGTTGTCGAACCCGACGAATCGACTTGATCCTCTGACCGCGAATCAGAAGAACTGACGCGAACACAGTCAGGGCGTTGAGAATTAGAAAGGTATGAGAGGTGAACTGGAAAGCAATGGCAGAGATCACAGGGTTGGCCCTGGGGTCGCTGGGATCAACATCCCTGGCAATGCCGGGAGACTCAGACCAGACACACGAACCGAACCAGGCTCAAGAATCGTCGATGCCCAACAGCATGGATCAGGCGGCTACGGAGCCGACGGCTGACCAAATGGGGATGGACCGGATGGATATGCCCCATGAAGGTATGGTCGAGATAGCCGAAGATATGGTCGAAACTGCTGAAGAAATGGTCGAGATGGCGAAATCGCATGACGGCACCAGGCAGCTAGGTCACGCCGCCTGCAGTGGCGACGAATCGATGATGAGCGGAATGATGTCCGGCATTGCCCAATCCGACATGTCGCCCACCAGCGGAGACCATGGAACGATGATGCCCACCCCGTGAAAACGAATGCAGGGAGGGGCCATTAGCCTCAGGTAGGTGAGCTCACGACGAATCCTTGTGGTGGACGACGAACCGGAGCTGAGGCTGATGCTGGGCCGATACCTGGAAAGCGAAGGCTTCGATGTGGCACATGCGACTACCGGAAAGGACGCTCTCGCTCGCGCCCACAATTCTGAGCCAGACCTCGTCGTACTGGATGTAGGGCTACCCGATTTTGATGGTTTCGAAGTCTTGCGTCAGATTCGCAATACCTCCGATGTCCCGGTGATCATGCTCACCGCACGCAGCGAGGAGATCGATCGGGTGGTCGGTCTCAGCGTCGGGGCCGACGACTACGTCACGAAACCATTTAGCCCCCGAGAACTGGTCGCCCGAATCAATGCGGTGCTCCGTCGAGGACGGCTCGGGACTCAGAGCGACCGAGATCTGTTGGCTTTTTCCGGGCTGACGCTCGATCTGGGTGGCCGCGAAGTGCGTCTTGACGAAGAGACCGTGGAGTTGACGGCGTTGGAATTCGACCTACTCGTTGCCCTAGCTGGAGTCCCAAACCGGGTCTTCACGCGGGCTCAGCTTTTGGAGCGAGTGTGGGGTTGGGACTACTTCGGCGTCGACCGGGTGGTGGACGTCCACATTGCAAATCTTCGTAAGGCGCTCGGAGATCAGGCCGCCGACCCCCGTTATATAGCAACCGTCCGCGGCGTCGGTTACAAGTTCATAGGAGCAGCACAATGACCAAACTCTTCGACAGCCTCCGAACCCGCCTCCTATTGTCCCATCTGACTGTGGTCGTGGTTGGTGTCTTGACAGTGCAGGTCGCCGCTAGCCAATTGGCTCCCAACCTTCTCGAGAGACACCTACAGGCAATGGGGGAATTGTCCGGGTCGATGATGGACCCCCAGCTAGCCATCGATTTCAGACAAGGCGTCCTTTCTGGTTTCGGTCAGACCCTTTTTTTGGCCGCGCTGCTCAGCACCGGTGTCGCCGTTGTGGTGGCGGTGATCTCGTCGGTCCGCGTCCTACGACCCCTCGACGAGGTCCGGGCGACGACTCGCCGTCTGGCAGCCGGATCCTATTCGGAGAGAGTGTCTGAGCCGAGAGAATCCGAACTCGCTGCCCTGGCAGCCGACGTCAACTCTCTGGCCGCCACCCTGGAGAAAACCGAACAACGGAGATTGCGTCTGATTTCTGAGGTCTCCCACGAATTGCGCACTCCATTGGCCACCATCAAAGGCTATATGGAGGCACTGGTCGATGGTGTTTTCCCGGTTGATAAGGAAATACTGACCGCGGTCGGTCGGGAAGCGGCACGTCTAGAACGCCTCGCCACCGATCTCAACGAGTTATCCCGAAACGAGGAGGGTCGCGATGAACTGCGACTCGGCTCTGTCGACATCGCTGACCTCGTCCACGATGTGACAGCACGCCTTAAGCCTCAATTCGACGACCAGGACGTCGTCCTCGAGGTTGAGTCCGCGCCATCACTCCCGGTGCGAGCCGATCGCGACCGCATGACTCAGGTTTTCACAAACATCATCGGCAATGCCCTCACCTATACGAAGACTGGTGGCCGGGTCACAGTACGAGTCGAGGCCGCCGACGGAGAGGCTCAGATCACAGTGACCGACACCGGCCGTGGACTGGAACCGAATCAGTTCGACGCCGTCTTTGAACGCTTCTACCGAGCCGACCGCTCGGTGCCCGGCGGGAGCGGAATAGGCTTGACGATCGCCCGCAGTATTGTCCGTCGTCACGGTGGTGACATCACCGTTTCGTCACCCGGACCCGACCTGGGGTCGACGTTCGTCGTCACCGTGCCCCTTGCCCGCAGGTAAACCGCTTATGTCGCCTCACGTATGACCACTATGGGCAAAGGCATGGAAGGGGATGCTCGGGACTCCGAGGACGTGGTCGGCAGCCTGACCCTTCTCGGTGCGGTTTCGTTGGGCACCGGGGTGATGATCGGAGCCGGGATCTTCGCCCTGATCGGCCAAGTAGCGGCCCTGGCCGGCGACTTGTTTCCCGTCGCCTTTCTCGTGGCCGCGGTAGTTGTGGGATTCAGCGCTTACTCCTACGTGAAGCTCTCCAACGCCTTTCCCTCCTCGGGCGGGGTGGCCATGTTCCTCCGGGAGGCATACGGGCCCGGTACTGCGACCGGCGTCTTCGCCTTGTTGATGTATGTCTCAATGGTTGTCAGCGAGAGTCTCGTAGCCCGGACTTTTGGAGCCTATGTCCTTCAGATCGTCAATCTGGAGCCTGCATCTTTTTGGGTACCGACGCTTGGTGTCCTACTCCTCGTCATGGCGTACGCGGTCAACATCGCCGGCAACCGGGCCGTACAGGCATCCCAGGGGGTAATGGCCGCTATCAAGGTCGGCGGCCTCGCCCTATTCGGCATCGTCGGCCTCTGGTTCGTCAACCCCGCAAATTTCACCAACGGGTCGGAAGGGACCGAACCGATCATCTCCGGAGGGTTCCTGGCCGGAGTGGCCCTGGCCATCCTCGCCTACAAAGGGTTCACTACCATTACCAACAGCGGAGGGGAGATCATGGACCCGCACCGCAACACCGGGCGGGCGATCGTGATGGCGATCGGAGTCTCGTCCGTCCTCTACATCGGTCTTGCTGTCATGGTCGCGGGCAACCTCAATCTCGTCGAGATCGTCGCCGCCCAGGATTTCGCTCTCGCCGAAGCGGCCCGGCCCGCTTTCGGAGACGCTGGGGTCTTGTTCACCGTCCTCCTGGCTGTGGTGGCCACTTCTTCTGGAGTCATGGCGAGCGTCTTCGCCGCCTCCCGAATGCTGGCGATGCTGACCCGCATGGCCCAGGTCCCCCACCGCCACTTCGGAATGCCGGGCACAATTCGGACCCACGCCATGGTGTACACCGTTGCGTTCGCCATGGTTCTCACCATCCTGTTCGATCTGCAGCGGATCGCCGCTCTGGGCGCCATCTTCTACCTCATCATGGACATCGCCATCCACTGGGGGATCCTCCGCCGTCTCCAATCCCGCATCGAGATAAGGCCTGCCATCGTGGTGACCGCCATCTCTCTCGACTTCATCGTCCTCACCGCCTTCCTATGGATCAAGGGATCTCAAGACCCTCTCGTCCTCATCGTCTCCGCCATCGGCATCATGCTCATCTTCGCTGGCGAACTCCTCTTCATGCGCTCCCACACCGACAGCGATGGCGAAATGAATATGTAAGGAGCGGAACGTCGCGGTTCCCGCGGCGTTTCCGTCAGCCGGAAATGTGGCAGCCATTGGGTCAATGGTGACCCGCCTCGGATAACTACGCCTTGGGCTATCTTCTCCGTATGAACCGGTGGTGCCTGATAGGGGACTTGGATGCCCAAGATTGGCTCGCAGTTTGGCGACGGCACTCCTGGTCATGCTATGTGGAGATGGACAAATGCCGCGTCCAGTCCCCGTAGCAAGTCCGTTTGCTGGCGAGCCGTCTTTGTTCAGGTGCGCGCGATTTGCCCTTTTCTCTCTGCTCATGCTGGTTGTTGCCGCGTGCTCGGGGATCAATTCACCACCCGGCAGCCAAAACCCTGATATACCCAACGCAGCATCGGTCCCTCCGTTGGACGACGATCTTGTCAGCCAGGGTGCCGATCTCTATCAGGAGACCTGCGCTTCATGCCACGGTGCGGATCTGTCCGGTCAGGACGAATGGAAGAGTCCAAATCTTGACGGCTCGTATCCGGCGCCACCACACGACTCGTCAGGTCACACGTGGCACCATTCCGACACTCTTCTGCTTGAAATCGTTCGAGATGGGCTGGATCTGCCTGAATCGAGGATGCCGACGTTCGGCGACCAACTCAGCGACGGCGAGGTCCTGGCCATCCTCGAGTTCCTCAAGTCGAACTGGGGCGAAGAGGAGCGGGCCTTTCAATGGCAGGTCACACAGCAGGACCCACCCGCTTCCAGCTGATCAGACCCCACCAAGGCTCCATCCGAGAGATGACCCGGCAGCCATTCTCGCTGGCTATCCAGGATCCTCCAGGTCGGCGACCAGTTGCTCTCCGGGAACAACATCTCTGCGTAATACCCTACGACGAACCAATCGGCGCCCTCTGCCTTGGTCCAGTCGACCTCCCGAATCAAGAACGGGGATTGCGCGGCCAGGTCGCCGAGTAGTCGTTACGCGTCGTCGCAGAAATGGCATCCCGCCGAGGTGACCAGGGTGATACTCATTTTGGACCACGGTTCAAGTCCTGCTCGGCGCAGAGATCCTGCGGAACACAAAGGATGCAGCGGTACCAAGAAGCAAGAGCCATCCGACCGTTAGGGCGAGTCCACCAGCCACGTCGAACGTCGAGGTGAAGGCACCGTCGACGATCATCTGAACGGGGCCACGTGCAGGCAGGAGGAACCCCTAGTCCGGTGGCGCTGCGGAAAACATGATGTTCTGGGCGAAACCGACATCGATGAACGGCAGGAGGAACATCACGTACAGGCCACCGAGGCGAAAATGGCTCCGACCAGTCCATAACTACTTCATCTCCCTAAGGTAAACCTTCCATCCGACTGGAATGTCAACTAGGGTCTCGCAGATATGCGCATAGGCGAATTGGCCCACATGAGTGGGTTTACTACAAAGACGATCCGTTACTACGAGGAGATCGGGCTGGTCCCGGAACCACTCCGTGATATCAACGATTATCGGGACTACCAGGAAGGCGTGGTCGATCGATTGCTGTTCATTCGCGATGCCAAAGCAGCCGGCCTAACGCTCACCGAGATAGCGTCCATTCTCGAACTGAGAGAAGGAGGACACGGTACTTGCAAACATGTGGTCGACCTCCTCAGTCGACACATGCGGGACCTCGACAGGCACATCGCCGACCTCAACAAAACTCGGAAGAAACTGGCCACACTTACTGAGAGGGCTCGGAAACTCGACCCGACTCAATGCACCGATCCAATCCGCTGTCAGACAATCGCGGTGGGCGCCGGAACTGAAGGACCCGTGGATGAACCGCTCCATCATCGTCACTGAAGCCCCCGCCAGATACCTTGCCGTAAAGTCAGTGGCCTATTGAGGGCTGCCATAGCCGGCTCCACCGGATACCGCCGTCGAAGGTCCAACGATTGAATTCGACCCGTCCGGGACCGCGGCGACCCTTCGAGTGACTACCAATCTTGACGCCGTTTGTGCGGTTGCTTATGGAGTCGATGGACCATCGGGATCGATTGCGACTGATCAAGACATGGGAATAGGAGGACACTCAGACCACAGTGCACTCATGAGCGGCCTTAAGCCAGATACCGTTTACCAGTACCGGCTTCAGGGTGTTGGCTCCGACGGCAACATTTACCGGAGCGAAACGATGACTTTCACAACTCCAGACGGTCAAGAGACTGCGGACTTCGGACAAAACGTCGCCCTCGCGGCGACCGTGGTCGACGTTAGCTCGGAGTTCTCCGACAGTTTCGTTGGCGCTAATGCCGTCGACGGTGACCTCGGGACGGAGTGGTCCTCACGGGGTGACGGAGACGATGCCTTCATCACGATCGACCTGGGTCAGTCAATTGAAGTCTCGGCTCTAGTCTTTCGCACCCGTTCAATGAGCGATGGGACGGCGACAACGGAGACCTACATCGTCGAAGCCGGCGAACAGCAGTTCGGCCCTTTCGCCGCGGGGGTTACCCCAGTCGCCGTCGATTTTGTCGCCCAGGTGCTCACGTTCACCGTCGACTCGTCTACCGGAGGCAACACCGGCGCTGTAGAGATCGAGGTTTACTCCAGCCAAGGCTGACTCTTCGTCACCGCCAAACCTATTGAGGAGTGCCCGCTCCAAGGAACCAGCCCTCGGATTGCACCGGAGTCGACCCGGAAATCTCGTTTCTGACCTTTTCCTCAAGGCAACTACCGTTCCGCTACGTATGTATTCCTACACCAACATCACAGCTGAAGACATCGGCACCGGGACCCATCGCTCGATTGAAGAGGCAAGAAAGATCCTTGATTCCCTGGTAATGCAGAGTGACCGGACATTTGAGAACACTCTCATGCCTATCGACCGGATCGGTGATCTCCTCTCCCACGCCTTCGCCGCATATGCCTTCATGGGCTACGTGCACCCCGACCCCGCCGTGCGAAAAGCGGGAAACGAATCTCAGGAGAAGTTAAACACTTTCGGAGTGGAGATGATCTTCCGCGACGATCTCAACGCCGCCGTTAAGGAGTTCGCTTCCGCCGGGGAAGCATCATCGCTCGAAGGCGAGAAGAAGCGGCTTCTGGAGTTTGTTCTCCGCGACCTCCGCCGTGCCGGCCACGACCTGGACCCGGAGACCCGCGCCGCGGTCAAAGAGAAGATGCAGCGACTCGTTGAACTGGGTGTTCGATTCCAAAACAACATCGACGAGTACGAGGATTTCATCCTTGTCGACCACGACGATCTAGACGGCCTGCCCCGGTCCTTTGCCGATGGCCTTGCGGTCGACGAAGACAGCGGCAAGATGAAGGTAACCCTCGATTACCCCGATCTTCTCCCATTCATTGAGAACGGGAAGCGACGCGAACTTCGGGAAGAACTAAGTCGCAAGTCGGCGAACCAGGCAGTCGAAGACAATCGGCCAATCCTCGAAGAAGCAATCCGTTTGCGCAACCAAATCGCTCAGGACTTCGGTATGGCAAGCTGGTCTCACTATCAGCTCGAGGAGCGAATGGCCAAGTCTCCGGAGGCCGTTTCGGCGTTCTACGAAAATTTGATCCCGGCGCTCAAAGCGCAAGGGGTCGAAGATCTCGACGCCATGGCCGCCATACTCGCCGACCAATACGACGCCGATCAAATGCAGGTTTGGGACTGGCGCTATTTCGACACCCTGCAGCGCAAAACCGATTACGGGGTGGATCCGTTCGAGGTGGCGGCTTATTTCCCGCTCGACGCCGTTCTCGATGGGATGTTCGAGCTGGTGCAATCGACGTTTGGCATTACTTTCGAGGAGGTAGAGCCCAAAGGTGCCTGGCATCCCGATGTCAGACTCTTTGCGATGTCAGATACTGCGTCCGGCGAGTCGTTAGCCCATTTCTATCTCGACCTATTCCCCCGGGAAGGGAAATTCGGTCACGCTGCCGAGTTTCCCTTGATTTTGAGCAGGCGTCTCGAAGACGGGTCGTATCAGAATCCGGTATGCGCCATGGTGACTAACTTCACCAAACCGACGGCGACGACGCCATCGCTGCTCCAGCATTCAGAGGTGGAAACTCTCTTCCATGAGTTTGGACACGTCCTCCATCAGAATCTGGGCCGCACTGAGATCGCCCGATTCTCGGGTACCAACGTAGAGCAGGACTTCGTTGAAGCACCGAGCCAGATCATGCAGCATTGGGTATGGCGTTCCGAGGTCCTCAAGAAATTCGCCCGTCACCACGAAACTGGCGACCCGATCCCGGATGTGCTCGTTGAGAAGCTTGTGGAGGCGCGCCAGTTGAACATCGCAATCCACCAGCTACGCCAGCTTCAGTTTGGTTGGCTCGACCAGAAGATCCACCAGCCCGGCGATGTCAAAGACCTCGATGCCGCTCTGGTTGACGCTGCCGCCATTTCCCTACTCCCCCACCCTGAGGGAACCTTCTCATTAGCCTCCTTCGGCCATTTGATGGGTGGCTATGACTCCGCCTATTACGGGTACATGTGGTCGGAAGTATTCGGCGACGACATGTTCTCGATATTCGAGGAGAAGGGTGCGACCAATCCTGAGGTGGGCATGGCCTACCGCAAGGAAGTGCTGGAAAAGGGTGGTTCTCTCGACGCCGATGAAATGTTGGAGAACTTCCTCGGACGGCAGCCGGACAACTCTGCCTTCCTGAAGAAACTCGGGATTGGCTAAATCCGGGTAGTGGTGGTCTAGAATGGTCCCTGCGGGGAACCATACGGATTCCTCCGACGTCTTAACCAAGAACCAAAAGCGGTTCGTCTTACGAAACGACCTGGTGAACAACACTCAGGCGTTCTCTGATTTCCACCGAATTCGGAATCACACGACGAGACAAAACGTTTACTAATAAGAGAGACCCCAACCAGGAGGGGAAAAAATGACAGATACAGTCAGAGGGGCCGCCATCAAAGGCGTGACCCGTCCATCAAAACGCTTCCACACCGGACGCGTTTGTTCCAAAGGCGGATGTGACACCAGGCTTTCCCAGTACAACAAGGCCGAGTATTGCCACGCCCATGCTCCGGTACGCTTCCCAAGGGTCCGCGGAAAGATCATGGATGAGCAAGACGCCTGAGAATAGGTCCGACTGAAATGAGTTCGACCGGTTACGCGTTGTAATCAGTGTCCCCTCCAGTTTGACCGGGAACGGATCCCCCCTCCCTGTCCCGATGTCAAACGACCAAGAGAGCCCCAACATTGTTGGGGCTCTCTACGTTTGTCCGCTCGAAATCGTTTGACGGCGGTTGGGGTCATTGCAGTCGGCCGGGTCGATGTTCGTCGCCCGTTCGATCATTTCCGCCAACCGGTCGCGGGTGCGATACAGCTCTTCGATCTGTCGTTCCACATCCTGTAGATCCCGCTGGAGCAACCTTTCGGACCATCAAACAGAATCTCTTCTGGGCCTTCGCATACAACACCGCGGCTATTCCGCTGGCTGCCCTTGGATTCCTCAATCCGATGGTTGCCGCCGGCGCGATGGCCTTCTCTTCGGTCTCGGTAGTTCTGAACGCCCTTCGACTCCGCAGGTTCCAACCCCAAATTTGACCTTCCACTACACGTGCTGGTGGAGTATGTTGAGTACATGCCCGGTCTTGAATGGATTGAGAATCCGGTTCTCTCGAACCCGACGGCGCTGATTGCCTTCGAGGGTTGGGGCGACGCGGGTGAAAGCGCCAGCACAGCCGTCGCCCACTTCCTTGACCACCCGTCCTGTAAGCACATCGCCAGCATCGATCCCGACGATCATTTCGATTTTCAGGTGAGACGGCCGATTGTCTCGCTCGACTCCGCAGGTGTGCGGGACCTGATGTGGCCCAGCAACGACATCTACGCTATCGAGACCACCGAACAGGATGTCGTGGTAGTGCTGGGAGAAGAGCCTCATTACAGGTGGAAGTCGTTCAGTGCCGATCTGATCGAGGCGTTCCGAACTTTGGGAGTCACCCGCGCTGTAACCATCGGGGCCTTTGTGGGCCAGGTCGCACACACGTTGCCGGTACCCCTCGTCGGTTCAGCAACCCGTCCCGATACCCTCGCTCAGCACGACCTTCTCCCGTCCGGATACACCGGCCCTACCGGCATCGTGGGTGTTCTGAATCAGTTCTTAGGGGCTGCCGGAATCGATGTGATCTCAGTCTGGGCGGCCGTCCCCCACTACTTATCCAACCAGGAGTACCCGCCGGCAACGGAAGCCCTGGCCGTAAAAGCCTCCGACCTCACCGGACTGCCGCTCGACATCGGAGATCTGACCACCGCGACGAGGACTTACCTTGCGACGGTCGAGGCGGCCATTGAGGACAACGAGGAACTTGCCGAGTACGTGGAGAGACTCGAAAGCGAGGCCAGCGAAGAAAACGGTCCCGAGTTGGTGGAAGAAATCGAGAAGTTCCTCCGCGGCCACTGATGGCCATGCGGGCCACCGAACCGTTCATCGTGCATGGAGTCCCGGAAAACAGGACCCTACGCACGAGGAAACAATGAAAGAGAGGGACCGTCGAACCGATCCCTCTTCAAATCACTTGCGCTTGTGGCGATTGGCTTTCAAGCGTTTGCGATATTTGTGTTTTGACATCTTCTTACGACGCTTCTTAACGAGCGATCCCATCCAAAAACCTCACATAAAAGGGGAAAAGACTGCTCTTATGGTCGCGCCTTTGAGCAATGAGGTCAACTCGCTCGAGTGAGAGGACCGAGGAGTAGGGCACCGATTGGAAGTCCCCCCTCGGCCAGGCGCCCTACGCCCGGACTGTATTAGGCGGGCCACCGGGCGATCTGAAGAGGCGCTCATGCCGCGTGGAAGGGGATTACGCGGTTCGTCTGTGGAGATGTCGAAAGTTGGAAGGAGTTTGGTTCGTATAGCGGACGAAGAACTTGTTGAAGTTGGTGGCTTCGGAGAAGCCGAGTTGGGACGAGATGGTTGCAGCAGGATTATCGGTGTGGACGAGGAGGCGCTTCCCTTCGAGGACGATCCTTTCGGCGAGAACTTGTTTGGCGGTTTGGCCCGTTGCACTTTTGCAGGCGCGGGTGATGGTTCGGGCGGAGTAGCCGAGATGGCGTGCGTAGTCGACCACATCGTGGCGGTGGGTCAGGTCGGTCTCGATGGCGTTGCGGAACGCGATGTAGACCTCGGGGAGGTGTTCATCATTTGCTTCTGCGTCTGCTTTGTCACAGAGAACGACAAGGGCGTTGAAGAGGGCGATCATGAGCCGTATCGTGGGTTGGTCTCCTCCGAAGCGGGCTTGTTGTCCTCGCAGCTCTTCGATCAAATTGTCGGCAGTGGCAATGGCGTCATCGTCGAGGTCGCAGTACGAGCCCTGGCCGGGAAACCATGGGTGGGTTGATGATGTGGCGGGCTGGGAGAGAACCATGGTGGCGTTCAAAGCAGCCTTCGTGTCGAAAACCTGGACGTGACCTGGTCGGACGAGGATTAGGCGCCCGGGTTGTGCCGATATTTTGGCGAAGTCGACGGTGTGAAACCCCTTGTTGTCACGCATCAGCAGGAAGAGGTAAAACGAAGGCCGCTGCGGAGTCGCCAGGTGGGGCTGGGCGGATCGTGTGAGGAGTTCGTAGTGTTCGACAACCTCGATTGGTAGTCGAGGGTGGCGTCGACTCTCAAAATTGACTGGACTGATCCCCATTTGTCCACTTTCGACCATGTAAACGGCTTACGAGTCCAGGTCCGCCCGACCTTTTTAGGCAACTCGCTCGCGAGCGTTGAACAGGACGGAGGTTGGGCGCCTCTGACAGAGCGATGTGCTCCTCCACCAGATGCACAAAGCCTTTCGAGGTTCGCCGACGGTTAGTTCTCGACATTGGTTGTGCTACTCAGCGAAAGGCTCTCTCCATTCGGGAGCCGGGAACGGAGAACCCCAATACCACGTCTCCCGTGCAACGAGACCGTTATCCATGTTCAAGATCACAGCAATGTTGTAGCTATTGCCGTCGGCATAGTTCGCAGTGCCTTCGACGACGAACAGGTTCCCACTCCCAGCCACCGTCACGATCGGCATTCCGAACGGGAGCGGCGATGCCACGTGCACGGAGGCCTTCTCCCCCGATACGACCGGAAAGCTGGCCTCTGGTAGACCTGACGGATGGTTCGACAACATGGCGATGTAGTTGTCCTTACCTCTGAAAACTTCGCCCGACTGTGGGTAGTGGACCTCCACATCAGGATGCAACAGCCGAGCAGTGGCTTCCGGGTCGCGCTCCGTTAACGATGTGGCGTATCTTTTTGCTGTCGCTGAGTTCTCCATAACTTCCCTTTCCGGGGGTACCCGCCACGCTTGTTGCCACCCAGAGAGAACCATAACCAAGCAGCTAGTGCCCTGGCCAAATGTGTCCTTGACCTTCAAGTGGCTTGAAGGTGTACGTTGGATCTATGGAACAGACTTTTCGCATCGGAGAGGCAGCCAAACAAGTCGGCTTGTCGACGTCGGCGATCAGGTACTACGAGTCGTTAGATATTCTCCCATCGCCTGAGAGGACACACTCGGGCTATCGGGGGTACACCGATGACGACCTTGATCTCCTCCGATTCGTGGCCCGTTTGCGAGCCCTGGAATTCCCCTTGTCCGATGTTCGGGAGATTATTGCTCTCCGGAGAGATGGAAAAGCGCCCTGCGGTGCTGTCCGGTCAACCATCTCACGTGAGGCTGAAGCGATTCAGGGTCGCATCGAGGATCTGCGGAAACTCCAGACAGAACTCAGGACACTCGAAGAGACGGCAAATGATCTACCTGACAATTGGCCGACCGTTTGTGTGTGCAATCTTGTGGCCGATTCGGCATCGATCCGAACGGCGGTCTTATGACCGTCACACTTCAATACTTCGACTCCTGTCCCAATTGGAAGTTGACCGACCAGAGAATCAGGGAAGTCGTCGCGTCGCACCGGCTTGACGTCGACGTTGAGTATCAACTTGTCGGGTCGCCGGAGGCCGCAGAACAGCTCGGGTTTCACGGTTCACCCTCGATCCTTATTGACGGCCGGGACCCTTTTGTCGCAAAGGACACCAAAGTCGGATTCGCATGTCGTCTTTACTTCACCGATTCGGGACCTGCCGATTCTCCAACGGCCGAGCAGATTGCGGATGCGCTTGGGGTGTAAACGGACAAGGGACGCGGTGGGCGTCGACCAGATTGCTACCGATGCCGGGAAAATTGGTGGCCGGTGGAAGCCGCGCGCAGGTCGCTAAATGGTTGATCGCTTGACTCGAGACGACCTGATTCGCCTCATCTCGGCTGACACCGTCCAAGTCGTCGATGTGCTACCCGACGCCGAATACCGGCGGAGCCACATTCCTGGTGCTCTGAGCATTCCCCTAAAAACAATCAGCGAAGAAACGACGCACATGCTCAGCAGGGACAAGCCGGTAGCCGTGTATTGACACGACGGGTTGTGAGATATGTCCCCACGGGCTGCGTGTCAGCTCGAAGCGCTCGGATTCGAAAAGGTCTACGACTACGAACTCGGAATAGCCGACTGGAAAGCAGCAGGGCTACCGGTGGATGGCGATGGCCCGCTCGTGCAGACGGCGGCAGATGCTATGCGGCCCGATGTTCCAACTTGTGAACCATCGGAACTGGTTGGTGATGTACGGAAACGAGTGGAGGGGACAAGGTGGGAATACTGCTTCGTAATTGACTGCGACAACCAAGTCGTCGGGAGACTTCGCTCAACCTCATGGACTAAGGACCAGAATCTTTCGGCAGGCGAGGCGATGGAACTCGGTCCGACAACCGTTAGAGCCAACGAGATCCTCGACCGACTCGTAAAACGAATGGATCGACGGCCAACGCCGCTCGTGATTGTCACCACACCACAAGGCGGACTGCTTGGTGTCGTATTGAGAGAAGACGCCCATCGTCTGCTGAGTGGGGAGCCGCCCGACATGGTGTGGGCCGACTGCGCTGGTTGCCCTGGGCAATGGAGTCCAATTAGCTAGCTGAGCGAGGGTCGGTTAATGAGAACGCTGGGCAAACCATCCGATCGTACACCGCTCGGTCGGTAGCCGAGTTCACCACGACCGGCTAGGTAGAAGTTTCACCGACCCGAGTCCCGGGTGTTGTCGGACTTTCACGAGACCCACAAGGCGAGCCAAGCCCGCGGCGGACGATCACCTGGCTCCGAGTCCTGATTTTCTTCGCATGATGAACAGGGTCGCTGAATGAGGAGGGACATGAGTGCCTTTATCAACCTGGCTGGTGTCACCGGTTTGTCCGTCTAGTTCGTCTGTTCTCATGTATGAGTAGCGAGATCGATGGCGAACTTGAAAGAGGAGACCTGAAACATGTCTACCGATCGTTCGGATGAACTCGATCTGATTGGGTGGTTGTTGGGTCTGGCGGGATTGGTATTGATGTTCGCGGGGTTCTTCATTATCGACCATGGCGGTTGGTTGGGGCCTGACAGTCCGGTCAGTGAGCTGGCGGCTGAGATCACTGACAACAGGACGAGAATCGTCGCTGGAAGCACGGTCGGCATAGTCGGAGCCTTGGCCCTGGTCGGGTTTGTTGCCTCGCTGCGGATGCGCCTCGCCCGGGAAGGCTCTAAAGGTGAACTGCTCGCTCTTGTGGCCTATGCCTTTGGGATTGTCATGACGATCGGCGCTTTCGTTCATGGGTCATATCGCATGGCGATTAGCGCACCGATCGCCCCGAACATGCTTGCCGAAGCGGTGCTTCCGTTATCGATCCTGAAAGACCACATCATTGCCCTGTTCATGCTTGGTGCTGTGGGTGTCGCCGCCACTATGAGCATCAGCTCGTTGGTCGTGGGATTACTCCCCAAGCCGTTTGCCTGGGTGGGCGTCGTACTCGTCGCGGCCACTGTGGCGCTCATCCCGACTGATATTGGTGTGGGCGGTCTGGCCCTATTCATCTGGCTGATCGTGGCTTGTCTCGTTCTCATTGTCAGAGGCCAGACCACCAGCACTCACGGGTAACCACAATCCATCATGGTGGGTTCCTGGGTCGACCTACCCCGGATAGGCCAAAACCCCCGCTGAGCAGGGGTTTTGGGTGCTCCGGGGGTGAGACTCGAACTCACAACCTACGGATTAACAGTCCGACGCTCTGCCAATTGAGCTACC
>JBBKXI010000010.1:0-21068 GCA_037969415.1 Acidimicrobiia bacterium | reverse complement strand
GAGAAAGGCCGCGCCGATGACCAGAAAAAGCAATACGACCAGGAGCAGAGTTGGCCTTTTCGTAATCGTCACTTGGCCCGCCTGAATGTATTCCAACCCGGGTAGCGTGCCTGATCTCCTAGAGCTTCCTCAATTCGGAGCAACTGGTTGTACTTGGCAGTCCTCTCACCCCGTGCCGGAGCCCCGGCCTTGATCTGACCGGCGTTGGTTGCCACGGCAAGATGGGAAATAAAAGTGTCCTCAGTTTCGCCCGATCGATGGCTGACCATGGTCCCGTAGCCGGAGCGGTTGGCCCGGGCCATCGTGTGCAAAGTCTCAGACACGGTCCCAATCTGGTTGACCTTGATCAGGATGCTGTTGGCAGCGCCCTCACTGATACCACGACGAAGGAGTTCCTCATCGGTGACGAACAGATCGTCGCCGACCAACTGAACCCGGCGCCCCAAACGCTGAGTTAGCTCCTTCCATCCGTCCCAATCATCCTCAGCCATTCCATCTTCGACCGACACCAATGGGTAGCGATCAACAAGGTCGGCCAGGTAGTCGACCATTTCGGCCGATGTGAACTCCTTGCCTTCGAGGCGGTACCGCCCTTCCCGAAACAATTCGGTGGCAGCCACATCGAGAGCGAGGGCGATCTCATCGCCAACCGTATAGCCGGCAGTTTCGATGGCCTCCACCAACAACTCCAGGGCCGATTCGTTGGTCGCCAGATTGGGGGCAAATCCACCTTCGTCTCCGACATTGGTACCCAGACCGCGGCCTGCGATGACTTTCTTCAGTGAGTGATACACCTCAACACCGGCCCGGAGTGCCTCGCTAAACGATGGGAGGCCAGCTGGGACCACCATAAATTCCTGGATGTCGACACTATTGGCGGCATGGGCACCGCCATTGAGGACGTTGAGGCATGGGACAGGGAGTGTCCGCGCTGCCGGGCCACCAAGGTATCGAAACAGAGGCAGGCCCACCGATGAGGCGGCGGCGCGGGCATTGGCTAGGGAAACGGCAAGGATTGAGTTCGCACCTAGATTTGCCTTGTTTGGTGACCCATCGAGGTCGAGCATCACTTGATCGATCAACTCCTGATCCAGTGAATCACGGCCGACCACGGCGGCGGCAAGTTGACCCTTGACATGACCGACAGCTTTGGCCACGCCCTTTCCCAGGTAGCGATCTCCACCATCGCGGAGTTCGACGGCCTCGGCGGCACCGGTCGAAGCGCCTGAGGGTACGATGGCGCGTCCGAACCCGGATTCGGTGAAAACTTCGGCTTCTACGGTGGGGTTTCCCCGCGAGTCCAATACCTGCCGGGCGTGTACCCGCTCAATGATCGTGCTGCTCATGGTCCAATTATCGACTACGTCTGGCCGTGCCAAGCTACCAGCCTCTCGGGCTATTCCTCGTGTTCTCCGTCCCGAAAGTCGCACTCGAAGCGATCAACCGCTGCCCTCAACATGTGTTCGGCATCAAGGCCTGATCGTCGGGCCAGATCAACAAGATCGAACATCGCGCCACCAATGACAACGCTCGCCTTCTCCGCGTCCTTGTCGAGTGAGTCGATAGACGCGGTCATGCGAGCGATAAGGGCACCTCTCGACTCGGCCACAGTTCCGGCTTTCACGGCCCGGTTCTGGACTTTCGACGCCCGATAGATGGCAGGCATCCCCGACGGAATCCCATCCATGGCCGATTCCGTATTCTCGCCCTTCTCCCGTCGTTTTATCTCGTCCCAATTGGCCTTCACTTCGGCCGCGTCAGCCACTTCAACATCGGAAAACACATGAGGATGGCGGCGGACCAGCTTCTGCCGGAGCACCTCGGCGGCATCATTGATGTCGAAGGCACCTAATTCTTCAGCGATCGCGGAATGGAAAAGTACTTGAAGGAGGACATCGCCTACCTCCTCCTCGACCCGGGCATAGGCAACCAGATCGTCAGGGTCGGCGTCGATGTCGTCGAAGGTCTCGATCAGTTCGTACGCCTCTTCGATGAGATTCTTGGCGAGAGTTAGGTGGGTTTGCTCTCGATCCCAGGGGCATTCTCGTCTCAGACGCTCCATCGTGCGGATTGCCCCGACGATGCCCCCCGCCTCGGCGTCGATCCAGATCGAGGTGCGGAAACCCGCCAACGCAGGATCGATCGCGTCGATATCGGATTCAACACGTTGTTCGTCCTCGCCACCAAGCCCGGAGAAAACGGTGACTTTGGTTCCTTCCGGCAGGATTCTGGATACCGCAGCCGAGACATCGGCGAGAATTTCAGGACGGTCGAGGTGGCCAACGATTGTTGGCTTGTCGATTATCAGCGGCGAAGGAAGGTCATGACCGTTGATGATTTGGAGACCCCGGTCGAACGGGTCGTAACCTACCCCGGCCAGAATGGCGTCGACAAAGGTCTCCGCCTGGAGGACCTGAACATCTGAACCGCGTTCGAGGATCTCCCTCACGGCGAACTCGCCTATCGACGGACCGCCCGGCACGGCATAAATGACCGACATCGAGGCTTCCGCATGAAGAACACGTTCTGCAATGGCGGTATAGACATCTTCGAAGGTCTCGCTCGACTCGTATAGGTCGTCGCAGAAAACAACCTCCCGTCGCGCCGCAATTTGTTCGGCTGCGGGGTGATTCCTGGTGCGGATTATCAGATGCGTTGCCGGATCGAGGAGCAGATCGAGAACCGGCCCCGGGATCCGGGCGATATCGCCAGGGCCGAGGCCGGTAATCAGAATCATGGGCGGATGTTATCCGCTGGTCGTTGTCGTAGTCTCGTCTGTTGGTTCCGCGACCGTCGTCGTAGTTGGGTCGCCCTCGTCAAAGGTCGTGGTCGTGGTCGTGTCCGGGTCGACGGGCGGAACGACTCCAGCCGGGTTGGTCTGCCACGTTCCAAACTTCTCATTGACCTCGACAATGGCAGATTCGAGGTGCCCGTTGATCCAAGCGGTCAGGGCTTGATTCACCGCAGGAACTTTGAGTGCCTCGGTGATCTCCTCGTCCGTGGGCAGCTCTTCGTCAGTCGGGAAGGTCCTTTCGTTGACGATGATGATGTGGAATCCGAACTCTGACTCGACCGGTTCGGAATACTCCCCTACCTCGGTTTCGACCGTGGCCTCCATGAAACCGGGGACATATCGCGATGGCGCTGAGCAACCGAGGTCTCCGCCCTCGACCCCGCTACCGGTGTCGAGCGAAACCTCGGCGGCTATATCTGCAAAGTCTTCGCCCCCATCGATCCGATCGAGGACATCCTGCGCCTCGGCCTCAGTCTCGACAAGGACGTGCGAGACACAAACCTCGGTCTGTGCTTCATAAGCAAGCTCTCGCTGGGCGTCGAGGTCTTCCGGTGAGGGAGGTTCGATTTCCTTCTCGAGTTCGACACGGACTGCCGTTTCGATCAACTGCAGTTGGGCAACCTTGCTGATGAAGCCCACTGAAACCTTGTTGACTTCGAGGAATTCGTCGAAACTGACACCCGGCTCGGCGTTCGCGTTGTAGATGCCCTGGGCAGCTTCATCGATCTCCTCCTCGGTGATTTCGATCCCGTAATCAGCCTCGGCTGCGTTGACCACGATGTCCCATTGGATCAGGAATCCGAGGTACTGGGCGAACTGATCTTTGGAAACGGTCCCGCCCGAATCGAAAACGAGTTCGTTGACGTCACCCACGGTGTATTCGGTGTCGTCGACTGAGGCGGCGGATTCACCGGAACCGGCTCCACATGCGCTCAGCACGAGCGCGAAGACCATGATTAAAAGTGCAAATTTCTTCAAGAGAGAATCCTAAGAATCGGGGGAACTCGATAAATGGTAGATGTTCGGCGAATCAACACCTAGTTCCGGGTCACATATTCTATTTACAGAATCGACCGTCTATTCCTCCCACATCGCCTTCATGAACTCGGTGAGGCCGGGGAGAATTGGTGAGGGTGCCGGGATGAAAATGACACCTTCGTTGGCGCGCAACACCGATCCTCGCTTCAACCTTTGCAAACGGACCTCCTGTGATGGTTTGAGATCAACCGGCCCCATTCGCACCTCATGGCGTAGCTTGACAATTTCGGTCAACCCGACGCGAATTGCTTCGACCCGGAGGCGGGCCAACTCGACCAGAGTGAGAGCGGCGTCTGGAAGAGGACCAAATCGGTCGACCCATTCGGCGATCGCATCGTCGACCTCGGCGTGGGTTCGTGTCCCTGCGAGTCGGCGGTAGGCCTCGAGTCGCAATTCCTGGTCTTCGATGTATAACTCAGGAAGGTGGGCATCGACAGGGAGGTCGATCCTCACTTCCGCTGGCTTCTCCTCCACTGATGGGCGGCCCTCCAACTCGTTGACCGCCTCGGCGACCAGTTCGGCATAGAGGTCAAAGCCAACCGCCGATATGTGTCCCGTCTGCACCTCACCCAATATGGAGCCTGCGCCCCTGATCTCGAGGTCACGGAGAGCGAGCTGAAATCCCGACCCGAGATCGGTAGCCTCACCGATTGCTTCAAGTCGACGATGGGCGTCTTCGGTGAGAGATTGATCCTGGGGATGGAACAAATATGCATACGCCCGCTGATCGGAACGCCCCACCCGACCACGGAGCTGATAGAGCTGAGCCAAGCCGAGTAGGTCCGCCCGCTCAACAATCAAAGTGTTGACCTTGGGCAGGTCCAGTCCCGATTCAATGATCGTGGTGGCCACCATCACGTCGTAGTCGCCATTCCAGAAGTCGATCATCACCTGTTCGAGCTGACCCTCCGACATCTGGCCGTGAGCCACGACATATCGGGCGTCAGGCACGAGGTCACGGAGACGGGCAACTGCCCGATCTATCGACTGAACCCGATTGTGGACATAGAAAACCTGCCCTTCGCGGAGAATCTCCCGTCGGATCGCAGCAGAGACGGACTGCTCGTCGTAGGGCCCGACATAGGTGAGAATCGGGTGGCGATCCTCGGGCGCGGTGCGGATGTGGGAGACGGATCGTATCCCCGTGAGCGCCATCTCCAGGGTCCTGGGTATCGGCGTCGCTGTCAAAGTAAGGACGTCTACTCCCACCTTCAGACGTTTCATTGCGTCCTTGGCAGTGACGCCGAACCGTTGTTCTTCGTCGATCACCAGGAGTCCAAGGTTCTGGAAAGTGATGTCTTCAGACAGCAGACGGTGAGTCCCGATGACGACGTCGACATCTCCGGAGGTGATCCCGGATACAACGGTCTTCTGTTGTTTGGCAGTGAGAAATCGCGAGAGCTGTTCCACCCGTACCGGGTAGGAGGCAAACCTCTCCGAGAAGGTCTGGTGATGCTGTTGGGCCAGAAGAGTGGTCGGGCAAAGAACCGCTACCTGACGACCGTCTTGAACGGCCTTGAAAGCCGCACGGATAGCAACCTCGGTCTTGCCGTAACCGACGTCGCCAAACACGAGTCGGTCCATCGGCTTGCCCGACTCCATGTCGACCTTGACTTCGCCAATGGCGCGATCCTGATCGATGGTTTCCTCAAATGGAAATGCACTCTCCATTTCAGATTGCCACGGAGTGTCGGACGGGAAAGCGTGGCCCGTTGCCCGGGACCGTTGCCGATGCAGTTCCACGACTTCTTGAGCCACGGCGGCCACCGCCTTCCTCACGCGTGATTTCTGGTCAGTCCAATCCTTGCCGCCCATCCTTGAGATGCGAGGAGCTTCGCCGCCGGTGTATTTCTTCACCGCCGCCAGCTGGTCGACGGGTACATAGAGCCGATCATCACCGGCGTACTCAACAATCAGATAATCGCGCTCGATTCCCATCATGGTTCGGGTAACGAGACCCTCGAACCTACCGATACCGTGCTGGTGGTGGACGACGTAATCACCTTCGGTGAGATCACGGTATTGCTGCGTCGTCGTTCCCTTCGTTCCCCCGGCGCGGCGGTGGGCCCGCCTCCGCCCAGCGATCTCTTGTTCGCCAAGGACAGCTAAGCCCAAAGTTGGAGCGACGAACCCGCGGTGAATCCCCTGCGCGATTACGGCGGGACGAATTCCTGCGAATTGGTCGACTCGCTCGAGGGCAAGTCCGTTCTCAAGAAGGGTCCGGGCGACCCGGTCGGCCGGACCGTCGCCATCCATAGCCACGACCGGTGTGATATTACGCTCGATCAAGCGGCCCAGGCCCGAAGCCACAGATTCGGGATCTCCAGGTGTTGCATCGAACCCACGAACCTCGAACACCTCATCGGAGGGGTCGGTCGGGGCTGAAGTGATGGCGAGGTGACGACGCCGATATAGAGCTGCCTCCAGGTCGAGAAACAGCATCGGATGATCACCGGCGACCGGGGCCTTCTCTCCCCAGGTCGGGGCAAGGGCGGCGGCCAGATCACTCTCTTCTTTCCGTAGATCACGGGCCCGGTCGCGAGCCCGAACCGGGTCGACGACGATGAGATTCACGTCCTGAGCAAGAGCATCAATGAGACATGCATCTGGCGCCAACCAGGGGAGCCACGACTCAAGCCCGGGAAAAAGCTGGCCTTCGCTGATTCTCTCCCAGGTCGGCGCCGCCCACGATTCGCCGATCAGGAGCTTCCGGGCTCTCTCTCTGGTTTCTTGATCCGGTCTCACCTCACGCGCCGGATAGGCGGTCAGAGCATTCGCTTTCGCCTCGGATCGTTGCGACGCCACCGAGAAACTACGGATTTCCTCGACGTTGTCACCCCAGAAGTCGAGACGAATCGGATTGTCCTCCTGAGCCGGGAAGACATCGACGATCCCGCCTCTCACCGCAAATTCTCCCCTCGCTTCGACTCGATCGGTCCGGTGGTAGCCAAACATGGCCAGGTGCCCGGCCAGGTCATTGGGGTCGACCTGGCCACCGGGGCGGATCACCAGCGGATGGATCGGCGAGGGCGACAATCGTTGGATGGCGCCGCGGACACTTGCCACGACTACTGCGGGCCCCGAAGGATTCTCCAAATAGTGCCGGGCCCGGGCACGCCGGGCCATCGTCGAAATGTTGGGCGACACGTGCTCAAAAGGCAGGGTCTCCCAGGCGGGAGCTAACTCAACGTGTTCGAGGAACAGCGACAGGTCGTCGACGAGTTCTTCTGCTTCGCGCTCCCCGGGGACCACGACCAGAACTGTCGATTCGGTTTGGGAAGTCCATCCGGCAATGGCGAAGGCCTGTCCGGAATGCGCTACAGCCCATTGGTCAGTCGGAAGCTTCTGTGACCGCCAGACGGACAAGAATGGGGCAAGAAGTGCGGTCATCGGGGTGACAAATCGTAGCTGTAGTCGTGGGGTAGGGACTCTCCCGCGTTCGGTTCGTGAAAACCGTGCGTGAGCTCAGATTCGTTGCTGCGTGCTCGATGTGTCGGGCCAACTCAGACCACTCAATTCAGGAAGCCCTCGCTCTCAAACCATTGGACCGTCCGATCGATGGTGTGGTCGATCGGCCGATATTCCAGGCCAAGTTCAGTGGTTGCACGTGATCCGTCGTAACGATGGCCAAACGCCATCACTCGGATCATCTCCTTGCAAACAGGAAGATCCCGCCGAAGAAGGCGGGCCATCGGATCGACCACCGAAGCCAGTCCGTTCACAACCGAGATGGGTAAGTAGCGGGGCGAAATCGCCCGACCAGCAGCCGTGGCCGCCAGCCCCACGGCCTCCCTCACACTAAGAACCGCGCCATTGAGAATGTATCGACTCCCAGACACTCCGTTGGTAGCAGCAAGGAGATGGCCCCGGGCACAATCATCGATATCGACCAGCGAAATGGCGGAGTCAATTAGAAACCGCATATCCCCCCGCACCACGGCAAGGATGATTCGCCCGGTACCGGTCGCGCGGCCCGGGCCCTGCACCGACGACGGGTTGACCGATACGACGTCGAGGTCGCCGGCTTCCGAGAACAAGACTGCCTCGCCGTGGGTCTTGGTTCGCTCGTATTCGGAGAGGAACCATCCGCGGTGCGAAGAATCCTCGTTACCGACGGAACCCTTTTCCTCGCCCAGCGTGACAGCTGAAGAGGTGTGGATGAGGCGCCCCACTCCCCCGAGTCGGCATGCTTCCATTACATTGCGGACGCCGGTTACGTTTACTCGCTCCATTTTCGTGGGGTCGCTGATACACATCTCATTCACGCCAGCAACGTTGAAGACAAACTCACAGTCGGCGACTAAAAGAGCGAGCGATTCAGCATCCAGCAAATCCCCGCAAACAGGAGTCGCACCAAGACCGGCGACGGTCCCGGCATCGTCCTCTTTTCGAACCAAGGCCCGAACCTCGAAGGCTTGATCTGCGAGAAGCGCCAGCAGCGACCGACCAATAACTCCGGTGGAACCTGTGATCGCAACTTTGGTCATGGGACGGAGTGGACGTGCACTCAGACAGGCCTCTCCCGGTGCAATTCGCCATCCGGGAGTTCGGCCGCCGGCACAATATATCGGTGTCCGTCGGCATCGATTTCGACGGCTACCTGATCCTCTTCCTCTTTGACCACGTACCAGAACGCCGTGACGTAGCCCCAGGCCGAACCGACTGTGGCAATCACGGCAACCAGCATCAACCACTGGTCGAAATACCAGGGACCAAGACGATCGGGGAAGCGCAGGAACGCTGCGAAAATTGCGGTGAACTGCGCCAGCGCCTTGATCTTTCCCCACGTGGACGGGGCGATTAGGCCACCACGCTGGGCGACCACACCGCGCAACGCCATCACTGTGAATTCTCTGAAAACGATGATGACGGCTGGCCAGATCGAAACCCGATCAATCGAAACCAGGGCAAACAAGGTACCGGTCACCAGAATCTTGTCGGCCGTCGTATCGAGAAATGCGCCGAGCGTGGTGCCACCGGTGGTGCGACGGGCAACATACCCATCGAGAAAGTCGGTGAATGCTGCAATGGCAAACACAATCGCCGCCAAACCCAGCGAGTGTTCGATGGAGTCGGAGCGGGTCAACGCCATGATCACGGGGACCAGGGCGATACGAATCAGCGCCAGCATGTCGGGTGCGTTAATCGGAGATACTCCTCGCGGGAACTAGCCAGATTGTAACGGTCGGGAGATGAAACCCATTGTGATCAAAGATCGAGGTGTAGCACGCAGCCGAATGAGAAGCCCAACTCTTACCGTCCCCTACGGCATTCACTCCGCCCAGTTGAACGAACGTTCCACAGCTTGCTTCCATCGATTCATCAGACGCTCTCTAGTACCGGAATCCATACCGGATGACCATCTTTGTGACTCTCTCCACAATCCCACAAGCTCATCCTGGGATTCCCAGAATCCAGCTGCGAGTCCTGCTCCGTAGGCGGCACCCACGGCGGTTGTCTCCACAATCGACGGCATGACTACATCGATATCGAGTAGATCAGCCTGGAACTGCATCAGAAGATTGTTCGCCGTCATACCTCCGTCAACGCGCATCTCGGTCAACGGCACCCCGGAGTCACTGACCATTGCATCGGCCACTTCCCTGGTCTGGAAAGCAGTGGCCTCCAAAGCCGCTCGGGCGATATGCCCTTTATTGGAGAATCGGGTCAAACCGACGATCGCCCCACGGGCATCCGGGCGCCAGTAGGGGGCGAACAACCCGGAGAACGCCGGAACGAAATATACGTCGCCGTTGTCTTCGACGGTCCTGGCCATCGATTCGATCTCGGCTGCTTCAGAAATGAGGCCGAGATTGTCACGGAGCCACTGCACCAGCGAACCCGATACCGCCACCGATCCTTCCAAGGCATAGGTCGGGTCAAGACCTTCGCCTGTGTAGGCCACGGTCGTCAACAAACCGGCAGCGGACGTCACCGGGTCGGTTCCAGTGTTCATCAACATGAAGTTTCCCGTGCCGTAAGTGCTCTTCGCCTCCCCGGGTCGAAAACAAACCTGGCCAAAAAGGGCGGCCTGTTGATCGCCCAGAATCGTCATCAACCCGACTCCGTCGAGAACTCCCTGACACTCGGCAATCGGGCCCACCGAATCGACGATCCGGGGCAACATCGCCGACGGCACACCGATTTCTAGACAGAGGTCAGCATCCCAGTTGCGGTCAGCCAGATCCATCAACATCGTGCGTGAGGCGTTGGTGGTGTCGGTCAAGTGCTCACCGCCGGTGAGGTTCCAAACCAACCAGGAGTCGATAGTTCCGAACAGGATTTCTCCCCTCAGCGCCCGATCGCCGAGCCCGTGCTCATCGAGTAGCCACTTGACCTTGGGTCCGCTGAAGTAGGTCGCCGGAGGCAATCCGGTGCGTTTTCGGAATCGATCGGTCCCGCCGTCGGCCCCGAGCCGTTCTGTCAATGTCGAGGTTCGCGTGTCCTGCCAGACGACAGCGTTGGCAACGGGAACGCCAGTGACCGCATCCCACAGAACGGTAGTTTCCCTTTGGTTCGTGATCCCGATGGCCACCAGGTCGTGGCGTCGCAACGAGGCCTTACTCAAACACCCCTCAATTACTGAGGCTGCATTGGACCAGATCTCGACCGGGTCATGTTCCACCCATCCGGCTCGGGGGAATATTTGACGATGCTCACGCTGGTCGATAGCCACTACCTGACCATCGTGATCAAAAATAATGAATCGGGTAGAAGTGGTTCCCTGATCGAGTGCACCGACAAACTCCGCCATAGGAAGTCAACGGTAGCGGGCGATCAATTCACTCCGTATCGCCCTGCCATTTCCTGGGCGCGATCGGGCTGATCGGGCCAGAGTTCGACCACATCACTTGCGACTTCAACCATGACATCGACTTCGGGCCGTTCCGATTTGGTGAATGATCGCAGAACATGATCCGCAGGATCCATCGAGCCTTGCGGGCGCCCGACTCCCACTTTGAGACGAGAGAATTCGTTGGTGCCGAACGACTGTTCCACCGACCTGATTCCATTGTGTCCCCCGCTGCCGCCACCAACCTGAAGACGCAGCCTCCCAAAGGAAAGATCGATGTCATCGTGGACAACCAGAATATTTTCCAACGGAATCTTGAAGTAGACGGCCGCGGCACGGACCGAACCACCCAACTCGTTCATAAATCGGTTGGATACGAAATAGAACACCCGGTTGTCGCCGGCCCCGATCTTGGCGACCCGACCGCTGACCTTCAGCGGGGCACGTCCCAGCGACTCGTTATGACGACCAAGAATGGTTTCAACAACCTCAAATCCGACATTGTGCCGGGTTCCCTCGTAGTCAGGCCCGGGATTGCGGAGCCCAACCACCAGGTACATGGGCTACTCCGACGCTTCCTCGCTGGATTCGCCCTCAGCCCCTTCGGCACCGTCTTCGCCCTCGACTACTTCGCCGTCTTCGCCTTCAACGCCTTCACCCTCGAGGGCAAGATCCTCTTCGGGCTCTTCGATGATTTCGGCAGCGGGAGCGGTGACCGACATGACCACGGCATCCGGATCTTCCGTGTACTCCACTCCTTCGAGAACCGGTAGGTCGGCGACACGCAACGACTCGCCTAGAGCGACGTTGGAGATATCGAGCACGATAAAATCAGGAATCGTCGAGGCCAAGGTGAGAACATCGACGGTTGTGCGCCGGGGCGAGAACACGCCGCCTTCGAGAACCCCGATCGGCGAACCCTCGAAATGGAGGTTGACCTCAAAACTGAGCTTCTCGTCCAGGGAAATCGCGACAAAGTCGACATGGCGGTATTCGCTGCGGAATGGGTGCTTTTCGATTACCCGGGCGATGGTGAGAAGGGGCTCCGCACCATCGATCTCCAGGTTGATCAACGCGTTGGACCCCGCTTCGGTGTGCAGTGCTGTTTGGAGATCGTGGGCGTCGACTGCGATCGGACGGGGTTCGGTCCCGTGGCCATACACGATGGCGGGGATATTCCCGGTCTTGCGAATACGCCTCGATTCACGCGAACCGGGGGTGCGACCCGCCGAAGCGCGCAAGGTGACCTGCGACATTGAAAAGACTCCTTGAAAGGTGAAGGGTGAACCCCAATTATGCCGTGGTTCCCCGACTTTTGCCAGACGAGATCTCCGCGACGAAAGCAGTCGTGCCGGTCACCAATCGGTCGATCATCGTTTCCGATGTCCAACCCCCGCCTTTGAAGCCGTGATTCGCCCCCTCGAGAATCTCGATCCGGACATTGGGGAGGAGCCTTATGTGTCGGTCGAACAACTCCATCCGGCTCAAGGGGTCTTTAGTGCCCTGAAAGAAGATCATCGGTTGGATGACATCCGGAAAGTGCGCGACCCGGAGGTTCTCCGGCTTTCCTGCAGGGTGTAATGGATAGGAATAGAGCACCAGTCCATCGCACTGATATCCCTCGGCCGCCAGATAAGTACCCATCCTCCCTCCCATCGACCGCCCGGCGAGAAACAATGAATCGACCTTGGAACGAAGGGCATCGGCCGCTGCGGAGTGACAGGCCACCAGTTTCTCAGTTCGGTCGGGGCTTTTCGACCCGCGTTCGGTGTACGGATAGTTGAAGGACATAACGGTATGACCGGCTTCTGCTAGACCAGTACGAAGAGCCGCCATATTGGGATGGTTCTGATCGGTTCCCGCCCCATGGGCCAGCAGGACACCGGCCGGCCCTGCCCCTTCGAGGATTCCGGTAACCGACTGGTTCTCCCAGCTAATTGCTATTGATTGGACCATCCTGTCGAATCTAGTGCCCCTTCTTTTGGGGCGGGCACAGGATGATTGGACGGACCAATGGTTACCGTCTTGGGAATGGAACTCGTTGTTCACGAATCACCCGAAGCGGCGTCGGATGCGGTAGCGAAGACGATCGCTGACGCTATCTCTCAAAAAAGGGGACGGTTCTCCTGGGGGTTGGCTGGTGGGTCGACGCCTGCCGGTACTTACCGGATACTTCGCGATGCGCCGGTCGATTGGTCGAGTGTCGATGGTTGGCTTTCCGACGAACGCTGGGTCGAACCCGACTCCGAGCGCAGCAATGGACGGATGATTGCTGAGCTTCTGTTCGACCACATTCCGGCACCCCTGTATCGACCGCAATGGAACGGAGCCACTTCACCACATGAATCGGCGGCCAACTATGAAGTCCAATTGCAATCACTTCACGGAAACTCGCCCGACCTCGTCTTTCTTGGCATGGGGGACGATGGCCATACGGCGTCGTTGTTCCCGGGCTCGACGGCCCTGTCCGAGACTGGAAGACAATTCGTAGAGAACACCATCCCTGAAACGGATGAGATTCGGCTCACGGCCACTTACCCGTTGCTCCACCAGGCGTTGCGGGTCATCTTCCTGGTGGTCGGAGAAAGCAAGGCTGAAGCCCTGCGATCCAGCCTGGAGGGAAACACTCCGGCGGGCCGGGTAAACGAAGGGAGCGCTCGAGTCGAATGGCACGTCGACGGTCTCGCCGCCTCGCTCTTGTAGCGAGTCTCGCCCTGGTTCTGGGAGCCTGCTCGGGGGCAGCCGGGAGTGTCACGTCAAATAGCGCGACTCCGGCGCCATCGACCACGGTCGAGACAACATCAACGACCACCACAACGACCAGCACAACATCCACAACAACTACGTCGACTACCACCACGACGTCTATGCCCACAAACGAAGTGGTGCCGCCTCCCGGGTCGGAAGTCGGGATCCCCGATGGTGAGGGGAAGTTTCCGGCGGTGGTATTGGTTCACGGCGGCGCGTGGTTGGTGGGATCCCCTGTATCGATTGAGCCCCTGGCGATCTATTTGACTGAGAATGGGTATCTCACATTCAACGCCAGCTACCAGCTGTCTCTGCAATCACCGGGTTTTCCTGCCGCAATCGACGACATTGCCTGTGCGGTCCGGTTTGCAGCCTCTCATCCCCGATCCGACGGCACGGTAGTGGTCATTGGCCACTCTGCCGGTGCCCATATCGGATCCTTGGTGGCGCTGACTGGGGACCAATATCGAGACGATTGCCCCTACCCGGGTACCGGTGTTCCGGAGCGATTCATCGGGTTGGCGGGACCATATGACATCTCCAGATTGGGGCCGATCATGGTGACATTCTTCGGGAGCGCACCTGAAGATTCTCCTGAAGAGTGGGTGGCCGGAAACCCACAGCTCCAGGTCGGCGAGAACCCCGCCCTCAGGACCTTGTTGATCCACGGTGACCTCGACCAGGTGGTCCCGGTTGACTTTTCAGAGAACTTCTTCGACGCTCTGGATGGAACCGGCTCCGACACAGAAATCGTGGTTCTGGATGGAGTGGATCACGCCGGGGTCCGCGATCCCAGCATCATCGGTGAGTTAGCGCTCGACTGGTTGTCCCAATGAGCAGAATGAGCCTTAAATCGAGGTGATGTTGCGTGGCTTGGATCGTGGCCCGTACTTCGGGGCGTGGCCGAGGCTGTGAAGAAGTCGGACCACACGGGCCCGATGCGGCCGGAACTCTTCGAGTAGCTCCACCATCTCCTCGTCGGTGCCTCGTGGCCGACCGGTCAGGTGGAACACGACCAAATTCTTGAGGTGAAAGTCCCCAACGGACACTTGGTCAGCATCACCGTGGCTTCGTAACAGCGTCTCGGCCACGGTCCACTCACCCACTCCCCGAATCTGACGCAGTTTGGCGGAGGCGGCCGTTGGAGCGACTTCCGTCAAACTATCGATCTCGGCGGCCGATTTGGCGGCACTTATCAGGACTTCGGCCCGCTTCTGCTCCAGGTGAAGCTCATGAAACTGCCAGTAGGAAGCTTGAGAAATCCGTGCCGGGTCGGGTGGCAGCCGGAGGTTTGGGTTGGGCCCTGGGGCCGGTTCTGAAAATTCGCTGGTCAACCCGCTCATGGCTCGTGACGCCTCTACCCCTGTCACCTTTTGCCCGACTATGGCGATGACCAGCTCATCGAACACCCGACCCGTCGACCCGATCCGCAGTCCGGGGTTGCGTCGGTGTAACTCACCTACGATCGGATGGTCGGGTTCGAAACTCGTTGGATCATCTCCGAGACCTCCGATCTCTCCAAGCCGCTCCACTAGTTGATCTGCTCCATCACCCCACGCAGCGCCCCGGAGTTCTTCTTTCGTCCGCGTTACCAACATCGTCGCCGGTCCAGATCCGGTGCGCGCCGTCATCCACCAACCCTGTTCGTCAAATTCCCCGTGAAGCGGGGCGAGCGTCCGCCTCAGGTCGAGGCTGCCCGGTATCGGAATCGCATGCTCTAACACAGAACGGATTGTGGCACCAAGGAAATTCTCCCCGCACTCTCTTCTCTCCAAGACGGTGCTCCCGCATACTCCCCCTCCAAAGACGAAGTCGCATGGAGGGGGTGGCCGTTGCGAAAAGCAACCGCCGGGGGTGGACGGTAGAAACCACGCGGATTGAACAGCGTTAATCCCTAAGCCCCACCCTCGTCATCGGCCCTAACCGGTCCGATGCCACTCCCTCCGCCAACGGAGGGAGAGAAGACAACGTGTCCCCCTAGAGACGGTGCTCCCGCCGTTGCAAAAAACAACGGCCGGGGGTGGAGGTGGAGATCACGCGTTCTAGGTTACGGAGCTGAACGCCTGTCTCACCTTGCTCAAGCCCCTCCGCGCCAGACCGACCAGCTTGTACATCACGTACGCACCGATTACCAGGAGGACGATCACGACCGCTATGGCGACGATCGGGTACTCGACAGCCAGAAAAACGACGAATGCCACTAAACCGTCCTCGGCGAGGCTGACCACCGAATTGCTCACCGGTTCCGGCGAAGTGTTGACGGCCACCCGCGTGGTCGCCTTGGTGGCGTGAGAGACTAGGGCCAGGCCACCGGCGCCGATGCTGGCCACATACTGATTTAGACCGGAGGCATCCCCGACCATGATCCAGCCAAGCACCGCCGCGCCCAACGGGCGAAAAGCAGTGTGGACCACATCCCAGATATTGTCGAGGTAGGGCACCTTGTCGGCGACAAACTCCATGCTGTAAAGAATCAACGCGATGATTAGCACGTCGGTCCGTTGCAGAACTTCAGGTATCTTTCCCAAACCGAGCCGACCATAGATATTGAGTAGGGCGACAACACCGTACAAATTGATGCCGGATGCCCACCCACTTCCGACGATAAGGCCTGTCAATTAGAGACCTTTGGGGTGCCAGACCGTCTTGGTCTCGGTGAAGGCCGCTATCCGATAGGGAGATTGGCCGACATCGTCGGGAAGAACCACCCGCTTCACGTTGTGGACCGCACCCTCCTGAATCCTCGTCACCTGCTCAGGGGTGGCGCCACCGGCGTCGACTGCGTTGACGTCCATGTGGTCGGACATCCAGGGCACCAATTCTCCGGTGTGGCCGGTGAGAATGTTGACTACCCCAACCGGAACATCGGACGAGTCCAAGACCTCGGAGAATGTGATCGCCGGCATCGGTGTTTTCTCTGAGGCCAGGACAACGGCGGTATTACCTGGAACCAGAACTGGGGCCAGCCTCGAAACCAAACCCAATAGGGCCGGTTCCTCCGGGGCCACAATCCCAACCACTCCGGTTGGCTCAGGAGCCGAGATATTGAAAAAAGGCCCCGAAACCGGGTTGAGGTTTCCGTAGATCTGGGCGAATTTGTCGCACCACCCGGCGTACCAAACCAAACGGTCGACCGAGTCGGACACCTCTCTACGGGCGGCAGCCGGTTTCGAACCGGCATCGGTCAACTGCTCGACGAAACTTCCCTCCCGATCTTCGAGGGTCTCGGCGATCCGGTAGAGAATCTGTCCCCGGTTGTAGCCATCCCGGTCGGCCCATCCCTTGACTGCGACTCGAGCGATCCGCACTGCGTCGCGAAGGTCTTTGCGGCTGGCCGAAGCGACCCGTGCCATAACTTCACCATCGGAGTCCAGCGCGGGGTATGTACGTCCGGATTCGGAACGGGGAAACTTTCCGCCGATATAGAGCTTGTAGGTCTTCTTGACGTCGAGACGGCTCATCCTTCGTTCCACTTCATGTAGGGAAGTAACCCGTGCCGTCCACCTTCGCGGCCAAAACCTGACTCCTGATACCCACCAAAGGGGGAGGCAGGGTCGAATTTATTGAATGTGTTGGCCCAGACCACACCGGCCTTCAGTTGATCTGCCATCCACAAGATCCGGGAGCCTTTTGAGGTCCAAACCCCGGCCGACAAACCGTATGGTGTGTTGTTCGCCTTCTCCACCGCCTCTTGCGGGGTACGGAAGGAGAGGATGGAGAGGACCGGCCCGAAAATCTCTTCTTGAGCGATGCGATGCGACTGTGCCACGTTGGTGAACAAGGTGGGTTTGAAGAAGAAGCCACGCTCAGGAAGGACACAATCAGGCTGAAAAATATCGGCACCCTCACGGCGCCCGGCATCAACCAGCTCGTTGATCTTGTTCAACTGCTCCCGGCTGTTGATTGCCCCGACATCGGTGTTCTTGTCGAGGGGGTCGCCAACCCGAAGAGTGGCCAGACGCCGCTTCAGCTTCTCGACAAACTGGTCGTGAATATTCTCCTGGACGAACAACCGTGAGCCGGCGCAGCAAACATGGCCCTGATTGAAGAAGATCCCGTTGATGACTCCTTCGATCGCCTGGTCTAGAGGGGCGTCCTCGAAAATAATGTGGGCACCTTTGCCCCCCAACTCAAGAGTCAGTTTCTTGCTGGTTCCCGCTAGTTGGGACTGGATCAGTTTTCCTACAGCCGTGGAACCGGTGAAGGCCACTTTGTCGACATCATCGTTGGTGACCAGCGCAGAACCGGTCGCGCCGGCACCAGTGACCACATTGAACACGCCGGGCGGCAATCCGGCTTCCGCGGTAATCTGGGCCAGGATCAGCGCCGTCAGTGGCGTTGATTCGGCAGGCTTCAACACAACCGTATTGCCCGCAGCCAACGCCGGAGCCACCTTCCAGGCCAACATCATCAAGGGGAAGTTCCAAGGAATTATCTGCCCGGCGACACCGAGCGACTCGGGCCGGATTCCGGGGAAGGCGTATTCGAGCTTGTCTGCCCAACCGGCGTAGTAAAAGAAATGATTGGCGACCAGAGGAAGATCTACATCCCGTGATTCCTTGATTGGCTTGCCTCCGTCGAGGGTTTCCAGAACCGCCAATTCACGGGATCGTTCCTGGATCATCCGCGCAATCCGGAAAATGTGCTTCGCCCGCTCAGCCCCGGACATCGGTCCCCATACGTCGGTGTGGGCTGCACGGGCAGCCTTGACCGCGGCATTCACATCGGCCTCATCCGCCTCGGCAACCTCGGCCAGAGGTTCCTCGGTGGCGGGGTTCAAGGTAGGGAAGTATTTCTTCGACTTGGGGTTGACGAACTTTCCGTCGATGAAGAGGCCATAACGCTTCTCCAGGTCGAGGATGTCAGTGGACTCGACACTGCGGGCGTAGTCCCATTTGAGCGGTGCCGGGGAACTCTTTGCGATTTCAGTAGCCATGATTCCTAATCGTTCGTGAAGTAGTCGGGTGACCAGTAGCGGCCGGTCTTCAGCCATCGGATCTGCATCAGGACATCGTTGAGCAATGACGAGGCTCCGAACCGGAACCAGTCCGGTGTCATCCATTCTTCGCCCAGGGTTTCATTGAGCACAACCAAGTATTTGATGGCATCTTTCGAGGTCCGGATCCCGCCAGCCGGTTTCATGCCGACCATCACTCCGGTCGCATCATGGAAGTCGCGGATCGCTTCCAACATGACCAGGGTCACAGGCAGGGTTGCCGCTGGCTGGATTTTTCCGGTCGAGGTCTTAATGAAATCGCCACCGGCTGCCATCGCCAACATCGAGGCGCGACGGACATTGTCGAGGTTGCCTAACTCGCCAGTTTCCAGGATTACCTTGAGATGGGCATCGCCACAGGCATCTTTCACTCTGCGAATCTCGTCGAAAACTTTGAAGTACTCCCCGGACAGAAAGGCACCCCGGTCGATAACCATGTCGACCTCGTGTGCGCCCTCTTTGGCAACCCGGCTCGTCTCCTCCACCTTGAGGTCGGTGTCAGCGAGACCACTAGGGAAGTATGTGGCCACGCTCGCAACCTTGACTTTCGAGCCTTCTGTCGCCTGGATGGCGTATTTGACCATATTGGGGTAGACGCAGACCGCCGCCGTCGATGGGATGTCGTGATCGAGAGGATCCGGTCGGATCGCCTTGGCCGACATCTGTGCGATCTTTCCGGCGGTGTCCTGACCCTCCAACGTGGTCAGATCGATCATGCGAATGATCAAATTCAGCGCGTCAAGCTTCGATTCCTTCTTGATCGACCGCTTAGAGAGGGCGTCGACACGCTCCTGAGCACCGACATCGTCCACCGACGGGACGCTACGAAGGAAGGTCCGCAAGGTCGGCGTCGTGATCCGGTCGGGAAGGATCGAGGTTCGGAGTGAGGCGAGGGTCACACTGCAATCCTATCCCGCGGTGCGGCCCACCGGATAACCGGGCTCACTTCAAACAGGGTGGTCTGTTATGCAGGCTCAGCCGTGGCCAGTTGGTAGCTGACCTTCTGGTCAATACTCATATCCATGACGAAGCTGGAGAGTTCTCCCGTTTCCTCGTCGGGAAAATTGAGGTCGAAACCAAGGTTTGCCAGCGACGCAACTTCGAACTTCTGAGTCATACCGGACTCCGGGTCGAAATGAGTCTTCGATGTGGACGTGGTCTCGTCAGAGGAGATCACAAACCGCAAATTTTCGATCAATTCGTCCATCTCTGCCTGATCTTCAGCCGATGCGTCATCGGGGAAGAATCCCGTGAACAATCCGATGAAGAATTCGGCGAGGTCGATCTCAAACGCAGAGACCACGATATTGGTATCAATGACGAGAACCTCGACGCCATCAAGAGTGTCGCTGCCGCTCACTTCGCTGTTCACCGTTGTTGTTATCGGATCAGAACCGAATCCAGGTGTTTCAAAACTGGTGGACCATGAGTCGCCCACGGTTACGGCCTCGTCGCCGAACGGGGGCCCGAAAAACTGACCGAGTTCAGCGCAAGGCACCGAGCCCATGCCACCGAGACCTTCAAGACCTCCAAACAGATCACCAAACGGATCCTCTACAGAGGTATCAGCAGGGATGATATTGCCCTTGTCATCCACCACGACGGTCGTTGAAACCGGATCGATCGATGCGAAGTCGGGAATGTCCTCCCCAGACACGGGCTCGCCGTCCACATTGCCGGTTACGGTCAGGTCGGCGACCTCCCCGGTGATTGTCACTTCGAAGGTCCCTTCATCCGGACCATCGGCTACATCAAAAGTGAATTGGCCTGAGCCGAAAATATTGATGTCGGCAGAACCGGGCATGTCCTCTTCTTCGAGAGCAGCTCCGTTGCCTTCAGCAGACATCTTGATCGTCTGATCCAAGGAGACCTCGTAGACAAAGGAAGCACCGTCGGTGAGGTTATAGCTGAGCAGCACCTCGGGCGGAGCATCCGCGCCTTGTCCAGGCGTATCGGACGAACCGTCGTCTGCTGCCGGTGAGGCACCGGAGCAGGCGACGAGGATCAAAGAAAGGGCGGAAAGTAAAACAAGAAATCGATTTCGCATACCCAAAGGTTATCGGCGATTCGGGCTAATTCATTGAGGGGTGAAATATTCGGACGATTACCCTCGCTCGCTTATGAATCCGTGGACTCCTCTCATCCTCGCCATCCTGGGCTGGGGTGCCTCAAACGTCATCAGTAAGGCTGTTCTCAACTCCGGGATGGACACCTTTGTATTTCTGCCGTGGCGTTACGCAATCGGACTGGTCGCCCTCATCGTGTTTCTGGTTACAAGCAAACGCCTGCATCGTCCCGGGGCAGTTGCCTGGAGGAAAGGAGCCTTGCTCGGCGTGGTCAATATGGCAGTGCCGACGATGTTGATGACAAGGGGATTCGAATACATCCCGGCAACAGTTGGCAGCCTCCTGATTGCCTTGGTTCCTATCTCAACTGTGGCAGCGGCCCATTTTGTCGTTCCCGGAGAACGATTTCAGATCCGCACTCTTCCCGGCCTCCTGATTTCGCTGGTCGGCGTCGGGTTCCTCATTGAAGGAGGCAACGACGTCGTGGCGAGCCGTTCCGATCTAATCCTCGGAGTTGTCCTGGTAGTCATCGGTGTTGGAATAGCCGGTCTGGGCGGAGCGATTTCGCGACGTTACGCGATAGAAACCCCGGCCTCGCAACTCGTGCTCCCTCAATTTGTGTTCGGGCTCCTG
>JBBKXI010000009.1:0-10482 GCA_037969415.1 Acidimicrobiia bacterium | reverse complement strand
ACCGCCGGGCCCACCGGGAAACCCTCCGCCCGAACCGGGAAACCCTCCCCCAGGTTGACCCCAGGTGCCACCCCGGCGACCGCCGAGGCTCTGCGCAGCAAGAATCGCCAGCAAAATATTGCCTAGATCCGGCCCGGCCGGACTGCTCTGACGTTGGGCGCGCCGGTCGAAGTCATCGGATGCTGGCGGTACAACGACGGACGGCTTTTCTGGTGCCGTCTCCAACTTCACCCGCTCCGGCTTCTCCGGGGCGGTCTTCCCATCGAGCAACGCCTCCGCAACATCCAACTCCCAGATCGCCACATCAAGCTGATAGGCAATTTCGACTAGATCGTCCGCGGACGTCGCATTCGGAACCTTGTCGATCAAGTCGGAATAGGTTGCAGACGCGCTGTCGTAATGACGTTTCACCTCGGGAGTGGCGGAAAGGCTCACTTCATCTTCCATCTCGATGATGTCGTTGGCGATATTGTCGAGCTTGCTCTGGGCAGCGACATAGAACTCTCGCAGCCGCGAATCGCGGGCGGTGGCGGCAGTCAAGGAAGATCGATTGCGGAGATAGAAGAAGAGCACCACAAGCCCTCCACCGATTATCAGGAGCCAGATCCAGCCCGATCCGCCACCCCCTGACGAGCCGCCGCCGGCATTGACAGGATCGACGGACGTGCCGGTTAGCGACCCGACAAAGATGCTGACCACCTCGTCATCGCTTCCGCCGTCGAGGCTGGCGTCAAGAGCGGTGTCGAGTTGCTCATCGGTCCAAATATCCCCGATCGAAGCCCAACCAACTGTCGCCGGTGCGACCGTCAGAACGGTACCCGGCTCCAAATCGTCGAGAACCCCATCTGAAAAGAAGGTGGCACCACTGGCTGGCTCTTCTCCCAGGACGACGACATAGAACCGACTACCGGCAAACCCGGCTTCAGCAACGGCGTTTCCTACGACCTCTTCGGATGCGCCAGAACCAGGGTCGATATAGAACCCCTGGTCTTCGAGTGGCGCGACCACGTCGCCCGGGGTGGCGGCCACCAAAGCCAGCGTGGCAACGAGGAGCAGAATCCGCTTCATTGTGGTCAAGGCTAACTGCTAACCAACGGTTGGAAGTGACCCCGGTCGATAGACGCGAACGCCATCGTCAGTCACAACAGTTCCCATACCAGGCATTGGATAGTGGCCCGCAAGAAAGGTCGTTGGCGTGTCTTTGATCTGCTCAAACACGCGGTCGCGGGTCTTCCCGGCATGCACTGGATCGTTGTCCACGGGCAGCGACCAGTCAGGATGCTCGACCTGGAAAGGATGATTGGAAACATCACCGCCGATCAGGGTTCGGGTGCCAGCGGAGACGATGCTCACCGTGATGTGTCCGGGAGTGTGCCCGAAGGCTTCGACCGCGGTGATACCGGGAAGCACTTCATTGTCGCTAGAGATCAGATCAAGTCGGTCGGCATCGGCAAAAGGCTGAATCACAGTGCGAGTTGCCTGTCCAGCATCCGAATCGAGAGAGGACCAATGGCTCCATTCCTTCTCATGAAAGAGATGACGAGCATTGGCAAAAACAGGCTCCCCGTTGGGACTCCTGCTTCCTCCAATGTGGTCGTAATGCATGTGCGAATAGATGACAGTGTCAATCGAATCGCGTGCAATTCCCAGGGCATCAACCGCCGCGGGCATCAGACCGGTGATGAATCCGTCAGGAGCATTAGCGGGTGGCTTACCCATTCCGGCGTCAACCATCACCGTCCGGTTCCCGTCGGTAATCAGATAGCACCCGAAGTTGAGACGTACCTGGCCTTCGTCGTTGTGAGGATGAAATCGCCAGTCGTAGTCTGTGGCGGCCTCGTGATAAGTCATCGGGTCACGCCAGTAGTAGCCATCCTCGATCACAAATAGGGTGTACTTGCCGCAGTCGAGTTTCCAGGTCATCCCGCGACAATAGCTACAGGTCGAATTCAGTCCCGAAGAACATTCTCGGGTGGAGCAAGTAGTCGAGCCACCCTGATGCGTGGCTGAGGGATCCCCATTCGTCGATGAGGAGACCGACCCCGGCGACCGATGCGGTTTTCATCTCGACCCGTGCACCCACCAGGTCGGAGACCAACATCGACCAGGTTGGTTCATGGCCAACGACCATCACCCTATGCGCCATTCCCCCTTGTTTCGAGATCCCTTCACGAACCGAGGACGTACCCCCGCCGTAAAGCTTCCTCTCCTCAACGACCGGACAATCCCAATCGCCGGCCTCGCGGGCAAGATGAGCGGTCTGGACGGCGCGTTTGGCAGTGGAGGTGACGACGAGGTCAGGGATCTGCTCGCTGGCGGCAAGCAGACGACCCATGATCAGGGCGCTGCGAACCCCACGTTCCCCTAGCGGCCTTTCGTGATCGCCACCATAGGAAGCATCCCAGTCTGACTTAGCGTGACGCATCAATACCAGTTGCAGCATGCCTATACGAACATCATGGTGAGTGCCAGAATCCAGAGCAGCGATTCGAGGTTGAGCGCCCGATTGAACGCAGACACACCCCCGGCGGCGCCCGGTACGTCGTTGGCTTCTATCGCGTCCCGGATTTCGTTCCAGGCTGTGCGGGCGATGGTCGCTCCGACTACGAACATCAGCACTACTACCCCCAGTGCGACGTAGATCGTGACGGGGGCGTCGAATAAGCCGGTAGTCAGGTAGATCAACCAAATGCCGGTTCCGAGCGTTCCCAGCCCAGCCAGCATTCCCAGACTTCGGGCCCGTTGCATTCGTTCAATCAACAGACTTCCACTTTCGATGGTTCGCACTGAGACGCGTACATCGCGCGGAGTAAGGAGCTTGTGACCAAACCATGCAGAAGCGAAAACCACATGAAGAATGACAACTGCCTCAGTCATGTCTGGAATTGTGGCAGAGCGACCCTCCGAGACGCCGGAATAGCGGTGGCGATGAGCAAAAGGACGAAACTTCGCCGCATCGTTTCGTTGCGTTCCCGTAACGTTTATGAAATAACTTGGGTGCTGATGGAAGTCGAAAAGCGTCGGTTGTCGAGGTGCGGATTGGGTCCGAGCTGGTCATATGGACTTCGGTTGCATATGGGCCCTCCGGGATTGACCCCGATCAGTCCGCGCGGGGACCCGGGTAGGGCAAGCGATGCCACGGCCATCGGCGTCTGGGTGGCGGATCGATGAGACGGCTTCTGCTTCCGATTCTTTTGGTGGTGGCCGAAGCCGGCATTCTCGCCGCCTCGCTTTCGCCTGCTTTTACGGGAGGCGACCGGTTCTGGCCCATCGCGTGGCTGGCGTAGGCCCCGGTCGGATACCTGATTCTGATAAGGCGCCCGGGCAACGGCGTGGGAGCGACAATGGTCTTCATCGCCGCCACCTTCGGCCTCAGCTTCGCCTTTCTCGCCATAGCGGCGAGCGGGGCGGATCTGAGTATCAGGTTGTGGGTCGAGTTCCTCAATGTGGTCCTCGGTGTGGCTCCATGGTTTGCCATCGTTTGGCTATTGCTGATCTACCCGTCTGGACGACTCCAACGGATGGCGGAAAGAGTGACCGCGGCACTTTTAGTCGGATTCGGGGTTGTTGCCACTCTGGCCTTCGCAATCGACCCTACACCTATGGAAGAAACCAACTTCCCAGCCCACTGGCAATCCCCGCAATGGGTCCCATCGTCCGGGTCATCACACACCAGGTGGGTTTTTTCATTGTGATCGGGTTTCTGTTGGCAGCGGTGATCTTGCTGGTGAGCCGGTGGCAGCAGAGCCAGGGGGTACCGAGGGCGCAGTACCGCTGGCTGTTCCTCGGAGCTTTCACCTTTCTTCTGGTCATCGCGGGGGCCCAGTTTCTGCCAGAAGACAACGTTGGGCAGTATTTGTGGATTCTGGCCGGCAACGCTATCCCGGTGACTATCGGTGTTGCCATCCTCCGTTACCGACTCTACGAGATCGACCGGATCATCTCCCGCACCGTCTCCTATGCGCTGCTGGCCGGGTTGCTCGGTCTGGTGTTCTTCGGGTTGACCGCATTATTCACCACATTCCTCCCCTCCGACGACCCCCTCGTCGTCGCCGCTGCCACCCTGGCCGTCGCCGCACTATTCAAACCCGGCCCGGATTCGGGTCCAATAGGTCGTGGATCGCCGCTTCAACAGGTCCCGCTACGACGCGGAACAGGTGATCAACGAATTCACGATGTCACTTCGTGACCGTGTCGACCCCGACACCGTGGTCGAAGACTGAGTCAAAGTCGTCGCAGAAACGATGCAACCCTCACGAGTCGACGTCTGGATTAAATCGTAAAAGGATCACCAATCCAGACGCCCTAGCATTGGCCCATGCCCAATCGTCTCGCTGATTCGACATCGCCGTACCTGCTCCAACATGCCGACAACCCGGTCGATTGGCGGGAGTGGTCCGACGAGGCTTTTGCCGAGGCCAGGAAACGCGATGTCCCGGTCCTCCTCAGCGTGGGGTACGCGGCCTGTCACTGGTGCCACGTGATGGCCCACGAATCGTTCGAAGATCCGGCCACAGCCGAGGTGATGAACGAGCGATTTGTCAACATCAAGGTCGATCGTGAGGAGCGACCCGACATCGACTCGATCTATATGGAAGCGGTCCAGGCGATGACCGGCCAGGGCGGTTGGCCCATGACTGTCTGGATGACCCCCGACGCCCTCCCGTTCTACGCCGGAACCTACTTCCCGAATCATCCTCATCACGGTATGCCTGCCTTTACTCAGGTGCTGGACGCAATCTGGCATGCCTGGCAGAACGATAGGGAGAATGTGTTGGGCCAATCGGAGCAGATGGTGGCAGCGATTTCCCGCTCGATTCCGGCAGGCGCGATGCCGGCTGCGACGTCGATTTCCGGGGCGGTGAGCACGGTGCTCAATAGTTTTGACAGCGCATTTGGCGGGTTCGGAGGAGCGCCGAAGTTTCCGCAGCAGCCGGTCCTGGATCTTCTGCTTCGCACCAGAGTAGTCGACCCCAGGGTCGACAATGTTCTGAAGACAACTCTGCAAAGGATGGCGGACGGTGGAATCCACGACCAACTCGGCGGAGGTTTTGCCCGATACTCGGTCGACCGTGAGTGGCTTGTCCCCCACTTCGAGAAGATGTTGTACGACAACGCTCAAATCGCCCGAATTTACCTTTGGGCCGGAATCGAACTCGGCGAGCCGCGATTTCTCGAGGTAGCCCGGTCCACCCTCGACTACCTCCTCAGCGATTTGCGCAACCCGGGAGGTGGATTCTTCTCGGCTGAAGACGCCGATTCGGAGGGTGAAGAGGGCACGTTCTATGTCTGGACTCCAGGCGAGTTCAAGTCAGTGCTCGGTCAACTCGCCGACACGGCGGCGTCGTTCTACGGAGTCACGGATGGCGGAAACTTTGATGGCGCCAACGTTCTGCATCTGGATCCAGCACGCGAGATTCCGGAAAATCTCGGTGAGATCAAGGAGCTGTTGTTAGCCCACCGGAATTCCCGAATCCGCCCAGGGCTCGATGACAAAGTGATTTCGGCCTGGAACGGGCTGGCGATCAGGGCTCTCGCCGAGGCGGGTGCCGTGTTCAACGACAACCGATACTTGGAGGCGGCATCGGAGACCGCCGGATTCGTTCTGGAGAACATGATCAAACAAGGCCGTCTGCAGCGATCATGGCGTTTCGGGAAAACGTCTGGAGCAGGGTTCCTCGATGACCATGCCGCAATGGCCGTCGGTTGCTACACACTCTTCTCGGCGACGGGGGAAAACCGTTGGTTCGAAGCGGCCGAGACGTTTGTCGCCGACCTCGACCGGTTCGCAAGGCCACAAGGTGGGGGCTTTTATTCGACATCGTCGGATTCCGACGACCTCATCAAACGACCCGAAGACTTCACCGACAATCCGCTCCCCTCTGGAAACGCTCTCGCAGCAGAAGCGTTGCTGATGTCTTCCCTCTTCACCGGCGACCTCTCTCGGCGCGACGGGGCCAGATCGGCAATCGCGGCAATAGGGGTGCTGGCCGATAAATACCCGTCAATGGTGGGCCACCATCTTGCAGTTGCCCGCTCCATGAGCAAGGGAACTCACGAGGTAGCCATCGTCGGCGAGAACCGATCCCACCTTGTTGATGCCTATTGGAGTCGTTATCGGCCTGAGACCGTCCTCGCCCAAGCCGATGGACCGACATCAGATATTCCGTTGCTCGCCGACCGTCCGGGAGGACCAGTCACCGCCGTCGCTTACGTGTGTCGGGACTTCACCTGCAATCTTCCGACCGCGGACCCGGCGCAACTTTTGGAACAACTGGCCTCGCCCCAGGGTTGATACCGACATGGCAACCATGAATCTGAACCATTCTGTCCTCTTTGTAACCGACGTCAATCGTGCCCGCGAGTTCTACACCGAGGTTCTCGACTTCGAGGTCATGTCTGACGAGGCAGGAATGCGTGCCGTCTTTCTTACCGCTCCCGGTTCGACCAACCATCACGACCTCGGGCTATTCGGTGGCGCGGCGCCAAAGACCGCTGAACATACCGCCGGGTTGTATCACCTCGCGTGGGAAGTGGCCGACGTCGAAGACATGATCTACTTCCGCGACAAGCTTCGGGCGAGCAATGCCCTAACCGGACAATCCCATCACGGGGTGACCATCTCGCTGTACGGGGTCGATCCTGATGGAAACCAGTTTGAGATCATGTGGACTCTCCCACGCGATGCATGGGGCGAGTACGCCGAAAAGGGTGCCGTCATGCCTCTCGACCTCGAGGCCGAGGTGGCGAAATGGTCTCAGAGCTCGTAGGCATACTTCAAGTTGACTTGAGGTAATCCCTATTATGTAGGAATGGATCACCTTACAATCGGGGAGCTCGCTCAGCGTGCCGGGGTGGCAACATCAGCCCTCCGATTCTACGAAACCAAGAATCTCATTCGTTCGGAACGGACCGACGGGAATCAGCGACGCTACCCCCGGGCAACGCTGCGCCGGGTCGCACTCATTCGGGCCGGCCAAGAAGTGGGACTCACACTCAGCGAGATTGCCACCGCTTTAGAAACACTCCCTCACGATTCGACACCGACCAAGACAGACTGGGCGCGTCTCAGTCAGGGTTGGCGGGGACGGCTCGATCAGCAGATTCGAGAACTCCAGGCGTTGCGAGACGAACTGACCGACTGTATTGGATGCGGTTGCCTCTCTTTGAAATCATGTGCCCTATTCAACCCGTCCGACGCCATCGCAGAGCGAGGTTCGGGACCGAGATACCTGCTCGGGGATGAACGAATCAGCCGGCAGCAGCCAGCTTCTCGGTAGATATTTCCAGCGTTCTGGCGGCCAGGAATATGTAGGAGATCCAAAGGGCATCGGCAAGTCCAAGATGCGTAATCTGCATCCATGTGGGTACGCCAAATGCAACATTCAGCACGCCCGTAATCATCATCAATGCCACCAGGCCCACAATGTTCCTTGCGGACCCTGAGCGAGCGGTGCCTTCCAGCTTCCACCAGGCGACAGAAGCCGCTGTCACTGCAAGTATCGGATGAATCACCCGGAGTCTGGTCAGAAAATGCGCCCCCGCCTCGACATCGATGCCGATTCCCTCCTTGGGGAACAGTGTGTCTGCCAGTGCGGTGATCGCACCCGTTGCTGCAATCAGGACGATTGCTACGCCACCGACGACAATCCATCGCCACACAGTCGGATTGGCCTGACGGTCCAGTCGACCTCCACCTGACAACCAAAAAATGGTCAGTGTCAGGGCCGCCAGCAACAGCAGTGTATTGACGAGATGGAGAGGGACCGCTATCGCCCGCGCTATCGAATCATCGTCGGCGACCCATTCGGCGAGAACAATCATGGCGCCAATCAGGGCTTCCCCGACAATGGAGATCAATGCGATCGTTACTCCCAACCGGGCAGGCTCGCCCTTCGCCACTCCCCTCCGCACCAGCAGGAAGAGGACCACTACCAGCGCCAAAGCCACCCCGCTTGCCGATCGGTGGCTGAACTCGATAGCGGTCGCCCCGGACAATTCAGGCACCAACTCTCCATGACACGTTGGCCATGACCGTCCACAACCGGCCCCACTCTCAGTGGCGCGGACCAATGCCCCGAGCAGTATCACCCCGACATTGAATAGGAGTACAAACCAGGCAAAACGGGTGAGCCTTGTCACCAGGACGATGTTAGAAAGCCTCGACCCGGTAGCCCACACCGACTACCAGCCTCTAGCCTTCGGTCCAATGGAGATATTCGAAGATGTCGTCGCCGCGATCGGAAACACACCGCTGATCCGACTCTCACATATCCACCCCCCCGGGAACCTCGTTGCCAAGATCGAGTACATGAATCCCGGCGGCTCGATCAAAGAACGAATCGCGGTCTCGATGATCGATGCGGCCGAGCAGGAGGGTCTTCTCAAACCTGGTGGGACAATCATCGAGCCCACTTCTGGTAATACTGGAGTTGGACTTGCCCTGGTCGGAATTACCAGGGGCTACCGGGTTATTTGTACCGTCCCCGACAAGGTGTCTCGGGAAAAACAAGATCTGCTCCGCGCCTACGGCGTCGAAGTGATCGAGACCCCAACGGAATACGGGCCGGATCATCCCGACTCCTATTACGGAGTTGCCTCTCGTCTCGTCGACGAGATCGAGGGCGCATACCAGCCAGACCAATATAAGAACCTGGCCAACCCAATCGCCCACTACCAGACCACCGGACCGGAAATCTGGTCACAGACCGACGGAGAAATCCAAGTTCTTGTCGCCGGCGTCGGCACCGGCGGCACGATTAGCGGTTGTGGACGGTATCTCAAAGAACGGAAATCAACGGTCGAGGTGGTCGGCGCCGACCCGGAAGGTTCGATATACACCAAGGGACCCGATGGCGACCTCCACCAATACCTCGTGGAAGGGGTCGGCGAGGATTTCTACCCGGAAACTGTTGACCTCGGTGCAATCGATCGGTTTATCGAAGTGACGGACGCCGAATCATTTGCGATGACCCGGCGCCTAGCCCGGGAGGAGGGGATTCTGGTTGGGGGCTCGTGTGGGATGGCCGCCCACGCGGCTCTTCAAGTCGCTTCCGAAGACCAGTCCAAGTTAGTCGTAGTAATACTCCCCGATTCGGGTAGGGGATATTTATCCAAGATATTCAGCGACGAGTGGATGGTCGCTAACGGATTCGAGGTCTGAGCCAAAGGAAGACCCCGGCCATCACGACCGGGGTCTTCTCAAAATCAGCTAAGACTTTGCTTCAACGAACTTGCGCGTTGCCGTAGCTGGACAAGGTCTACGGGAGTCAGAGCCGGGTGGTCCGAGTTTGGAGTCGCCACCTGCCATGAGGCGAGTAGCGCACGCAGTCAGCGCTACTCAGCGCTCGACCACCTCCAGAGTCCGAAAACATTTATACAAGCTAGGACCACCTCCTTTCTCTGGTGCCGACAGTTTGGCACAAACCGGGCAATTCGTGAAGGGAATTTTCTACAGGTCAGAGCTTGAGGGTGGAGACAAAGTCATCCCACCAACCAGTGAAGGCATCCCAACCATTTCCCATGGCCCAAACCAGCATCATCAGAAGCGCAACGAAGATCACCAACGTGGCGAGGTGGCGGATCCGATACATCTGGCGCTGTGACTCGTCCTCCATGTAGGTTGCCTCAGCGATAGGAGGCGCAGGGGTGGCATATAGGTACTGATCGCTTCGGGGTGCAATGAACCCTCGGGCGGCCGGAGTCGTTGGTGTCGACGCCCCGATTGTCACCAGATTTTCTTCCGACTCCTCATCGTCTATCTCGTCGGCGATCTCGTCTGGAAGTTCAGAGCGAGCACCGGACGCCGAACCGGCAGTCTCGGCGACAAAAGGTCGGACGGGTGCAAGTTCGCCGAGTGACTCCTCGACTGTCGGGCTTGACTCCACATGGGGCGGACGGTCGACCCCCGCCTTTTCAAATAGAACGGAAGTCTCGATTCCAAGCACAGCCGAGAGGGCCTCGAGAACAGATGGGTCGGACGGTGTGCTCGCATCTTTTTCCCAACTCCGAACGGCGGCGGCCGACCGTCCGACAAGCTCACCGAGACGTGTCTGGGAAAGGCCGAGCTTGGTTCGGCGGTATCGGATGCTCCGACCAAAGCTCATCTCTGGCATAGCGACGATGGTACCCACCTGGCCGTTTAGCGAAACGGACCTCTACTCTTGATCTATCCCCAGGGAGGCGTCCGAACGCCTGGTGGGTTCCCCGGTCTTCAAAACCGGTGAGGGGCAGATTCTGTCCCTGGCGGGTTCGATTCCCGTCCGCCTCCGCTGTTAGCTTGCAAGGGGGGGCGACCCCCCTTGTATCCCCCGACGTTTCCCCGCGGCGTTCCAAATCACACAAACCAACACCCCGACCGTCGCGTCACACGACCGGTCATGCAAGGAGCGCCAGTCCGAAGGGTTCGCCGCGACCCCCTTGTATCCCCGACGTTTCCCCGCGGCGTCATGCTCCCCATCCATAGACGAAGTCGCATGGAGG
>JBBKXI010000008.1:0-4957 GCA_037969415.1 Acidimicrobiia bacterium | reverse complement strand
GCCATCGTCACCACCCCGCTGGTGGCACAGGCGTTGGGCCGTGGGGATCGAGAGTCGGCCCGTCGGTGGGGTGGCGATGCCCTGACCCTGGCCGCGATTTTGGGGATTCCTGTGGCGTTGGTGATGGCGGTCACTGCACCTCTGCTGGTCGACTTGATGGGAGCTTCATCCGAGATCTCGGGCCCGGCGGTGAATTATCTTCGGATCCGAGCCTTCGCAACCCCTGCAGTCCTCCTGGTACTTGCGAGCAATGGTTCCTTCCGGGGACACCATGACACCAAGACGCCCTTGTATGTGGCCCTGGTGGTGAACCTGATCAATCTGGTCCTCGATCCGCTACTCATCTTCGCGATGGGTTGGGGTCTGGAGGGAGCCGCGGTGGCTACAGTTTTCGCCCAATGGGTCGGGGCGGGCATCTTTCTCCGATTGCTCGTGAAACGTGCGATGGTCAGCCGCCCCAAAAACCTCGCCGAGGCAATTCCCTCCATGCTCGCCATGGGTCGCAACGGCGTGCTCGTATCCCTCCGCACCGCCGCCTTGCTGGTTGCGTTCACCTACTCCGCCAGCCGAGCGACTCGGCTCGGGCCGGAATCCATCGCCGCCCACCAGCTGGTGATGCAGCTGTGGCTCCTGGCATCGATGCTTGCAGACGCCTATGCCATCGCTGCCCAGGTGATGATTGGTGAAGCGGTCGGCCATAGCGAAGAGTTCAAGATCCATGCGATAACCCGAAGGTTGATGGCTTGGGGTGTTGCCATTGGTGGTTTTCTCCTCGTTGCCTTCTGGCTGTCACGCGGATTGTTGCAAACTCTCGCAGGAGATCCCGAGGTTGGGGCTCTGGCGGTGCAGGCCGGATCGGTTGCTGCCCTGATGCAGCCCATCACCGCTCCCTTGTTCGTGGCAGATGGAATTTTTCTCGGGCTCCTCGCTCTTGGCGCCCTGGTCACTTCAACCAGCCTCGGATCGGCCGTTGCTGTTGGGTTGATGGCCTTCACACCACTCGGTGGGTCATTAACCGGCATCTGGTGGGCTCTAGCGGCCATGATGGTGGTCCGCTCGTTGGTGTTTGTGGTGACCTACCGGTCCTCTGTGATGGGCGCGCTGAGGTCCTGACCTTTGGTCTCGGGCAACGTCAGGGTGAGCAGGGCGGCGACCCCCATCCCGATTCCCAAAACTGTCACTGTTTCGGAGATCCCGAAGCGGTCGATCGTGTAGACCCCGGCGATCAAACCCAGTGCCGAACCGACCACCGCCAGGTTGGAGACGGCAGTAGTGGCACTGGAACGAAGCTGGGTGGGAAACAACTCCGCCCGGTGGCTTCCTCCAGCCGGCACGAACGCAAAAGTGCCAAAGGAGCTGACGACGACGGCGAGGACTATGAGCGGCACCGATTCCGTCCAATAGAGGACCAGACCACCCGTCAATGCCATCAGGAGGGAGAGGACGGTTGTCGGTTTTCGACCCCATGCGTCGGCGAGGTGCCCACCTATGAAAAACCCGATTCCGCCGAAGGTGCCACCGAGGAGGCTGATGAGAACGGCTTCTCCGGTACTCAGACCGACGCCCTCAATGAGGCGCCCTGTCGAGAAGGCGATTGCCACAGCTGAGAAGGCCGAAGCGACGAATCCGATCGTTCCGACGATCCAGAACGAGCGGGCCCATTCCCCCCGGAGCAGGTGTGACCAATGTCCTTCGTGCTTGGAGCGTATGAAGATTTCACTTTCGGGCACATTGCGAATCAGAAAAGGAAGGGCCAGGAATCCCACGGCCGAAAGGAGGTGGGGGATCCGCCAGGAGTTTCCGCCCCCATCGGCAAGGGGGAGGGTCATCAAGGCAAAGCCGCTTCCCAACGACACGGCGGCACCATAAAACGAGATCGAATAGGCACGGATGTCGGGTGCCACCTGTTCGGCAAGAATGACCACGGCCAGACCGCTAACGGCGGCGCTACCAGTGCGGAGAATCGCCTGGGCAGCCCCGTATTGCCATGACTCCAGGGCGAGACCGGCGATCGTTGCTCCTCCCAGGACCAGGGTCAGAGCCCAGAGGAAGGGACGACGGCGTCCGATGTGGTCTCCCAGCCAACCCAGAGGCAAGGCTCCGAAGGCGGCGAGACGGGCGAATCCGAGGATGAGACTCATCTCGCCTTCGGAAAGGCCTAGACCGGCCCTGGTGAAAGGGAGAGTGGCTGAAGCCTGGGCCTGGGCGAATCCCTGGAACAGTCCTGCCAGCCAAATGATTGCCACAACCCGCTTCGCCCGGGAATCGAATCGCCCCACCGGCAACATCGGCTCGATCACACGGCGGAGGGCAGATGGCATCAATGCTTCACAGTAACGATGGCTCAATCATCGTCTTCGTGTTCTCCAGTCTTTACCTTCTATCAACCTTCACTGTGGGAAGATCAGGTCAATGTTCCCTGTTGTGTCTGGTACGTATGTTTGAAAATGTCGACCAGGCAACTTTTATCGTCCAAATGGTGGTCGCCTTTGGTGCTGGGATCATCTCATTCGTATCGCCTTGCGTGCTCCCACTCCTCCCCGGTTACCTGTCGATGATGTCGGGATACTCGGCTGCCGAGATCCAGTCGGGCGAGGTGTCAACAAAACGGATGACCCGGGTGATCCTCCTTTTCATTCTGGGATTTACGGTGGTGTTCGCCATGCTTGGTGCCGCTGCGGCCAGTCTGGGCAATGTTCTCACCAGGAACTTGGATTCCTTCACCAGGATCGCCGGTATTGTCATAATCGGCTTTGGCTTGCTGATGGTTGCGATGGCTGTGTCGAATCGCGGGTTTCTTTCAACTTTCAATCAGGACAAACGGGTCGATGTGCGTCCATCAAAGCTGGGGAAGTGGGCGCCGCCGGTGATGGGTTCCGCTTTCGCTTTCGGGTGGACACCATGTATCGGTCCAGTCCTCACGGTGATCCTCGCCACGGCCGGCACCCAGGGTTCGGTTCCAGCAGGGATCGTACTTCTGGTTACTTACTCGATGGGGCTCGGTGTCCCGTTCCTCCTTGCCGGTCTCGGCCTCCTCAAGGTTGTGGGCCGTCTCAAGCCATATCTGCGCACCATCAACATCGTCTCAGGGTTGTTGTTAGCCGCCTTTGGTGTATTGATGATCACGGGGACCGTCGGAACGATTTCGAACGCCATTGTCAATTGGTTCGATTCGGTGCCATTCCTTCGGGGCCTCCAGGACGTTTGATGTTGCCAGCACTAGCACCCGCCCCGCAGCTGGTTTGGTTTCGCGGCCCCGATGCCGTCAAGTTCTTGAACGATCTGATTAGCCAGGAAATCGGCACATTGGAACCCGGCTCGGTAACCCGGTCGCTTCTCCTCGACCCTCAGGGGAAACTCGACTTCCTGCTCTGGGTATTGCGTGGCGACGACTTCGTCGGGCTGGTCACCGAGGATGGCAGGGGAGAGGAATTGGTGACAGGTCTCAGCCGTTATCGGATCAGGGTCGACGTCGAGATCGAACTGGAGTCACGCCCCATATATCTCGTAGTCGGCGATGACCCGACGATGACCGGAAAATTCGAGCAGTCGAGCGAGGAGCTGATCGCTGACATCTCCTGGCCGTCGCTGCCCCGTCTTCTTCAGGTCGGCGGTATCAAACCTGATCTGCCCGACCTTGACCCGGTAGAACTCACGACCGCGCGAATTGGTGATGGCATTCCAATCTTTGGAGTCGATGTCAACGAGAAAACTATTCCCCAGGAAGCCGGTGTGGTCGCGCACGCCGTTTCATTCAACAAGGGGTGTTTTCTAGGCCAGGAATTGGTGGCACGTCTCGATTCCAGAGGCGGTCGGGTCAACCATCATCTCCGGGTGCTCGAGTTTGAATCACCGGTTGCGGTGGGAACTCGTTTGATGGCCGGTGAGAAGGAAGTGGGTACGGTCACTTCGGCCGCCGGAACGTCCGGTCTCTCTTTGCTCTGGCGCGAGGTTGAGCCGGGTGATGTCATCCTGGCCGGTGGTATCCCCACCACTGTGAAGGAACTTCCCCAAAAAACTGCCGGAAGCTTCACTACTTCTTAACAAGTTCTCGACCAGACTGTGTCGGTGTCCGGACCCACCAAATCTATCCTTCTGATTGAGGACGATGATTCCATCGCCGACATGTTGCGAGGGTTTTTCGAACGCGACGGGTTTCGATTTCTTCATGCTCTCACCGGCGAGGAGGCGATCGAGCGTCTGCGGTTGCGGCCGGTCTCGGTGGTGTTGCTCGATCTCAACCTCTCGGGAATTGACGGGGTCGAGACATGCCGTCGTATTCGGGAGTTCACCCAGGTTCCGGTGTTGATGCTCACCGCCCGCGATAGCGAGATTGACAAGGTGCTCGGTCTGGAGATGGGCGCTGACGACTACGTCACTAAACCCTTTTCGCCGCGGGAATTGATGGCACGGGTCAAGGCCGTATTGCGGCGGTCCGAAGAACCAGCACGGAAACCGCGAATTCTGGAGATCGCTGGCTATGAGATCGATGGTGGTAAACGCACCGTGACCACGCCTACCGGATCGAAGCAGAACCCCACGGCCCGCGAGTTCGACCTTCTTTGGTTTCTGGCCGAGAATCAGGGGATTGCCTTGTCCCGCAATCAGATTCTTGAAACAGTTTGGGGGTATGAATACTTCGGCGAGACCCGCACCGTCGATGTCCATATCAGACAACTGCGCAAGAAGATCGACGGCATCCCCATCGAAACCGTATGGGGTGTCGGATATCGACTTGGCGACTGACATGACTTACCCCGGTATTAGCTGATGCGTCGCCGTCTCTTCTGGGCGATCGCTGGCGTGTCGATGGTGATGGGCTCGCTGGTTCTGATTGCCTCCCTGGTGTCTTCGCAACGCGCAGCCCGAGACGCCACCCAGCGAGAACTCGAACGCGCGGCAACGGAGGTGGTCGCGATCATCGAAGAGGCAATCGAGCGTGGTGAGCAACGACCGC
>JBBKXI010000007.1:0-22332 GCA_037969415.1 Acidimicrobiia bacterium | reverse complement strand
TGGCGTTTCTTCCAATTTTCGTTGTGGCGACCCGGTTCGAAGCATCGGTGATTCGAGCCTCGGTAATGGCCGGCATCGTCCTTGTCAGCCGCGTCCTGGATATTGGTTTCGAGCTCTGGCAGGTGTTTTCCATCGCGATTATTGGCCTGCTCCTATTTGATCCGTGGTTGATCCGGAGCGTCGGGTTTCAGCTGTCTGCCGCGGCCACCGCCGGCGTAGTCATCGGTGGGCGCTGGCCCGGAGTCCGGACCTGGATCGGGCGTGCCGCAGCGGTCACCGTCGGCGCACAATTGGCCGTCGCCCCAATTCTCCTCGGCCAATTTGGGAGCCTTCCCCTGCTCTCTCCGATGAGCAACTTGATTGCTGCCCCACTCGTGTCCGGTGCCACGTTGGCCGCGGTACCGGGGGTCCTGGGTTCCGACGTCAGTCTGGCTCTTGCTGCGTGGATGGCGTCCATTGTCATCCAGATCGCCCATACGGCGGCGGCGTGGCCCCAGATTGGATGGTTCGGGCTTGTCGGAGTCCTCGTGGGCGGCGGGTTCGGTCGCTGGCTCTGGCGTCGATCGCCCGAGTACGTCGCGGTCATCGCCGCGGTCCTCGCCTTGCTGATGTTGGCATCGACCGGTGGTCAACCGCCCTCGGGATCCGTCATTGTCCTCGATGTCGGTCAGGGCGACGCCATTCTAATCTCGGGGGGAGACGGCCACTTTGCCCTCGTTGATGGTGGCTCCGACGAAGTGGTGCTCCTCAAGAGGCTGCGTGAGCACAGCATCGATGCCCTCGATCTGGTTGTGGTTTCCCATGGCGACGCCGACCATGTGTCTGGGCTCTCCGGATTGTTCGGACGAATTCGGGTTGGCCAAGTTTGGGAGCAGACCGAGCCTCACCGGACTCCTGCCTCGGATCACTTCTTCGACCTCGTCGCCAAGTATCAAGTACCCGTCGGGGCACCGCCGGTCGGTGAGAGCGTCCAATTCGGTGACCTGACATTGCAAGTCGTCGGACCGATTCGGCGGTACCAATCACCCAACGACCAGTCGGTTGTGCTGTTGGTGTCTGGCTCGCACCGGTCGATCCTCCTCACCGGTGACATCGAGACGGTCGCCCAAAGGGAACTACCTCCCTTGCATTACGAGATCCTCAAAGTACCCCACCATGGTGGCGGCACATCCGATCGAGAATGGATCTCCAGCACCGGGGCGGGCTTGGCCCTGATATCGGTCGGCGAGAATCGATTTGGCCATCCGGTGCCGTGGGTGCTCGAGGTGCTGGAATCCACAGGTGCCCGGGTCGACAGAACCGATCTGTCGGGTTCCATCATTGTCGAACTCAACAACTGAACGGTGCTTGACTCCGCACCATGGGTTCGATGATCCAACTCGGCGACCATTCACTTGCCTTGGGCGAGACGACTCATGTCATGGGAGTGATAAATGTCTCTCCCGACTCGAAGAACATTCACACCGTGGCCGTGTCCGTCGAAGAGGCGCTGGCGATGGCGGATAGCTACCGCCGATGGGGGGCTTCGCTTATCGACCTCGGCGGCCAGTCCTCTCACTTCGACAATGAGACCATCGCTGCCGAAGCCGAGATCTCGCGCGTCGTACCCGTTATTCAAGCTCTGGTGGCCGAGGGCCATATCGTCGCCATTGACACCTGGAAGGCAGAGGTTGCTACTGCCGCACTCGAAGCCGGCGCCCATATCGTCAATGACACCGGGGGGTTCACAGATCCGGATATGAGGTCAGCGGTCGTGAGGTTCGATGCTGCCGCGATTCTGGTCCACATCGAGGCGTCAAATCCCCACGTAGTCGGAGAGGTGGAGATCCGAGCCGACAAGGCTGCGGCCACAGCAGCTCGCTTCAGCTCTCTCATCGGAGAACTGGAGGATGAAGGGATTTCCAATCTGATACTCGACCCGGGAATTGCCCTCAATTATCGGGGCAACTACGAGGAATACACCCGAATGCAGTTGGAGGTAATTGCGGACTCGAAGGACATCCAAGCTCTGGGCAAACCTCTGTTGATCCCGATCCCCAGAAAGAGAGACTTCCATAGAATGGTTGCCTACATGGCGCTCGCTCTGGAACACAAGGCCGACATCATCAGAGTCCACGATGTCGCCGTCGCCTGTGACCTTGCCCGACTCTTCGGCCGGGCCCGATCTTTCGGTCCTGGCCAACCGTTACCCTGACGTCGTGCCGATCCTCTTAGTTACCGCCCCTTCAAATGTCGGGCCGGGCGAGCGCAAACGAATGCTTGACACAGCCCGCGACTTCTTCGTCAATGGTGGCGTGGAAATCTCCGCTGTTGTCCGAATCGACGTACCGGGACGTGGTGCCGGCGAAGCAGGAGACGGGGTGCTCCGCAGCGAACTCGAGCCGATGGTGCCTTTGCTCCAGTCGGGTTCCCTTTTCGGCGAGGCGTCCGGGCTCGAATTGGTGGACGCCCAGAATCTTCAGGTCGCTGAGATCGACATCTTCGATGAGCTGATCAGGGCGGCAGATCTAACGTCGATCAATGTTGTGGCAGTGGTGTCCGGTTCTCCCGGCAAGAAGTTGGCTGCCGCTTTTGCGGATCTGGGCAGCAAGATCTCAGTTTCAAAAATGTGGGAACGTCAGGCCGGTGAATGGCTAGCTGCCGAGATCAAGAGGCGCGATCTATCGATTGACAATCCGGCCAGAGAAGCGTTGTTGCAGAGGTTCGGGACCGACACCGCAGCCATCGGCTTAGCGCTCGATCAACTCAGCGAACACAGTGGGAAGATCACCAGAGATCTGGTTCTGGGCTGGTTCAAGAACCGTCCTGATGAGCCGGCGTGGCACATCACCGATGCCATCGAAAAGGGAAACGTAGGTGAAGCACTGCGGAGGCTTTCGGACTTCTTGGTCCACGGCCACCCTTTGGTTTTTCTCGCTGCTGTGGAGAGCGACCTGAAAAAGCGGGCGTTAGCTGCAGCCGCCCCAGATGAAGCCACGTTCAAGGAATGGGTTGGGGGCAGGTCTTCGGACCGTGCTCTAAGCCGGTCATGGAAAATGAGAGGCCGGGTCCGGGAGACATCGCTACGACTGGCCCAGGATGCCCTGGTACGGGCAGATCGGGTGATCAAGTCTCAGCCGGAAGTGACCCATAGAGTCACACTGGAACGTCTAACGGTCGCGTTGTGCCGTTGGTACTCCTGACCAAGCAATTCGGGCGATTTAGGACGACAGTTTGGCGAGGCGGGACTTCTTCCGGGCTGCCGTCTTCTTGTGCAGAGTGCCCTTTGAAGTTGCCTTATCGATGGTTCGCTGAGCCGACTTCATCAACTCTTCGGTTGGCTCGCCAGCGGCGGCGGCCATCTCCACCTTCTTGATCGAAGTCTTTAGGTCACTGTTGACCGATTTGTTGCGTTGCCGACGAACCACGTTCTGTCGGTTTCGCTTCTTTTGGGATTCGATGTTTGCCATTTGATTTGAAACTCGTTTTCAGGTTTGGACTCGCAGGTCGGCCACTATTTCGGCCGTGCCTATCTAGTAGGGCCAATCTATTGATTAAAAGAAATGCGTCGGACGGACATGTGGTCGTCGCTCCGCCTCGGAAGAGTAGCAGAGCCCCCATTGAAGGTACAATGGTCACACCCACCCCGGTGCAAATCATTCAATCGCGCATACGCAATTTCTCCATCATCGCCCATATCGACCACGGCAAGTCGACGCTTGCTGACCGTTTGCTGCAACGCACCGGGGCCGTCGCCGACCGCGATATGAGGGAGCAGATTCTCGACTCCATGGACCTTGAGCGGGAGCGCGGCATAACCATCAAAGCCCAAACCGTCCGTCTTTCCTATCAGGCACGAGACGGCAACGAGTACGTCCTCAATCTGATCGACACTCCGGGACATGTCGACTTTTCCTATGAGGTCTCCCGGTCGCTCGCTGCATGTGAGGGGGCGCTCCTTCTTGCCGACGCGGCCCAGGGCGTGCAGGCGCAAACTCTGGCCAATGCCTATATGGCAATTGATGCCGGTCTCGAAGTGATCCCCGCATTGAACAAGATCGACCTTCCCGCTGCCGATCCGGAGCGGGTGGCCGAAGAGCTGGTCAATATCATTGGGGGTAACGCTGATGATGTGGTGCGACTCTCAGCAAAAACCGGAGAAGGTGTGGACGATCTGCTCGAGATTCTGGTCGAATCGGTTCCTCCACCCGGGGGAGACCCTAACGCTCCGCTCCGGGCCTTGATATTCGATTCCTACTACGACGCATATCGCGGTGTGGTTTGCCACGTACGAGTAGTCGATGGGTCGCTCAACGCCGGCCAGAGGATCCGCTTCATGGCCACAGCCGAGAACCACGAGGCCACCGAAATCGGGGTCTTGACTCCGGGCCCCAAAGTTCTGAAGACCCTGGGAGTGGGTGACGTTGGTTATCTGATCACGGGAATCAAAGAGATCGACCGGGTCCGGGTCGGTGACACGGTCACCGACGCCTCGGTCCGGGCGACCGAACCCCTTCCCGGCTACGACGAACCGAGGCCGATGGTCTATTCAGGGATGTTTCCCACGGACGGTGCGGATTTTGAGAAACTGCGTGAGGCGCTCGAGAAGCTCCGATTGAACGACGCATCGCTTGTCTACGAACCCGAAACCAGCAAAGCGCTCGGGTTCGGATTCAGGTGTGGATTCCTTGGGTTGCTCCACATGGAAATTGTTCGCGAGCGACTCGAACGGGAGTATGACCTCGACCTGGTGGCGACCGCCCCCTCTGTTGCCTACCAAGTGACCAAGAACGACGGATCGATCTTGGAGATCAAAAGCCCGCAAGATCTTCCCGACCCTACCGACCGGCAGTCGATATCGGAGCCCTATGTCCGGGCGATGATTCTGACTCCGACCGAGTATGTCGGCCCGATCATGGAACTGGTCACCAACCGGCGTGGCGAGGTGGGGAACATGAACTATCTGAGTTCGGAACGAGTCGAACTCGATTACAAAATACCTCTCGGCGAGGTGGTCTTCGACTTTTTTGACCTCCTCAAATCCAAGACCAAGGGCTATGCGTCCCTCGATTACGAACCCGCCGGCTATCGCGTAGCCAATCTGGTCAAGGTCGACATTTTGTTGAACGGTCAGCCCGTGGACGCGTTCTCCGCCGTGGTCCATCGCGACAAGGCTGAGGACTACGGGAAGACAATGACAGGGCGGCTCCGCAAACTGATCCCCAGACAGCTGTTCGATGTTCCCATCCAGGCGGCCATCGGAGGCAAAATCATAAGCCGGGAAACCGTCAAGGCAACCCGTAAGGACGTAACGGCAAAGTGTTACGGGGGCGACATCAGTCGGAAGAAAAAGCTTCTTCAGCGTCAAAAAGAGGGTAAGAAGCGGATGAAAATGGTCGGATCGGTCGAGGTGCCGCAGGAGGCATTCGTAGCCGCCCTTCGCGTTGACGATGACTGAACCGATCGGCGCCTACGTTCACATTCCGTTTTGTAGCGCTATCTGCCCCTACTGCGATTTCGCCGTGGTCGCCGGGCGCGAGGACCAGCTCGACCGGTATCGGGCGGCGGTGATACTTGAAATACAACGTGATCAACCCTGGAATCCGCTGGACTCCATTTACTTCGGTGGCGGGACTCCGAGTCGCATGCCTCCATCAATGCTCGGGGAAATAGTCGCGGCACTCTCCGACCGTCACGGTATTGCAGAGGGTGCGGAGATCTCACTCGAAGCCAACCCCGAGGACTTCGACTCTTCTATCGGTGTGGGGCTTACCGAGGCGGGGTTCAATCGAATTTCCTTCGGCGCCCAGAGCTTCGACAACAAAGTGCTTCTTCAATTGGGTCGACGTCACGATGCCGACCAAATTGGCAAGGCAGTAGGGGCGGCGCGAGCTGCCGGATTTGAGAATGTCTCGATAGATCTGATCTACGGAACCTCCGGCGAAACCGATGACTCATGGTTGGCGACGCTCGAATTTGCAGTGGCGACTGGCCCCGACCATGTCTCTTGCTATGCGTTGACCGTGGAGCCGGGAACACCGCTGGGTCGGGAAGTCAAAGCTGGTGCCCCCGCCCCCGATGGGGACGTCCAAGCTGACCGTTTCGAGGTGGCTGATCACATTTTGGGGATGGCCGGTTTGGCGCGGTATGAGGTCTCCAATTGGGCGCGCCCGGGTCGAGAGTGCGTGTACAACAGCACAGTGTGGGCCCAGGGTGAGTATGTCGCCTACGGCAATAGCGCCCATCGTTTTCGGCACCGGGTCAGAAGTCGCAACCTGATCCGGCTCGATGGATACCTGGCCGCCGTCGAGAAAGGGCGCTCCGTTGTGGCGGCAGAAGACCCCATTCTGATTGGTGCTGAACTGGAGATCGATCGGCTCTTTGTCGGCTTACGTCGGTCGATCGGGGTGGCAGTCGGCTCAGGCGGCCGAACCCTTCTCGATTCGCCCGACGGCCAGCGGTTGTTGGCTGCTGGAGTCATTTCGGAGACTGATGGGTGGATCCGTGTGGACAGGCCCCTCCTCACCGACGAAGTGCTGAGGTCGGTCCTCGCCCTGGATCTGGAATCAACGGAAGTCCGATGACTGTGGAACATCGACAATATCCCGATAACGTGTAGCGCAATGCTTGAGGATCGACGCTCGGAGATTTTACGTGCACTGGTTGAGGAACATATCCGAACCGGTGAGCCAGTTAGCTCGCGTGCGATTGCCGACCGGTCGAAACTTCAGGTATCGACCGCAACAATCCGTAGCGATCTCGCTGCTCTGGAAGCTGAAGGCTTCGTGGTCCAACCCCATACCTCGGCGGGGAGGGTTCCCACGGTGACGGCGTATCGCTATTACGTCGATCATCTCAACCCGGGTCGGTTGCGTACCGCCGCCCAACTCAAGATCGGTACTTTCTTTGGCGACGTTCACCTCGAGTTGTCCAAGCTCCTCAAGGCAACTTCAGATCTCCTCGCAGATGTCACCGATCTTCCGGCGGTGGTCGTCGCTCCGGGGATTCTGACCGACCGGATTCGTTCAGTTCATGCCGTTCAGATCAATGCGGACCAGGTGCTCCTCGTTGCCGTAACCGAAGGAGGGCGGGTGGCCCAACAACGCGGCCGGCTCCGTCAGCCGGTAACACCAACCGAGCTGGAAGAGGCCCAGCAGGTGGTCAGCCAGGTTTATGAAGGTCGGACGCTGGGCGCCGACCCGTCGCTCAGCGACGAATTGATCGCTGACCTCTCCCGGCCGGTTCACGAGGCAGTACTGACTCTCATCGACGCCGCCCATCTTGCAGCTTCTACCGGTTCGGAGGTCTTCGTCGGCGGGACCCAACGCTTGTCCAGCGTCTGGCACGATCTCTCAGCCGTTCGCCGTGTCCTTGAGGTATTGGAGAGAGAGGCGGAAGTGCTGACGCTTCTGGCATCGCAGTCGGGGACGTCGATCCAGTTCGGAAGTGATATCCCAGCGGTGGATGTCGATATGGCCGTGGTTTCCACCACTTATGACTCCGGCTCCGGTGGCGGTTCAGTGGGTGTTATCGGACCGATGCGTATGAACTACAAACGGGTTATATCCGCTGTTGAGGAGATTTCGCGCGAGCTCGAGGATCAAATCGGCCTGTCGGGACCGTAATGGCGAAAGACTATTACAAAACCCTCGGTGTGGGGCGAAACGCAACTCCGTCCGAGATCAAGACTGCTTTTCGTCGGTTGGCTAGAGACACCCATCCCGACGCCAATCCGAACAATCCCGTCGCCGAAGGGCGATTCCGGGAGGCTGCTGAGGCATACGAAGTTCTCTCCGACCCGGAACGCCGTCGGCGCTATGACCGGGGTGATACCATCGACCTTTCGGATCTGTTTGGCGGCTTCGGTGGGGGACTCGAGGACATTCTTCGCTCCGTTTTTGGCGACAGCGGCCTTTTCGGTGGCGGGGCAACATCGCGGCCGACCCGTGGCCGTGACATTCTGGTTCGGGCTGATGTCTCTCTCGAGCAGGCTGCCTTCGGCTGCGACGTCGACATCGACTATCGCTCTGATTTTGATTGTGCGACATGCTCGGGTTCCGGTGCCGCCGACGGCGATATGGATACGTGCCCTACCTGTGGAGGCGCCGGGTCGGTCCGAATGGCACGGCGTTCGATCGTGGGCACCATGATGACCGTTTCAGACTGTCCTGATTGCGGCGGTCTTGGAAAACGTGTAGTGAATCCGTGCCCGGAGTGTGGCGGCAGGGGAGTGATCGGCGGAGAGAAGACGGTCACCGTCGAGATTCCACCCGGTGTTTCCACGGGGACGAGGCTGCGGCTCACCGGTCGCGGTGAGTCGGTCGGTCAGTTTGGTCGCGCCGGAGATCTTCATGTGGAGATTTCTGTGGCCGACGATCCCCGTTTTGAGCGAAACGACACGAATTTGATTCATCGGACGTTGATCAGCGCCGTCGACGCCATGCTTGGCTCTCAGGTCAAGGTACCTCTGCTTGATGGTGGCGCTATCGACCTCGAGATCTCGGCGGGAACCCAGCCGGGAACAGTTTTTCGCCTCGACGGACAAGGAATCCCGATCCTCGGACGTCGCGGGCGTGGGGATCTCATCGTCGTCGTCGATGTCCAAATACCCACCGGACTCACAGCTGACGAGCGTGTTTTGCTGGAGCGGTTCGAAGGTATGCGCTCGGAAAATCCGCCTGGGACCCACCAAGCCCGTTGAAACACATCCCGCATCTCTATATCAACAACTGGGACCAAGAGGTGTTGCAGGTCAGTCGAGAGCAGGGACGCCACCTTTCCCACGTACTTCGGGCGACCGCCGGTGACCCGATTTCCTACACAAACGGGGAAGGATTGGTCGGCTCGGGAACCTGGAATGGAAATTCGATCGCAAGGGGAGAGGAAGAGACAATCGCCCGACCGTCGCAATTGGTACTCGCGGTGGCCCCTCCAGCGAACAAGGATCGCCTGCGGTTCACCGTGGAAAAACTCGCCGAGCTGGGTGTGGAGCGTCTCGTCTGGTTTAAGGCAAGGTGGGGAAATCGAAGAATTCCACATCTTCAAAAACAGTCAGCATGGGCGATTTCGGCCCTCGAGCAGAGCCGGGGCGCCTGGTTGATGTCGGTGAGCGACACTCTGGTGGACTGGTCCGATCTCGAGGCGCCGCTGGCGGTATGTCAGCCTGGAGGCCCGTCGGCCGTGGTTGCCCCTCGGACTTTGGTGATCGGTCCTGAAGGTGGATTTGACCCGGGGGAGATTCCGCCGGGCACCGATGAGGTCTCATTGGGGACCACTGTTCTCAGGGTGGAAACAGCCGCAATTGTGGCCGCAATAAAGTTTCTCGCTTAAGGCATGCGAAATTGGTTTCAACCGCATAGACTTATTCGGGGCGGGAATTGGGAGAACATCCTTGATAGATAAATTCAGCGCTGCTCTCGGCGGTCGCCTTCGCGCCGCTCGGCGGCAGCGAGGCTGGTCACTGTCGGACGTCGAGAACGTCACCGATGGAGAATTTAAGGCGTCGGTTGTCGGTGCGTATGAGCGCGGCGAGCGCGCCATGTCCGTGCAGCGATTGGTTCGTGTCGCCGAAGTTTATTCGGTTGACCCGTCCGATCTCCTGCCAGCTTCCCCGTCCTCTGAGCAGTCACTCATTGACCTGAATAAGCTCGAAGCATCTGATGGTGATCTCGCAGATCGATATCTGGCCGCCATCCAGCTGCTCCGCACCGGTGCAGAATCCAAGGAAATCAGGTCGGCGGATCGGGTTGTGCTTTCTTCACTTCTCGAAGTTGAAGGTCAGCGACTCGCTGGCCGTTAATACCGATTCCGGCATCTTCGCACTAAACTGATCTCACACGATCCAATCGTGACGTCCTGTGCTTCCTGAACACACCGAATCCCGTTTGCGCGTCCCGAGTCATCATCTGATGCTTGACCTGCTGGGCGACGCCGATCGACATCTCCGCCAGGTGGAAAACCAATTCCCGGGGGTGCAATTTGTCGCGCGCGGTGACGAAATCGCCCTATCGGGTTCCACGTCTGAAGTTGATGACGCCCGTCGGGTACTTGATGAGCTTCTGATCCTGGTCCAGGAGGGCCATATGCTCGATTCCGGGCGTGTTGACGAGGTAGTCAAGATGGTCAAGGATGCAGTTCCTTCACCATCGGATGTGCTCAACGACGGCATACCTGTCGGCCGGGGCCGGATGATTCGACCCAAAACCCAGGGCCAACAGGCGTATATGGCCGCTATTCGGGACAGCACACTTACGTTCGGTATCGGACCCGCCGGAACCGGCAAGACCTATTTGGCGATGGCAGCGGCCGTGGATGCCCTGATCACAGGGTCGGTACGACGGATCATCCTTACCCGACCGGCTGTCGAGGCTGGCGAGCGTCTCGGATTCCTTCCCGGCGATCTCACCGCCAAGGTCGATCCCTATCTACGCCCGCTTTACGACGCACTCTGGGACATGCTCGGCCCTGAAGAGACGCTGAACCTTATCGACAAGGGAACTATTGAGATAGCTCCACTCGCTTATATGCGTGGAAGGACACTCAACGACGCATGTGTGATTCTTGATGAAGCTCAGAACACAACTCCGGAGCAAATGAAGATGTTTCTGACCCGTCTCGGCTTCAATTCCAAGATGATCATCACCGGGGATGTGACCCAGACCGACCTTCCGGCCGAAAAGCGGTCAGGGCTGCGGGTCGTGCAGCAGATTCTCACCGATATCGACGGCGTTACTTTTGTGGAGCTGACGTCGCGCGACGTCGTGCGCCACCGCATCGTTGCGTCGATTGTCGATGCCTATCAGAAGTTTGAGTCGAAACGATGAAGATGAAACGGTCCACGTTGGTGCGTTGGGCCACCTTTCTGGCCACTTGCTTCGGGGTATGGGGTGTCCTCTCGATCGGGTCTGGTTCTGCCGAATCCAAGCTCGAAGTTGGTGATGTGGCTGGCCGCATTTATGAGGCACAGCTCTCGGCATCCGTGACCGACATTGATGCAACCGACGCAGCCAAACAAGGTGCTCGCGACAGTGTGGAGCCGCAGTTGGAGGACGATCCCGTAGTTGAAGCGGCAGTCCAAGACAGTGTCACCGCATTGTTTGACGATTTGGAATCTTCTGTTGTCGCCGATGCCCCGTCGTTTCCGACACCGCCGACGCTTCCGTCTTCCACAACTTCGACCACTGATCCAGCTCTCACTTCAACAACCTCGACATTGCCTGCCCAGCCTGTGGTTATCACCGGACAGGTGTTCCTCGATGTCGACGGTGACGGGCTGTTCGCGCCTGAAGCCGAGGGACCACGGCCAGACCGTGGGTTGGAAAGGGTCACGGTGACCGTTACCTCACAAGGCGGCGAGCAAGAGGTTATGACGGGGCCCGACGGGACATGGGTACTCGAAACGACGCCAGGGGAGTTTCTGGTCGAGGTTGACACGGACGATGCTGACGTTCCGGTGGGATTTGCGGTAGGCGAGGCTGGACCTGTCGAATTGGTCGAGTGCCCGGCCAGCGAGGAACCCTGTTTGGCCGCTGTGGTCGGATTTGGGCCAAATCTCAACCCCCTCGATGACGTAGCCAACAGAGTCAGCGGGACCCATCAATTGGCCCCCGAGGCGACTTCAACCTTGGTTGCAATTGCGGCCGACGACGTTGTCCGTGTGGCCCTGGGTCTTCCCGTTCATTTGATCACCGTCGAACAACAAGTTACCGGTCGCATTTCGCAGGACTTTTTCCAGGGGATCGAGAACGATGGTGTGAGTGCCGTGCGACTCAGAGCCCGCACCAGCCCACCGGCGATTGTTTACGTCGATGGCACCAGCATCGATCGAGAAGCAAGCGATGCAGCAGGCGAAGTTATCGCAACGTTGATACTTCCCAATAGACGGATCGATTCCGTCGAAACCGAGCGTCTTCAAACCGAAGCTGCCGAGGCCATTCCCGTCGTTGAGGTGCAATACACAGCGGGCCAAACTATTGCGGCCGAGGGTGCGGTTCTCACCCAACTCGATATCGACGCCATCAGTGCCACCAACTCGGCGGTAACCGAGGCGAAACAAGAAGGTGGGCTCCTGGCGGTCGTCGCAGTTTTGATAGGAATTCTCGGCCTCTACCTCGCGACATTCCGTCCTGAGTTTTGGTCCCGCCCCCGGATGGTTGCGCTGCTCGGCATCTTGATCGTGATTGCGGCGGCGGCGGTTCGAGGAACGGTGATCGCCCAACCCAGTACCTCCTGGTACATCCTCCCGGCGGTGGCTTTCGGATTTGTCACAGCAGTTCTGTTTGACTCCCGAATCGCCGTCCTCATGGCCCTCGCCGTCGGCGTGATCACGGCAGTGGGGACCCGCGATGTCGGAGTGACTGTCTATGCGGTGCTCGCCACCATGGCACCGATACCCTTCGTCTCGTCCGTGAGCAGTCGGGGGCGGTTCCGAAATGCCGTGGTCTTCTCGTCCATGTCGGCCGCCGTTGCAGCCGCCGCTACGGCGTGGTTTTTCCAAGTAGGGCCCACAGACCAGGTGTGGTCGGTTGTCGGGCTATCTGCCGCGTGGGCGTTTGGGGTGTCGATCGTTGCATCGCTCGTCGGCCTGGCCGCCTTGCAGTTCTTCGAGTCTGCGTTTGATATCACGACCACCCTGAGTCTGCTCGATCTCACCGACCGCAACCATGAGGCGCTGCAACTTCTCCAGGAGAAAGCCTTCGGTACTTTCAACCACTCGCTGATGGTTGGAACACTGGCACATGCTGCGGCGCGTTCCATCGACGCCAACGCCCTGCTCGCCCGGGCCATGGCTTACTACCACGACCTCGGAAAGACCGAGAACCCCACCTTTTTCATCGAGAACCAATTTGGTATGACCAATCCCCACGACTTCATAACCCCCAAGGAGTCGGCTCAAATCATTCGTGCTCATGTGACCGATGGGGTTGCCCTCGCCAAGGAGTACAAGATCCCGACTGACGTCGCCACGGGGATCGTCAGTCATCACGGCGATGGTGTCATGCGCTATTTCTACGAGAAAGCCAAGTCTGAGTCGACGGGCGACATCGATCCCGCCGACTTCCGCCATATCGGGCACAAGCCGAGGACGGCGGAATCTGCAATTGTCATGCTCGCGGACAGTCTCGAAGCCGCGTGTCGTGCGGTGTTCCAGACCGAAGAGCCAATCCCGGTTGCAATCGAGAAAGTTGTCGATCGGGTGGTCAACGAGAAGATCGACGACGGACAACTGAATGAATCACCCCTGACACTGTCTGACATCACCAAGATCCGGGCAGCCTTTCTGGAATCATTGGTGGGGCATTATCATCAGCGTATTGCATACCCCAACTTCCCAGGCTCCTGAAGTGGACGACGACTTAAGTCGAAAACCCACGTCCCTTTTTGTCCGATGAGCGTTTTTGTTGCGGACGAACAGGGCGAAAATGTAGATCTTGCTGGGGTACGGAATCTCGCCGAGCTAGTTCTGGCCGAGGAGAGCTATCCCGATGATTCCGAGGCGACATTTCTTCTGGTCAGTGACGATGAAATGGTCGCCTACAACAAGCGTTTTCTAGACCGGGTCGGCCCAACCGATGTGTTGGCGTTTCCGGTCGAAGACCTGAAGCCTGGAGTTGTGCCCGATCGCGATTCGAATGCGCCACCTTTGCTTCTCGGCGACGTGATAATTGCTCCCACCTACATTCGAAGTCAGGCCGAGGATTTCGAAGTCTCGTTCGAAAACGAGCTTTCCTTGATGGTTGTGCACGGCCTCCTTCACCTCCTCGGATACGACCACCAGAACGATGACGATGCGGAGCTGATGGAGGGACGAGAGCGCGACCTTCTCGCCAAAGTTGGGGTTGAACGACGATGACCGCGTGGCTTTTCCTGAGTGGGGGCGTATTGCTGCTACTGGCCGGATGGCTGAGGGCCGCCGGTACAGCTATCACTCGGGTGCCCCGGGCCGATGCACTCAGGGACGCGTCGGAAGGGATTTCAGGAGCGTCCAAGGTCGCCGTTCTTCTGGAGAACCGTGAAGTCCTAGCACCTGCCGTCGGTGTGGTCGGTTCGGCTCTCCTGGTGGTCAGCGCCAGCTTCGGCGTCGTCGCGATTAGCAATGGTCTCGACCTGATGGACGCGTTGTGGCGGGGGATTGTGGTCGGGCTTGTCGTGTTTCTGGCTGGCGACCTGTTGCCCCGACGTCTGGGCCGGGCCGCTCCAGGACCGATTGCTTACCGGTCCGCGACGGCTCTTTCTCTGTCAATTTCCCTTGGTGGCTGGGCCAACGACCTCATTGCCGAGCCCGAGGTTGAGGATGATTCCGAAGAACCTGACGAAGAAGACGACGAAGCCGATGAGCAGGAGCGCGAGCTGATCGATTCGGTGCTCGGGTTCTCCGAGACTCTGGTTCGTGAGGCGATGACTCCGCGTCCCGACATGGTGACAATCGACCTCGCAGCTTCCATTGAGGACCTGGTCGCTCTGTCCACTCAAGAGGGCTATTCACGGATTCCGGTCGCCAACAATGGCGACGTTGTGGGTCTGGTGATTGTCAAAGACTTACTTCCGATGTTTGCAGGCGAAAATCGTCCGACGGAGATTTCTGAGGTGATGCGTGCTGTTGACTTCGTTCCCGAAAACAAGCTTGCCTCCACTTTGCTTTCCGAAATGCGGGCGTCTCATGTTCATCAGATGATCGTGATCGACGAATACGGCGACATCACAGGTTTGATCACTATCGAGGATCTTCTAGAGGAACTCGTAGGCGAGATCGCCGACGAGACCGATGAAGAGGAGATCTACTTCGCACCGATAGGCACCGACCGTTGGGCGGTGGATGCCAGGATGTCGGTCGAGGATCTTGCCGATGAACTCGATGTCGAGCTACCGGACGACGAATGGGACACCGTGGGTGGCTTGGTTCTAGGGATCGCCGAACGGGTTCCCGAAGAGGGCGAAGAGTTCCAGGTGGGCGACCTCAATTTTACGGTAGTTCGGATGCAGGGTCGCCGTGTCGTCGATCTTGCCGTGGCTCGGGTGTCCCCTGCGGAGACCCGATGAAATCCGGATTTGTTGCTGTCGTCGGTCGGCCGAACGTGGGCAAGTCCACCTTGGTCAACACCCTGGTTGGTTCCAAGGTGGCCATCACATCGTCTCGCCCCCAGACCACTCGAAATACGATCAGGGGCATCGTCACCGGCCCGGATCCATCGGCGCCGGACTATCAAATTGTCCTTGTCGATACCCCCGGCTTACACAAGCCGAAAACCGAACTCGGGAATCGTCTCAATTCAATGGTCTACGGGACCCTTGCCGGGGCTGATGTAGTTGTTTTCCTAATTGATGGAACCGCACCGATCGGGCCGGGAGATCGGCTCATTGCCGACCGGTTGTCGAACGCACGATCGACGGTCATTCTTTGTGTGAACAAGACTGATAAGGCGAGCAAAGGCGAGATCGCCGATCAACTGGCCCTGGCGGGTAATTGGGATTTCGCCGCGTATGTGCCTCTTTCGGCTCAGGATGGGGTAGGTGTCGAGGCGCTCGTCGATGAGATTGTTTCCCGGCTTCCCGACGGTCCCCGCTATTACCCGGAAGGCATGGTGACCGACCAGCCCGAATCGATGGTCATCTCCGAGATAGTGAGAGAGAAGTTTCTCGATCGCCTTCGTGACGAGTTGCCTCATTCATTGGTTGTTCGGGTGGAAGATCTCGAACAGCGCGAGAACGGGTTATTGGATATTGCTGCGGATGTCATCGTGGAGCGGAGCAGTCAGAAGGGGATCATTATCGGGAAAGGCGGATCACTGCTTCAGGTGGCTGGTACCGAGGCCCGAGAGGAGTTGGAGACCCTTTTCGGGACCAAGGTGAATCTTGCCCTTCACGTGGTCGTCGAAAAGGACTGGCAGACCCGGGCCCAGATCCTCGATCGTTTCGGCTTCGATATTTAGCGACACGCCGTTAGGCAATAGCGTCGCAGAATCCGGCGAGTTCGACATCCATCCCGGTCAACCCGCCTTCGGAGTGAGTCGACAATGTGAGCGTCACCTTGTTCCAACGGATGTCAATATCGGGATGGTGAAACACCCGCTCCGCTTTCAGTCCGACCCTGGTTACGAAACCGAGAGACTCGTTGAAGTCTTCGAACTCGAATGTCCGGGTGATCTCCCCGCCGTTCTTCTCCCACCCGGGATTGGCCTCGAGAAAATCGGCAATTTCGTTGTCAGTGAGGAGATCAGCCATGGTGGTGACTATACAGTTTCGGGTCTTGCCTTATCGCTGAAGTCTGATGGTCGGGCTCTTCTCTCCCTCCTTCAGGAGGGAGTACCGCCGACGGAGTTGGCGGGGAGGGTGGGCCTTGACACCAACATTGATCAGTACGCGTGGTTTCCACCGTCCACCCCCGGCCGTTGCTTCTCGCAACGGCCACCCCCTCCATTCGACTTCGTATCCGGAGGGGGAGTCACCGAGCGTTTGCTTCGCCGGCGTTATCCTCTGGTCGTGGCAATACGACACGACCAGGCGATAGTCCTCCGTTCATACCCGTTTGGTGATGCGGATCGTGTGGTGGTGTTGATCAGCCCAAACAACGGGAAGATTCGAACGGTGGCCAAGGGGGTCAGGAAGACAAAAAGCCGCTTCGGTGGGCGCCTCGAACCGTTCACGCACGTTGATCTGGTCCTGTACGAGGGTCGCAACCTCGACACCATCACGCAGGTCGCCATCGTCGAACCCTTTGCGAAACTACGCCATGATCTCAACTCGGTGGTGGCCGCCGGGATAATGGTCGAGGCCGTTGATGCAGTCGCACAGGAGGACGAAACCTCGATACGCCTCTTTCTCCTCCTTCAGCGGGGTCTGAAGGCTCTCGACGCCGGCCTCTACTCAAGCGACTTGATAACAAGCTTCCTGCTCAAACTGGCCGATGTAGTCGGGGTCGCACCCGCGCTGTCGGCATGTGCCACCTGTGGCCGACCCGAGGAGTTGAGTCGCTTCTCATTCGCTGCTGGTGGTGTCCTCTGCTCAACATGCCAATCGGACGGTGGAATGCGGCTTCGGAGCGGGGTAACTACCTACCTCGACGTTTTGGCTCGCGCCGAATTGATGTCCCTACCCAAAGCCGATCCGACCCTTTCCGGTGAAGCAATGGGTATCGCTCATCGCTTTGTGGAGTATCACCTCGATCGAAAGCTCTCCACGATGGCAGTCATCGAATGACGCTCGATTTGAGTCAGGTCGATATGAAGCGGGTGCCGGCACACATAGGTTTGATCCTCGATGGCAACGGGCGTTGGGCCAACCAGCGGGGCCTGCCCCGGACCGCGGGGCATCTGGCCGGAGAGGCGGCCTTGTTCGACACGGTTGAGGGGGCCCTTGCCATGGGTGTGCGGTGGATAACAGCGTTCACCTTTTCCACCGAGAATTGGAACCGATCAGAAGACGAAGTCGAGTTTTTGATGTGGTTCAACGAGGACCTGCTGACCAGACGACGTAACGACCTCGATGAACAGGGCGTTCGGATGCTCTTCGCAGGCGACATGGGCGATCCCCGAATCCCGGACCGAAACAGGGCACACATGGCTGAGGCCCAGGAACTGACGGCCGATAACAGCAATCTCAACCTGGTTTTTGCTTTCAATTACGGAAGTCGCCGTGAAATCGTAGATGCCGCCCGTCGTCTGGTCCGGGAAGCCATCGCTGGCACCATCGACCCCGACACCATCGACGAGGCCGACCTCTCAAGTCGTTTCTATCTACCGGACATGCCCGACGTCGATTTGGTGATCCGCTCATCGGGAGAGCATCGAATCTCAAACTTTCTCCTCTGGCAATCTGCTTACGCAGAGTTTTACTTTCCGGGGATTCTCTGGCCCGACTTCGATCGGCATGCCCTGGTCGATGCAGTTGTGGAATATCAGGCCAGGGAACGGCGATTTGGCGGTGCCGAGGACGCCGTCCAGGTTGACTAACCAGCCCAACTAAGCCACCGTTCCTCTCCACACATGACTGACGTATCACTCGACACCATTTCGACACTCGCCAAAAACCGGGGCTTTGTCTTCCAGGCCAGCGAGATCTATGGAGGTATCCGCTCCGCTTATGACTACGGGCCTTTGGGTGTGGAACTTCTCAGAAACGTCAAGGACGAGTGGTGGCGCGCCATGGTCCAGGAGCGTTCCGACGTCGTGGGCCTCGACTCGGCGATCCTCCAAGCCCGCCAGGTGTGGCAGGCGTCGGGCCATGAAGAAGTCTTTACCGACCCGATGGTCGAGTGCACTAACTGCAACGGGCGGTTTCGGCTCGACAAACTCGAGGATGTCAATAAATGCCCTACCTGCGGCAAGACCGGAACCTTTACCGATCCGCGCAATTTCAACCTCATGTTTCGGACCCACATGGGCCCGATCGACACCGAGGAAAATATGGTGTATCTCCGTCCGGAGACTGCGCAGGGGATCTTCACCAACTTTGAAAACGTACGCCGAACCAATCGGCTCAAGCTTCCATTCGGGATTGCTCAGGTGGGCAAGTCGTTCCGCAATGAAATCACCCCCGGACAATTTGTCTTCCGGACCCGGGAGTTCGAGCAGATGGAAATGGAATTCTTCTGTCTCCCCGACGAGAGCCCCGAATGGTTCCAGTACTGGCAAGACCAACGATTTCAGTGGTATCTCGATCTTGGAATGACTCCGGAGAACCTGATGATCCGGCCCCACACGGACGATGAGCTCAGCCACTATTCAACAGGCACCGTCGACATTGAGTACAAGTTTCCCTGGGGTTGGGACGAGCTGGAGGGCATCGCCAACCGGACTGATTTCGATCTGAAACAGCATTCCGAACATTCCGGCCAGGACCTGCGATATTTCGACCAGGAGAGCAACGAGCGATTCTTCCCTCATGTCATCGAACCGGCGGCCGGGGCGACCCGGACAACGTTCGCCTTCCTTATCGACGCTTACTCAGAAGAAGAGGTCAAGGACGACACCCGCACGGTTCTCCGTCTCCACCATCGACTTGCACCGTACAAAGTGGCGGTTCTTCCATTGTCCAAGAAGGCCGAGTTGATCGAACCAGCTGAGAAACTGATTGCCGACCTGCGCAAGCGATGGATGGCTGAACTCGATGTGACTCAATCGATCGGGAAGAGATACCGCCGCCAGGACGAGATTGGGACGCCATATTGCGTCACGGTCGATTTCGAAACATTGGACGATAACGCTGTAACTGTTCGGGATCGGGATTCCATGGCCCAAGAACGGATCGGAATCGACCGTGTCGAGGCATACCTCGCTGAGAAGCTCTCATGATTCTGAACGGCCCATTCGTAGCCACCCGGCCGTAAACCCCTCCCGACTCCTTATGATCTGCCGCTGATGGCAGAACGCGCAGATATCGATCAGATAAGAGAGACCGTCGATTTGGTTGATCTCATCTCCGAGGTGACCAAAGTAAAAAAGTCGGGCCGAACCTACATGGCCGTCTGCCCTTTCCACGAAGAGAAGACTCCATCGATGTCGATCGATCGGGCCCGGGGTCTCTATCACTGTTTCGGGTGTGGAAAAGGCGGTGATCTCTTCAGTTTTGTTCAGGAGACCCAGGGTCTCGACTTTGCCGAGTCGCTCGATCTGCTTGCTCGCAAGGCGGGAGTGACCCTCACCAAAGATCCCGGAGATGCGAAACGACGGGGAAAGCGTGGTGCCGCCGTCGAAGCTATTCGCCAGGCAATCGATGTTTATCACAACCGTCTGAAGTCTGCCGACGACGCGGGTCCGGCGCGGGCCTACCTCCGGGGCCGCGGTTATGACAAGGAAGTAATCGAGAAGTGGCGGATTGGGTTCGCCGGAACCGATTGGGATACCTTGAGTAAGGAGCTGAAGGCATCGGGCCTGGAGGATCAGGCACTCGTCGACGCCGGATTGAGCCGAAAGGGCCAGCGGGGCCTTTACGACTTCTTCCGGGGGCGGCTCATGTTCCCCATCCATGATCTCCGGGGCGACCCGGTGGGTTTTGGCGGGCGTCAGGTGTTAGGGGTTGAGAGGGAACACACCAACAATCCCGATGCCAAATATGTGAACTCGCCCGATTCGATTGTCTATCAGAAGTCCCGATTGCTGTACGGACTCGACCGGGCTCGAACCGCGATGGCAGCGGCAAACCAGGGCGTGATTGTGGAGGGATACACAGATGTGATCGCCATGCACCTGGCTGGCGTGGAGACTGCCGTGGCCACCTGCGGCACCGCTCTCGGCGACGGACACTTCGATCTGCTCCGACGATTCACTGAAAAGGTGGTGCTCGCCTTTGACTCCGATGCTGCAGGTTCTAAAGCAGCCTTGCGAGGGGATGAGCTCGAATCCCCATTCCGTCTCGATATCGATCTCCGGGTTGCCTTGATGCCCGATGGGCTCGACCCGGCTGATCTGGTCCAAGATGGGAGAGGTGCAGAACTCGCGGGAGCAGTGGCTGACGCGACACCGCTCATGGAATTTCGGCTTCGTCACGAGATATCCAAGTTCGATCTCTCCGGCCCGGAAGGGCGCGCCCGTGCGCTCCATGCCGCCTCCAACCAGCTGAGAAGACTTAAAGACGACATCGCTCGTCGGGAGTATTCCCGCTTCGTTGCCCGTGAGGTCGGAGTTGACCTCGATACGGTCGAACGATCAATACGCCCCGGTCGCAGGTCAACCGTCGATGGTGGCGATCTTGCGGAACGGCCGCTGCCCCGGAATGAGAAAGAGTTGCTTCGGGTTGCCCTTGCTTCTCCTGCCGACCTGTGGGAGCTGTCCGTTGACGATTTCTCGGACCCCCGCCTTCAAACCGCCTTCTCGGCGATAGCTGAACAATTTGCCAACGCCAAAGAGGGGTCGGCGATCGACATCAACGCCGTGAATGAGCCTGATGTCGCCGATCTGCTGCGTAGTTTGGCGATGGATCGACGGCCATTGCCGGATGGGGCCGACATCTTGCTAGGAATGCGAGTGCGGCGGATGGAGTCTGAAATCGATCGGCTGGAAGCTGAGATCGCCGAATTGGACCCTGGCAGCGAACCCCATTCCAACGCCCTCCGCGAGTTGATAGCTTTACAACAACAAAAGCGAACTTCCCAGGAATTGTGAGCGAACCACTCAAACCGGTTATCGATCGTCTGATCAAACGGGGCCGCCAGCGCGGCTTTTTGACCATGGCCGAAGTGCAACAAGAGCTTGAGGACGCCGAAGCATCGGGCGAAGCGTTCGATCGGGCCGCCGAGGCGCTCAGGGCCGCCAAAGTCAAGCTCACTGAAGAGGGCCCGGGGGCTGTTGAAGAGTTTGCCGCGGTCGGCTCCACCATGGTTTCCGACCCGGTCCGCCTGTATCTCAACGAGATCGGGCGATACCAACTGCTCACAGCGCAACAAGAAGTCGAGTTGGCCATGCAAATCGAAGCGGGCAAGCGAGCGCTATCCCGTCTCGAAAGTGAGGAAGATCAATCTGCTGAGGACCAAGCGATGTTGCGAATTGAGCGACGTCGCGGTGAAGAGGCCCACGCCTCCCTGGTGCAATCCAATCTCAGGCTCGTCGTCGCAACCGCTCGGCGCTATGCCGGTCGGGGCATGGCCTTGCTGGATCTAATCCAGGAAGGCAATGTCGGTCTGATCCGGGCCGTCGAACGTTTTGATTACCGGAGGGGTTTCAAATTCTCCACTTACGCCACCTGGTGGATCCGTCAGGCGATTTCTCGGGCCATCGCTGATCAGGCCCGCACCATCCGAATGCCGATTCACGTCCTCGATGCGGTTAATCAGTTGACCCGGGCGAAACGAGAGCTCACCCAACAGTTGGGCCGGGACCCGACCGATGAAGAACTTGCCGCAGAACTGGACCTGGATGTGGCCCGGGTCTCCGAGTTGCAGACCATCGCTCAGGACACTGTGTCGTTGGAGACGCCGGTAGGAGAAGACGCTGACGGCACTCTCGGCGACCTTGTCGAGGACCTCGATGCGGAAGTCCCGGTTGATCAAGCGACCTATGCGTCGCTTCAAGATCAACTAGCCGAAGCGTTGGAAGGGCTCAGTCCCCGCGAACGCGAGATCTTGATCATGCGTTTTGGTTTGGCTGATGGCCGGCTACGAACCCTGGAGGAGGTCGGCGCCCATTTCAAAGTGACCAGGGAACGGATCCGCCAACTGGAGACCAAAGCCTTGGCCAAGCTCCGCCACCCCGACAAATCGCAAAAACTTCTAGGTTTCCTAGAAAACGGTTAGCACGTGCTTCGGACGCGCCGAATCCCGCGCCTGACGGCTCTTAGATGGCTTTCTCTCCCTCCATCTGGAGGGAGTACCCCGACGGAGTCGGGGGAGGGTGGGGGTCTGGTCCCCACGGTTGTTTGAAG
>JBBKXI010000006.1:0-20469 GCA_037969415.1 Acidimicrobiia bacterium | reverse complement strand
GCGACAATGACCCGACAACCGGAATTGACCGGCCGGGAACTCGAAGTGTTGACCCTGGTCGCCAGAGGGAACACATCCCGGGAGATTGCGGGCCAGCTCTATATCTCGGAGAACACCGTTCGCAACCATGTTCGCAACGTGCTCGACAAACTTGGAATGAATTCGCGGTTCGAAGCCGTGAGTTGGGCGCAACGCGAAGGCATGATCGGACCCGGGTGACCGGCCCTCCCCATCTGCAGACCTGTCACTAATTGGAGGCGTTAGTACCATAGGGGTCTAATGCCACTCTTCTCTAAAGTCCTCCGCGTCGGCGAGGGCAAAACTCTCAAGGAATTTCAGACCGTCGCGGTAGCGGTCAACGAAGTCGAATCCCAGTTCGAGGCCCTCAGCGACAACGAACTCGCCGCTAAAACCGTCGAATTCAAAGATAGAATTGCAAACGGGGCCCCGCTAGAAGACATTCAGGTCGAGGCATTCGCCACGGTCCGCGAGGCCGCTAAACGCGTCCTCGGCCAGCGCCACTACGACGTTCAGATTGTCGGTGCCGCCGCCCTCCATAAGGGCATGGTTGCTGAAATGAGGACCGGGGAAGGTAAGACTCTGGTCTCGACCATGCCTGCCTATCTCAATGCCCTCAACGGGAAGGGCGTTCACATGGTCACGGTGAACGATTACCTGGCCTCTCGTGACGCTGAGTGGATGGGTGGAATCCATCGCTTTCTCGGGCTCACCATCGGGATTATCCAAAACGGTGACGACCCGTCAGCACGTCATCCTGCCTATGCCGCTGATATCACTCACGGGACCAACAACGAGTTCGGGTTCGACTATCTCCGCGACAATATGGCGATGTCTGCGGCTTCAAGGGTCCAAAGAGGACATCCCTACGCGATTGTTGATGAGGTCGATTCGATTCTCATCGACGAAGCCCGGACCCCACTCATCATTTCGGGGAAGCTCTCCGACAGCGCCAAGTGGTACCGCGACTTCGCCAAGATTGTCAGCCGTCTCCAGAAAGACGTCCACTACGAGGTCGACGAGCGCAAGCGTCAGGTGCTCACCACCGAGGACGGTGTCACCCGGGTTGAACAGATCCTCGGGATCGAGAATCTTTTTGATCATGCGGCTGTCGACTTTGTCCACCATCTTGAGGCGGCTTTGAAGGCGAAAGAGTTATATCTGCTCGACGACGCCTACCTGATCGACCATGGCGAAGTCAAAATCGTCGACGAGTTCACCGGGCGGGTACTCGAGGGTCGTCGTTACTCCGAAGGTCTCCACCAGGCAATTGAGGCCAAAGAGGGCGTCAACATCAAAGAGGAGAACCAAACCCTCGCCACGATCACACTCCAAAACTACTTCCGGCTCTACGAGAAGCTGGCGGGAATGACCGGGACCGCTGAGACAGAAGCCGCCGAACTGGCTCAGATTTATAGCCTGGAAGTGGCCACCATTCCTACCAACCAACCGATTGCCCGTGCCGATGAAGGCGACCTCGTTTACAAGACCGAAGAGGGCAAGTACAGCGCCCTGATCGCAGATATTGCAGAGCGCAATACCAAGTCCCAACCCGTGCTCCTGGGAACAGTTTCAATTGAACGCTCTGAGAAGCTGTCCCGTGCCCTCGACAAAGCCGGGGTCAAACATGAAGTTCTAAATGCGAAACAGCATGCCCGGGAGGCGGAAATCATCGCACAGGCAGGTCGCCCAGCAGCGGTGACTGTCGCTACCAACATGGCCGGTCGCGGGGTTGACATCATGCTCGGGGGCAACCCCGAAGGTATGGCCAAGGCTGAGCTGAAACGGCAAGGAGTTCTGCCCGACGATCCGTCGTATGAAGAACTTGAGACGAAGTTGATCGCCGAGTACGCCGAGCAGATTGCACCAAACAAACAAAAGGTCCTTGAGGCCGGTGGCCTCTATGTCGTTGGCACCGAGCGTCATGAGTCCCGCCGGATCGACAACCAGTTGCGTGGTCGGAGCGGGCGGCAAGGTGACCCGGGGGAGTCACGTTTCTATCTGTCTCTTGAAGATGAGCTGATGCGACGATTCCAAGGGGAGTGGGTGACGTCTGTGATGGATCGGCTCAAGCTCCCGGAAGACCAGCCTCTGGAAGCCAAAATGGTTTCCAAGTCCATCGAGCGGGCGCAACGACAGGTTGAATCCCAGAACTTCGAAATTCGAAAGAACGTCCTCAAATACGACGAGGTCATGAACCGTCAGCGTGAAGTGATATACGAGTGGCGGGAGGCAATTCTCGAGGGAACGGCAGGAGAAGACCTGGTCGTCGATTGGATCGACGAGATCATGTCCGATTTGGTGGAGTCCCACTTCGGCGGGGGAATCCCCAAGGCCCAGTGGGATTGGGATGCATTCCAACTCGAACTTGCCCAATACTTCCCTTCAAAAGTAACTCAGGAATCGGCGGAGGGAGATTCGTACGAAACCGTACGGGCCAATGTTGTCGAGGACGCCCATGAGTTCTTCTCCTCCCGTCGGGCTGAGTTCGGCCCCGAAACTATGGTCCAGCTCGAGAAGTCGGTGATGCTCTCAGTCATCGACAACAAATGGCGGGAGCACCTGTCCGAGATGGACTACCTCCGAGCTGGTATCGGGCTTCGAGCCATGGGTCAACGTGATCCTCTCACCGAATATCAGCGTGAGGGTTACGACATGTTTAGCGATATGGTCGATTCGATCAAGAACGACGCCATCAGATATCTCTTCAGGGTCGAGATCGCCCAACCACAGTCGCAACCCAATCGAGTCGAGGCCAACTCCACCGGCCCCAAAAAGCAGAAGCAGGCAGTGTCCGACAAGATCGGTCGTAACGAACCCTGCTACTGCGGATCCGGTAAGAAGTACAAAAAGTGCCATCTCCTACTGGAAAACGCATAGCGCGGGGGCGGCCCGCATCGCATCACAATGAGCGAAATCACAGATCCTGAGGCCTTTGCCGCCGAGTTGCGGAAACGCCTCGATGAGGCCAGGGGATTTCTCGACCTCGACACTAAGGCATCAGAACTCGCTGAGCTCCGCGATCAAGCGGGCTCCGCCGACCTCTGGGACGATCCTGACAAGGCCAGACAGGTGTCGCAACGCCTGGCCCGTTACGAGGGACTCTTTGACAAGGTCGACGGCCTCGGTTCCATAATCGACGACGCCGAAGTCCTCCTTGAGTTGGCCGATGAAGCCGACGACGCCGTTTCGAAAACCGAGGCGCTCGGCCAATTGGAGGAGGTCGCCGCCGAACTTGATGGGCTCGAGTTGGAGTCGCTGTTCTTCGACGAATACGACGATGCCGATGCCATTCTCAGTGTCCATGCCGGAGCCGGCGGAGTAGATGCCCAGGACTGGGCCGAAATGCTCGCCCGGATGTACCAACGCTTTCTTTCCGACTCCGGCTTCTCAGTGAAAGTTGAAGAGGTAACAGGGGGCGAAGAGGCAGGGATCAAGTCGGCGACATTCTCGGTCAAGGGTGATCGAGCATACGGGACCCTGGAATCTGAACGAGGAGTCCATCGTCTCGTGAGAATTAGCCCTTTCGATTCCGCTTCTCGTCGGCAAACTTCCTTCGCCGGCGTCGATGTGGTTCCGGATCTGGGCGACCAGGCCGATGTCGAGATCAACGAGGATGACATCCGGGTTGACACCTACCGCTCCCAGGGTGCTGGTGGACAACACGTAAACACCACCGACTCGGCAGTCCGGATAACTCACATCCCCACAAACATCGTGGTCCAGTGTCAAAACGAACGGTCCCAACTACAGAACAAGGCGCGCGCAATGGCCATGCTTCAGTCCAAGCTTGCCGAGCGGCAACGTGTCGACCGTCTGGCCCATCTCAACGAGATCAGGGGTGACAAGGGTGAGGCGGCCTGGGGACGCCAGATTCGCAGTTATGTCATGCAGCCCTACCAAATGGTGAAGGACCTCCGGACCGATTATGAGGTTGGCAACATCCAAGGGGTCATCGATGGCGATGTGATGCCATTCGTCGAGGCCTATCTGCGTTGGAGGCGTGCCCAATTTGAGGCGACCGATAATTCCAGCTAACTCAGTCCTAACGGTTAGCGTTCTTGGAGTCCGCTGTTACCGCTACTGCTTCTGCGAGACTTCTCCTACACCATGATTTCATTCTCATGATTCGACTAGAAAACGTCACCAAGGTCTACGAAGGCGGCACCGTCGCCGCCAACGACGTATCCCTCGACATTCAAAAGGGGGAGTTTGTCTTCCTCGTGGGTGCTTCCGGTTCGGGCAAGTCGACGTTGATTCGGCTCATGCTCCGCGACGAACCAGTCACCAGGGGTACGATTTACGTGGCTGGGAAAGACATCACGACCCTCCCGAAGTGGAAGATTCCCTACCTCCGCCGGAGTGTCGGGACGGTATTCCAGGACTACAAACTGCTCCCAAACAAAACGGTGGGCGAAAATGTCGCTTTCGCCCTCGAAGTATTGGGCCGCCCCTCATCTGCGATCAAACCTCAGGTGGAACAGGTACTAGATCTGGTTGGCCTCGCCGACAAGGTTGCGCGATATCCCCGTCAACTTTCTGGAGGCGAGCAACAACGTGTTTCGGTAGCTCGCTCTTTCGTTAACCGTCCCCCGATCATGCTTTGTGATGAGCCCACCGGAAACCTCGATCCGAAGACTTCGGTTGGGATCATGAAACTCCTCGATCGGATCAACCGAACCGGCACGACCATTGTTATGGCGACCCACGATCACGCCATCGTCGACGCGATGCAGAGGCGTGTGGTTGCCCTCGAGTCGGGCCAGGTCATGCGTGACGAGGCGACCGGACGCTACGAGCAGAGCCCTGAAGAATGAGTCGATTCTTCTTCCTGGTCAAAGAGGCCCTCATCAACCTCCGTCGCAACGCCCTGGTGGTGGCTGGTGCTGTCCTTGCGGTGTTCATCTCTCTATCTCTTGCTTTCGGGGCTCTGGTAGTCAACGAGGTTCTACGGATCAACACTCTTGCCTGGCAGGACGGTGTCCACGTCATCGCCTTCCTCAAAGACGAAGGCGCAGCAGGCGTTCCCCCCGGCGCTCATGCCCAGCTCCAGGCAGAAGTTGAATCCTGGGAAGAGGTCAAACCTCCAGTTCGCTATGTCGATAAGAACGAGGCCTGGATTGAATTCCAGCAAATCTTTGAGGGTCAGGATGAACTACTTGACATCGATCCGACAATTCTCCCGGCGTCGCTCCGTATCGAATTGGTCGATATCGCCTTTTACCAGTCAGTGAAATTCCGGTTGGAACAGCAGAGCCAAGTGGTTCGACGGGTGAATACCGCCGCCGAGGAGATCGAACAGCTTGAGAATCTGTCCAACGTGCTCAACGTCTTGGGTTTGGGCATGGCCATCGTCCTTGGATTGTCCGCCGTGGTCCTGATTGCCAATACCATTCGTCTTGCTATCTACGCCCGGCGTGACGAGGTAGCGGTAATGAAATTGGTTGGGGCCTCCAACTGGTTTATTCGCGTACCCTTCCTATTGGAGGGGATGATCGAGGGTGTGTTCGGAGCTGCTCTCGCCGTGTTTGTCGTGTGGCTTGGTTCGTCGCGCCTTGCCAAAGCCACGGAGACATTTGCCCTGTTCAAGCTGGACGTCTCCAACCGCTTCTTCTTCCAATGGGGAATCCTTTTCCTCATCTTCGGTGCGGTGGCCGGAGTGGTCGGTTCATTGCTTGGTCTGAGCCGATATCTCCGTGATGCCGACGGTGTGGGTGCGGACATTCCCGGAGGAATCTGATGGCCAGCTCGGGTGAGGCCGAGCGAATCAAAGTCGTTGCTACCAATCGTCGTGCGCGTCGAAACTACTCGGTGGTCGACACGCTCGAGGCAGGTTTGGTCCTCGTGGGTTCCGAGGTGAAATCGATGCGTGACGGGAAGATGGACCTCAAGGATTCGTACGCCCACATCGTCAACGGTGAGGCTTATCTCACCGGCGCGTATATCGGGCCGCATGAGTTCTCCCGCGATGGCGGCCATGACACCGAACGGGAGCGAAAGCTCTTATTACACCGACGTGAAATAGACCGGATAGCCGGCCAGTTGGCGGAGAAGGGGCTGACTCTGGTCCCGCTCCAGGTCTATTTCAAGGATGGCAAGGCAAAGGTCGAGTTGGGTCTCGCCAAGGGTCGTTCGACGGTCGACAAGCGTCAGGCTCTCAAAGAACGGGAACACGATCGGGAGATCCAGCGTTCCCTAGGGAGACGCGGTTGATTTCCTCGGTTTTAGGTCCGACGTGGCGATTAAACTAGGTATGTCCCCGGATAATGGGGGTGAAACGGTTTCGACGTTGAGTGTTGAAGCGGTGGAAGCGAGTCGGGGTCTCCGGGACCTCGTTACCAAACCGGAAAAACCAATAAGTGCCGAAGATAATTTCGCACTGGCTGCCTAATTAAGTAGCTCGTCCGCCCGATCGGTTCCCGCACGATCGGGGTCGGGCGTCGTTTGTCGGGATGCACCCCACCGGGTCCAGGACGGTGAGGTAAAGATCAATTCTGGATACGGACAGGAAAACTTGTTGTCAGGGTTCCTGTTCCCGACAACTCGCTGACGACTGCACTCGGAGATGCCATCGCCGATGGCTCAGCGGACCGGGGTTCGACTCCCCGCACCTCCACAACTTATGCAATATGCCCCACTTCCCACCGAAGAGCAGCTTGCTCGCGTCCAAGATGCCATAGGAGCGCCTTCGCTGAATCACGCTGGTCGAATCGATGGCGGACTCAGCTGCACCCTCGACCTGCTTTCCGAGCCCGGTAGCCGGATGGTGCTGCGCCGTTACGACGATTGGTATGCCGAGCGGGGCGAAGATGTTGCCCCACGGGAGATTCGGGCGCTTGAACTGGCTCGAAAGGCCAACATTCCTGCTCCGGCTCCGATCTGGCTCGATACTGAGGGTGTGTTTGATGAACCAGCGATCATCATCTCGTATATCGATGCCAGGGCCGACATCACACCTGCGGACCCCTTCGACTGGGCTGAACGTCTCGCTCGGGTTCTGTCGAAGATTCATGAGGTCAAGCTGGAAGGAGATGACCTGGATCTATTTCTCCCTGGAGCCGGCGAAGACATTCTGAGGATTCAGAAAAACCCGGAACTGATGCTCGAACATCCCCTTGGCGAAGCCCTGCTCCGCCGTCGTGTGATGCTCGGCCAGCTCGAGCTCGAGGCTGATCTGGTGTTCAGCCACACCGACTTCTGGCCGGGGAACACTTTGTGGGACAACGGCGAACTGAAAGCAGTCATCGACTGGGAATCTCCGGCGACGGCCGTCCGGGAAATCGACGTTGCGTTCTGTTCCATGGACATCCGATACCTGGGCATGGACAAGGTCGCCGATCGTTTCATTCAGACCTATCGAGAGATCAGCGGTGATCCACTCGTCGGGCTCGACCACGCTGAGTCGATCGCCTTGTGTCGGCCCATGCCCGACATCGGGGTCTGGGTTCCGGCATGGAATGCTTTCGGTAAGAAGATCACAGTTGAGCAAGCCCGCTCCCGATACACCGAAGTTCTAGAAGCCTTTCTCGCCCGCACCGCCTGACGCGGACAAACCGTTTTCAAAAGGCCCTGAACCCGGCGTTATGGTATTTCCATCTCAGGGAGGAGTTCGTTGAAAGTTTTGTTTCCGATCATTCCCGGCCACGGCCATTTCTTCCCGAGTCTGCCGCTGGCAAATGCGTTGAAGTCGGCTGGACACGAGGTCACCTTCGCCACATCGGCGAGCTACGGACCGACGATCGAGGAGCATGGGTTCATGTCGGTACCTGTTGGCATTGATTACAACCAGGGATCGGTCGAGTGGGACGACTCGGACACGGCTCCGGTCGAAAAGATCATGTTTGTGGACGGTCCACCTGTGATGCTCCAGGACCTCATGGACCTTCTCTCCGTCGACCCCGTCGATGTGGTGCTGGTCGACCCAACCGAGGCCGGTTCAATGGTGGCCGCCGAGGCGAGAGGGGTTTCCTGGGGCGCGGTGGTTCCGGGCCGACGCAGCGGATTTGTGCCCGGTTTTGTTCCTTTTGATCCTGCCGAAAGGCCCGGATCCTTTCACTTTCTTGGACGGCAGACATACGACACCCTGAGAGAGATTGCCGGGTTGGAACCATTGGAGTTGCTGCTCGGCGAGTACGGGTACGATCGAACGTTTTCGCTCTGCATGGCCCCGGAGAGTTTCAACGGTTGGCCTCTGCCCGCCCAACATCACACTTCCCATCCTTTACGCCCCGAAGTTCACAAGTCGGACTCTGATGACGAATGGCTCGACGAGCTCCCCGACGACCTGCAACTCGTCGCTTTGAGCTTCGGGACACTCTTCGGCTCACCCGAGTTGTATACGGAGGCGACATCGGCGGCGCTCGAGACTGGAGCCTACGTGGTTGTGTCGACCTCGTACGAGCTAGACATCGAACACGACCGCCTTGCCAAGACCAGCTGGGTTTCAATGGACCGGCTGATGGACAGGGCCGACCTGTCGGTCCATCATGCTGGATGGGGATCGACTATTGCAGCTCGCAAGCGGGACCCCGTCAGTGGCCGTTCCGATTGGAGCTGATCAGTTTGGCAATGCCCAGGCAATCAAGAACGTCGGCGCCGGGGTATCGATTCAACGGACCCAGGTCTCACAAGACATGGCTGAGGCAATTCGTACGGTATTCGCCGACGACATCTACCGGCTAAACGCCGGGCGAATCAAAGCTGAGATTGACGATATGCCGTCCGCTGACGATTGCGTGCCGCTCGTTGAACAACTCGCCGAAAAGGGAGTTGTCTTCAACAAACCAATGTAGTCGTGGACAGGGATCTGGTCCTGCTCATGGTCCAAGGCTATGTCATCGAGAGAACCGCGGGCATCGACTACCCGAGAAGGACTCGGTGGAAATAGAGCAGACCTATCATTAGGGTTTGATCAGATGCCTGCTTGAGTTGGCATCTGACGCCATAGATCTAAACCGAGGTGACCCAGGATGGCCGAAGAAACGAAACTGATGGTCTGGATCGACCAGGACCTCTGTACCGGCGACGGAATCTGCGAGGAGATCACTCCCGATGTGTTCTTGGGCCGCGACGACGGACTCTGGGTGGTCAAAGAGGAGGCGAAACATTTCGGGAAGACCACCATCTTCGATGGCGAGGACGCTCCGGATGGTTCCAGGGGCCTGGCCCGGGTCCCCGATGCTCTGATTGAAGACACCATTGAATCGGCGGAGGAGTGCCCCGGCGAGTGCATCATGATTGAGCCCTATCAGAAGGACGCAGTCCATGCTTAGAAAGGAGAACCTCCGTCCACTCGAAGCCGTGATTCTCAAACTGCGCGCCGACGGATTGAGCGATGACGAAGTTGCGAATCGCATTGCCAAAAAGCCGGAATCGGTGCCCCGATTCCTGGAGATGATCGTTCACAAATCAGATATTCCCGATCAGCAGGAATCTGAGTTGTCCGTTAAGCGACCGGTGGAAAGGGTCGTCGAACGACTCCGCAGTCAAGGAGAGTCATACCAACAGATTGCCGATCGCCTCAATAGGGGCGCCGACCACGTGCAGAGAATCGAGGCCTACGCGGAGATGAAGGACCAACTCCCTAGGGCTTAGATCGTTGCCACGAATCTCTGGAAAGCACCGGTTGCATCCGTCTTGATTGGTGCGGAATGGCCGAAGTATGCGGTCTCAAACTGATGAGCGGCGATTTTACGGAGACTGTTGTCAAATTCCGCGGCGGCGACATTGATAAAGCCGCGCTTTATCGCCCCCGACAGGGAGGCCACAGCGGCATCACCCACGAAAAGGATTCCCCCACCACGGTCGAGGATCAAGCTCATATGCCCGTCGGTGTGACCCGGTGTCTGGATAGCTGACAGATCCGCGACAAGATCTACGGGTTGGTCTCCTCGAATTGTGTGGTCCACAGCGACTGGATCGGCCGAAGGGGCGAAGCGTGAGAGTGGTTTCAGGAACCTGTACTTGTCCATGAATGGCGGCAATTGCGGCTCGGCGTCTCCCCGGATCACGGGTGCATCGACGTCGGAGGCGACCACGATTGCTTTGGATTCTGCCTTGACCGCGGCGGCGCTTCCGAAGTGGTCGTCGTGGCCGTGGGTGATAACGATGGCGTTGATATCCGCGAGTGATCGTCCGATCCCGGCGAGTGCGCTGCTGATTGATCCCAGCTTCTTGGGAACGGAGGTATCGATGAGCGTTACCCCGTCGTCGCCGTCGATTATGTAGGCGTTGACGTATCCCGAAACGCTTTGGTATACGCCGTCATTCACTTTTTCCATTTGATCTCCACGTCGGGCCGGTCGACGATGGTCATGTTGGTTGCGGTCATGGTCGCGGCCAATTTTCCATCAGCGTCATAGGCGTGGCCCTCGGAGACGATAATGGTGCGGCCCGGCTTGATCACATTGCCCACGATTCGAAATGGCCCGGTTTTCGCCGGGCGAAAGAGGTTTACCTTGTTCTCGATAGTCAGAATCGAGGCATCCGGCGGCATCAGGGTGTAGGACGAAAATCCGCATGCCGAGTCGAGGGCTGTACTTAATGCTCCGGCGTGGAGAAAACCGTTCTGTTGGGTGAGGTGTTCGGCAAAGTCCATAGCGAATTCAACATGGCCTGGCTCGATGGCAACCAGGGTGACACCCATCGTCTTCATCATCGGCTGATAATTGAAGCTGCGGGTGATCCGCTCCCTGTAGTCGGGGTCAGCGATCTGAAATTCTGTCAAAGGTGTCCCCGGTCCCGGAGGATGGTTTCGAGACGAGCGATGCGTTGCTCGATCTGGCCTCTGCCCGTGGCCGCATCGATGCTGCGATTGACGCTAGAAGCATCAGCGGGGCCGTTGTATGCGCCGGCTCCGAAACCGGCGTCGGCGGCCCCCGCAGGGTTGATGTACTTGTTTGCGATCGAAACCAACTGGGTTCGTCGCTGTTTCAACTCAGCTATTAGTTCGGAGGAAGGCCGGTCGAGGTCGAAGTCCTTTTGAAACTGGGCCGCATCGGAGCGAAGCCGGTCCCTTTCAACCTGGAGATCGTTCTTGCGGGCGAACTCGTCGGCGGGAAGTGCCAGCAACTCGTCCTGGATTTGACCCAATCTACGATTGAGCTCTTCAAGGTTTCTCATGTGCACTCCTATCGCGATGCCCTGGTATTACCGTGGCGTGCCGTGAGCGGTGTACCCACCAAGGTAGTAGTAACAGAGTCGTCGTCGCGTGACGGGCTGCAGAGTCTGAGTGCCTTCATCGACACCAAAGACAAGATCGGGCTGATTGAAGCCCTGGCGGAAACCGGAATCACGAGTTTTGATGCGGTCTCTTTCGTCAATCCCAAAGCAGTCCCGCAGATGGCCGATGGGGCCGATGTCATCGCCGGTATCAAGAACCGTGATGGACTCGAATTGATGGGCCTGGTTCCCAACATAAAAGGTTTTGAGGCCGCGATGGCTGCCGGGGTCGACACTGTCGCGGTACTTACGGCAGCCTCGGATACCTTCAACCAGAAGAACATAAATGCCACCGTGGACGAGTCGATGCATCGGATCCGCAGGGTCCTGCTCGAGGTTCCTCGGGGAGTGGGGACGCGGGCTTATGTTTCCACAGCTACCCACTGCCCGTTTGAGGGTGAGCAAGACGCTGATTGGGTGGCCCACCTTGTCGAGACCCTGCTCGAGTGGGGCGCTGAGTCGGTCTTCCTCGGAGACACCGTAGGTATGGCGACACCTGCTGATGTGGAGAGCCTGCTGGGGCATGTCCTCAAGGTGGCACGTCCAAAACAGGTTGGAGTCCATTTTCACGACACGTATGGCCAGGCGATCGCCAACACGATGGTTGCCTTGGAACACGGGATTTCTCAGATGGACACCTCAGCGGGTGGGTTGGGTGGTTGCCCATACGCACCCGGGGCGACCGGGAACCTTGCGACCGAGGACCTCATCTATCTTCTCGATGGACTTGGAATCGAGCACGGGCTCGAAATTGGCGCAGTCGCTTCGATCGCCTCCGATTTCTGCTCAGTACATGGTCTCGACTACAACAGTCGGGCAGGTCGGGCATGGTTGGCGTCGAGGGGGAGAGCGTGACATCGATTTATATCAACGAGGACCTCGAGTCGATCCGTCTCGGGGTTCGAGATTATGTCGAAAAGGAAATCGTCCCCGCTGGCCAGCAGTGGGAGGTCGATCGGTCCGTACCGCGCCATGTTCTCGACGAGATGGGTCGACTGGGCTTCTTCGGTCTCCGCATTCCCGAGGAATATGGGGGCATCGGGATGGGGTCAATGGCATCGGTAGTGTTTGCAGAGGAATTGGGCCGTTCCACCTTCGGTGGATTTACTATCACCGTTTTGGTCCATACCGACCTCGCTACTCCCTATGTGACCAACTTCGGAACACCGGAACAAAAGAAGGATTGGCTTCCCAAGTTCGCAACCGGGGAATGGATTACTGCCATTGGTGTTACTGAGCCCGATGCGGGTTCCGATGTCGCCGCAATCCGGTCCACCGCCAAACGCGACGGCGAGGGATTTCGGCTCAATGGGACCAAGATGTTTATCACCAACGGGGGTATTGCCGACATGGTTTTTATTGCCGCCAAGACGAATCCCGACGTGAAGGGGTCTCGCGGCGTTTCCATCTTTGCGGTGGAGAAGGGCACAGAAGGGTTCACCCAGAGTCGTGCTCTGGAAAAAATGGGGTGGCACTCTTCCAACACCGCTGAGTTGGTCCTCGAGGATGTCTGGGTGCCCGAGTCGCATCTGGTGGGTGAAGAGAATCGTGGCTTTTATTACATCATGGAGAATTTTCAGAACGAGCGGTTGGCGATTATGGGCCAGGCTCTGGGGGAGGCGCAGAAAGCGATCGAACTCACCGTCGATTATCTCAAAGAACGCAACGCCTTTGGCGAGCCCCTCTGGGAGAAACAGGGTTTGCGGCAGAGATTGGCGCTGCGTCAGGCCGAACTCGACGCGGCCAGGGAGCTCACCTACAGGGCCGCCTGGCTGTCCGAGCAGGGTGAAGATTCGGTGCGGGAAACCTCCGAGGTCAAAGCGCTGGTCGCCGAGGTTGCCAATAAGGTTCTGTACGACTGTGTCCAGTTCCACGGAGGCGTGGGCTATATCTCAGAAACGGCCGTCGAGCGTCTGTATCGCGATGTGAGGATTCACTCCATCGGCGGGGGGGCGACCGAGGTAATGCTCGAGGAAGTAGCCAAGCGGCTTTAGGCATTCGCGGCGACAGCTGCCCGAATTAAATCCTTGAAGGCCGGTTCGTTGATTTCCTCAGCTTGCGCAATGTCGATTGCGCGACGGGTTTTTCCCTCGAGGCTCGAGTTGAACAAACCCTCGGGATCTGCAAGCGACGCACCCTTGAAGAATGTGAGCTTGACGACTTTCTTGTATGTTTCCCCGGTGCACACAATTCCGTGGTGAGAGAAGACGGGGGTCCCCCCTGACGACGGCTTTTCCCACTTCCATTCTTCCAGCATTTCGGGATCAGCTTCGTGGATGAGTTGGCGGACTCGGGCCAGCGTCTCACCCCTCCAATCACCCAGTTCCTGAATTTTCTCTGTGATCTTCTTCGAAGCGTCAGAGTCCGGGGTGTCTATCGTCATGAATTCTCCAGTTGTTCCACTGGATTCCACCCTAGTTCCGCCGCAACCCACAGGGTTTTCGACTGCGGATAGAAGAGTATTGGGATGGTCAGATTGGTGATCACCAGAACGATGAGCAGAGTGGTCCAGGGGACATCGGGCCAGGTGAGCAACATCCCGGCGACAAAGACCACCAAGAATGTTCCGAAGATGAATGTTGTGTTCACGATCAGCGCGCCCACCCAATAGCCGGGTTCTCGCTCGAACTTGTGTCCGCAACCCGAGCAAACGTCTTTCATAGCGAAGTATGAATCGAACACGGGAGTGCCACAGCGGGGGCACCGCCGTCTCAGGGCGCGGCCCACACGGGTTGGGAACTTGGGATCTAAACCGGGATCCATAACGGCGACGGTATCGTGGCACCCGATGAATACAGAAGTCGTGGCCAGGCTCCGTCGGGAGTATCAAGATGTCGGGCTTAATCAGGAGGATCTGGCGGATAACCCGATGGTTCAGTTCGGACTGTGGTTTAGCGCGGCAGTCGATGCGGGTATCGCGGAGAGCAACGCCTTCGTCCTGGCGACGGTAAACGCCGACGGCCAACCTTCAGCAAGGGCAGTTTTGATGAAAGACTTTGACCACCACTCTTTTGGCTTTCATACCAACCTAGAAAGCCAGAAGAGTCTGGAGATGGCGGCCAACCCTCAGGTCGCGGCCACCTTTCTCTGGTTGCCGCTGCATCGCCAGGTGCGATTCGGAGGAACGGCAACCCGCATCTCCGCCGAGAAGGCTGATGCCTATTTCGCGACTCGCCCCCGGGGAGCCCAGATAGCCGCACACTCCTCGAATCAGAGTCGGCCCGCTCCCAGCAGGGAGTACCTCGAGTCGATCTTTGACGAGAACGATGCACGTTTTGGAGAGGTCGTGCCTCGTCCCGAGCACTGGGGCGGATGGGAGATAACGCCACTCGTTGCTGAATTCTGGCAGGGGCGCCCGAATCGGTTTCACGACCGTCTCCGCTACACCCGTTCAGATACTGGGTGGACTGTGGAAAGACTCCAGCCATGAGGCTGAGAGTTATCGGCTCATCCGGCACCTTCCCATCACCGACCAACCCGGCCTCCGGATACATCATCGAGAACGGAACTACCCGGGTCTGGTGCGATGCCGGCCCCGGCACTTTCATGAATCTTCCGGTCGACGATCGCACCATCGATGCTATTTTCGTCTCCCATCGCCATCCCGATCATTGCACCGATATTTTCGCCGCTTATCACGCATGGGCCTTCTCTCCCGAGCCCAGGACCGGGGTTCCGCTCTACGCCCACGCTGATGTTCTGGAACATCTCAGTGCCTTTCTAGACAGTACCCACGACGACGCATTCCATTCCACTTTCGAATTGGTCGATTTGGACGACGGCGATTCGGTTTCGATTGGTGATTTGGAGTTGTCAGTAGTCGAGATGAATCATTCCGTACCCAACCTGGGCTCCATGTGGAATGGTTCCGGGCGCACGCTTTTTTTCACCGGCGACACCGGCCCGGGCGACTGGATCGGCGCCGTCGAAGGCGTGGACCTGTTCTTGTGTGAGGCAGCTCTGTTGGGGGAGCGGGAACAAGATCACTTCTACGGCCATCTCAATGGAGCAGAGGCAGGCGAGATTGCCCGGGCATTAAGCGCCGGCGCCCTTGTTTTGACTCACATTCCGCCATATCTCGATAAATCCGTAGTGGTCGCCGAGGCCGAGACAACATACGGGAGAGCGGTTCGTCTCGCCGTTCCGGGTACGGACATCAAGGTCTGAGTTCGAACTGGGAGCGGTTCTGTCATATTCTCCGACCATGACAGATCGCCCTGCCGACCAAACCCGTCCAATTCGACTCGAACTCGGCTACACCGATGCCACACCCGGTTCGGTCTTGATCTCGATGGGTGAGACCCGTGTTTTGTGCACCGCGGCGATCGAAACCGAAGTGCCCCGCTGGATGAGGGATGCCAACAAAGGCTGGGTCACAGCGGAGTACGGGATGCTTCCCGGTTCGTCACCGCAACGGGTGAGCCGTGACCACATCTCGGGCGGTAGGGCCAAAGAGATTTCACGCCTGATCGGGAGGTCGCTGCGGGCGGCGGTGAATATGTCGGCGATGCCGGAGGTGATGGTGCGGGTTGACTGCGATGTCATCCAGGCTGATGGGGGGACCCGGACTGCAGCGGTGACCGGCGGGTGGATCGCCCTGCACCAAGCCCTGGCATACGGAGTTTCGGAAGGTTTGATCGCAGAGCTGCCCATCGTCGACGAAGTGGCAGCGATATCGGTGGGAATTGTCGACGGAGTTCCTCATCTCGACCTCGATTATCAGCTCGATGTCAACGCCGACGTCGATATGAACGTGGTGATGTCGGGTCGGGGCCTTCTGATCGAAATCCAGGGTACGGCTGAGCAGGCGCCGTTCACCCGGGACGAGTTGGATGTTCTCCTTGATCTGGCCACCAAAGGGATTGGTGAGCTCCACGAATTGCAACGGGAGGCAGTTGCCGACTGATGCGTTTGGTCATTGCCTCAAAGAACGCCGACAAATTGGTCGAGATCGAAGACGTCATCACCGAATCCGGCCTCAAGATTGAGTTGGTCCGCGGGCTTGATTGGCCTGATATCGAAGAGACCGGATCAACATTGGAAGAGAATGCACTTCTCAAGGCAAGGGCGGTATGCGGGACCACAGGGCTCCCCGCTTTGGGTGACGACACCGGTCTCGAGGTGTCTGCTCTAGAGGGGAGACCGGGTGTTCATACGGCCCGTTATGCCGGGCATGGCGCCTCGTACAAAGACAACTACACGAAGTTGCTCGGCGAATTGGATGGGGCAGGGGACAGAACGGCGCGGTTCCGGACCGTGGTCGCCCTCGTTTTCCCCGACGGCGTCGAACTAGTGGCCTCGGGCGAGATCGATGGGACCATCGCCGATTCACCACGCGGGGCGTTGGGATTTGGTTACGACCCTGTGTTCGAGGTCGAGGGGCGTACCTTTGGGGAGATGTCCGATGGTGAGAAAAACCTGATCTCGCATCGGGCTCGGGCGCTGCGAGCACTCTTTGGAAAGATGGAATGAGTCGACCGCATGTTGTGATTCTGGGTGCAGGGTTTGCCGGGATCAACGCAACGAAGGCTCTGCGGAGGTCAGAAGTCGAAATCACGCTGATCGACCGCCGTAATTTCCACCTCTTCCAGCCACTGCTCTACCAGGTCGCATCGGCGGCCCTGAATCCCAGCGACATTGCCTATCCGATAAGGTCTATTTTTCGGCGGCAACGGAATGTCAAAAAGATTCTCATGGCCGAGGTCATCGGAATTGATCTGGAGTCGTGTCGTGTTGACCTCGAGGGTGCCGAATCCGTCCGGTTTGACTATCTAATTGTCGCCACCGGGGCGACCCACTCCTATTTCGGCCACGGGGACTGGGCAGAGTTCGCCCCGGGTTTGAAGACCATTGAGGACGCCCTCTATATCCGACGACGAATTCTTAGTGTGTTCGAAGAGGCCGAGGCCAACCCCGATCACGACTCGTCCCTGCTCACTTTTGTGGTCGTCGGCGCCGGCCCGACTGGCGTCGAGATGGCCGGCGCAATAGCCGAAATTGCGGTCGACTCCATGGAGCGTGAGTTCAAGGACATCGACCCGACTATGTCACGCGTGATTCTCATAGAGGGTGCCCCCGATGTGCTTCCCGTGTATCCCGACTCGCTTTCGGGCAAGGCCGAAACCCAATTGGAGAGCCTTGGCGTTGAAGTCATGACAGCGTCTCTTGTGGAGTCGATCGATGAATTCGGGGTGACTTTGCAGGATGGAACCCGCATCGAGTCCGAGACGGTTCTCTGGGCCGCAGGTGTCAAAGCCTCGACCCTTGGCGAGATGCTCGAAACCGATTTGGATCGAGCGGGTCGGGTGGCGGTAGAACCGGATTTGTCACTGCCCGATCATCCGAACGTTTTTGTTGCGGGAGATCTCGCCACGGTCCCCGGGGTACCGGGTGTCGCGCCTGCGGCCATGCAGATGGGGCGGCATATCGCCCGGGAGATCGAATCTGGCGAGCGAAAGCCCTTTCGCTATCGGAACAAAGGCTCCCTGGCGACCATCGGACGTGCTCGGGGAGTGGCCGACTTCGGAAGAATCCGATTTGGAGGGTTCGTGGCCTGGGTGGCCTGGTTGGCTATTCACATCTTCTATTTGATCGGGTTTCGTAACCGGCTATTGGTGATGGTCAGCTGGGCCTGGAGCTACATCTCGTTCCGACGGGGGGCCCGCATCATCACAGGCCAACCCCGCCCTAAGCCGCCGCCGGGCCGGTAGGTGCCGACGTGCTATCGCACCGGACTTAACCGCCGGTTGGCAGAGGCACCTGGCTTGTTTCTTCGCCAAACACCCCGAAGGCCAGCCACACCCGAAGCAAGAAAACTCCGATGATGACGATGGCCGCGACCGCTCCCACCCAGGGAAAAGTCTCATCGCTGCCCCGGTCCCTGGGCAGTACTCGTCTGTCCCAACCCATCGTTTAACTCCTTGATTGGATATCCACATTCTACGGCCGAGCCCTTCTAGGGTTGCCGGATGGAGCTCGCATCCTCTCGTATCGGCACCCTCGGCGAAAAGCCACTCCACGCCTCCTTGAAGCGCTGGTACGCTCGGCCTGGCGACCAAATCGAAGTGCCGTTTGAAGGCTATGTGATAGATCTGGTCAGAGATGAACTTTTGATCGAGATCCAGACCCGCAGTTTTTCCTCAATGAAGTCGAAACTGACAACCTTGCTCGGGCTCGGACATCAGATCCGGATTGTCCACCCCATCGCCATGGATCGTTGGATTGTGAAAGTCGATGAGGCCGGTGATGTATTGAGCAGACGTCGTTCGCCGAAGCACGAATCGGCGCTCGATGTCTTCTCGGAGCTGGTCAGTTTCCCTCATCTCATGGTCCAAACGGGGCTGGAGTTGGAGTTGGTCCTCGTCAATGATGAGGAGATCAGACAGCACCGTATCGATGGTCCATGGCGTCGAAAGGGTTGGACCGTCGTCGAGAGGCGATTGGTCGAGGTGGTGGAAACGCTTCGAATCGCCACACCGGGCGATCTTGCTTCGCTACTGCCCGCTGGGTTGGGCGAGACTTTTACCACGACGGATCTGGCGACAGCATCAGGGCGATCGAGGCGCCTGGCGCAGCAGATGGCTTACTGCCTGCGAAAGGCCGGCGCGATTGAGCCGGTTGGCAAAGTCGGGAAGGCCGTGGAATATCGGTTGTGTGCGGGCGAGAGGACTTGAACCTCCACGTCGATCTCTCGACACAGGGACCTAAACCCAATTATCGCCATCCCGACGGATACCAACTAGTACCGAAAAACCAACTAGTTGGTAGCTCTCTTAGGTTTGACCTACCAGCGCGTATTGGACTGTCCCACGCGGTTTGGTTGCAAAATGGTTGCAATTCTGCGCCGGGTTACAACACTCACTCCCACCGGTTGGTGCTACCTTTCGAGAAACGATGGAGACATAAATGATTGAATCCGCACGGTTGTTTAGGTTCTGGTTGCCGATTAGCTTGGCCGTTGTCCTCGCCGTAGGCCTTATTCCGGTTCTCGGGATGCAAGCTTCTGCAGACGACGCCATCCCCGTTCAGGACGAGCAGTTCTTCTATCGGTCAACTGACGGAGTTTTCAAGTACTACGACCTCACTTCGTCCGGTGCCCAGCCACCGAACCGACCACACTGGTTGAGCCAAGGAGGCTCGCTCTAAGCAAAAAGTTCACGAGGTTTCTTTCTGCGGGTAATCGTGTTGGGGGGTTGTGCGCACCCCTGCTGGCTTGGGAGGTGCGCGTGGGCCCTGGGCGCGCTAGGCTGCCCGCTGACAGTAGGAGGGGCCATGGCCGAACCGGATCCGGTCGAGCTGGTCGGGACATTGATGGCGGGGTTCGTCGACTCGCGGTGCGTTCACGTTGCGGCAAACCTTGGCGTGGCCGACGTGATCGGCGAAGAGCCGATGTCCATCGGTAGGCTGGCAGCCGAGGTCGGCGTCGACGCCGGATCGCTGGCCCGGCTGCTCCGCCATCTCGCCACGTTGGGCCTTTTCTCGACCCACGGCGACGATGTCGCGCACAACGACGCCTCTCGGCTGCTGCGCTCGGACCATCCGCTGGGAATGCTGCCCCTGGTACAACTGATGGCCCTGCCGCTCATCTGGGGTTCGGTGCGGCACCTGGAGGACGCCGTCCGCACCGGGCGTTCGGGAACGACCTTCCTTGACCCGCGCGGGTTCTTCGGTTACCTGGCCGACCATCTCGACGAGTCGGCGGTGTACGACCGGGGCATGACCGCAATGACGACGCGCCGGATCGCCGCCCAGGTGCCGGCGTACGACTTCTCGGGCTTCAGCGTGATCGCCGACATCGGCGGGGGTCGCGGTCATTTGATCGAGGCGATTTTGGACCAAACGCCAGACGCGCGCGGCATCGTGTTCGACCAGGCGCACGTTGTCAAGGACGCCCTACCGCACGACCGCCTGACGGTCATGGCAGGAAGCTTCTTCCACGACGCACTGCCAGAAGCCGACTGTTACGTGCTGTCGAACATCGTCCACGACTGGGCCGACGACGAGGCCCGCGCCATCCTGACGGCGGTTCGTGAGGCTGCCGCTGCGGAGTCGACGCTGCTGCTGATGGAGTTCGTAGTGCCCGAGGACGGCGAGACCTTCGCCGCAACCGACATCGACATCGACATGCTCATCTTGGTCGGGGGCCGCGAACGGACCGAGCGTGAGTACGACGAACTGCTCGCCTCTGCCGGGTGGCGCTTGGCACGCACCATTCCGACCGAGCGCCAGACC
>JBBKXI010000005.1:0-4801 GCA_037969415.1 Acidimicrobiia bacterium | reverse complement strand
ACGCATGATGTTTCGGATGCGCTTCGTGCTGGAGTCATCGAGTATCACGACATCCCACGTGACACATTCACCACGTTCGGCGCCAGTGCGCGAGAGTGGATCGGATCGATGGTGACCGCGGTAATCGAGGCGAGTTATCTGGAAGGCAAAGTTGTGATGGCGCCCGAGCATCTCGCCGTGATGGACCATCTCCGGGATTTCATGTTCGAAAGGGTGTACCTGAGTCCGGAGGCCGAAGCACAGAAAGTGAGGGCCATTCAGGTGATAGGTGATTTGGTCAACTACTACCAGCAAACTCCGACCGAGATTCCAGAGGGTTTCGACATCTCCCAGCCGCTTGCGGCGGCCATCGACTATGTCGCCGGAATGACCGACCGGTTTGCACTCAACGCCTGGGACAGCCTCTTTCGCCCAACCTTGAATCTCTAGAGCCACTCTCGATCATCGGCACAGCGCGCATACGCGCGCAAAAAACCGCTCCGCGCATCGTACAGATCCACCCCTGTCGATTTCACCTCCCGTCAGCCTTCCCTTACCGTCTCACCTTCAATGTTGAAAGTTGACTCCCTCGCAAAAAGCTACGGCGACGTTGTAGCGCTCGATTCCTGCACGTTCGAGGCGAAACGAGGGCGCATGATGGGCTTTCTCGGACCCAATGGGTCGGGCAAGACCACCACCATGCGATCGATATTCGGCCTGGTGCGCCCTGACCAAGGAACACTCAGTTGGGATGGGAAGGAGATCGACGAATCGATGCGGATCGCTTTCGGATATATGCCCGAGCAACGTGGGCTCTATCCCAGGATGAAGATTCTCGATCAGGTGGTCTACATGGGTCGGATCCATGGAATGGACAAGTCGACGGCACTTAATGCTGCCAACACCTGGCTCGACCGATTGGGTCTAGAAGATCGCAAGACCCATCCGCTTGAGTCTCTCTCCCACGGCAACCAGCAACGGGTTCAACTGGCGGTTGCGTTGGTACACGACCCCGAACTGCTGGTGCTGGACGAACCCTTTAGCGGCCTCGACCCCATCGCATCTGAGACAATGTCTGAGATCCTGAGCGAGGAAGCAGCCAACGGCAAGGCTGTTGTTTTTTCTTCCCACCAGCTCGATGTGGTGGAAGATCTCTGCGAAGACGTCGTCATCATCAATGACGGTCGGATCGTGGTCGAGGGTGTGGTCAAGGAACTCAAAGACGCCGCCCCGATCCGACACCTCGAAATCGAACTCGATGAATCCACCGAAGAGTTGCTGAATTCGCTCGACGGCTTGGTTCACGTCTCCTCTCGGGGAGACACCCAAACGGCCATCATCGATGCGAAAACAGACGTGCGTGGCGTACTTCTCAAGGCACAAGAGGCCGGGACGATCCGACATTTCACCTACACCTCGCCATCGCTGTCGGACCTGTTTCGCGAGGCCGTGAAATGAGCAGCTTCTCCAGCGTCTGGCTGGTTGCCTCGAGAGAGATCAAGGAGAGGGGTCGCTCCAAACCATACCTGATCACCTCTGCCATAACCGGCCTCGTCGTGCTGGGGTTAATCATCGTCCCCGGACTCGTCGGCGATAACACCTCTGAATACAACATCGGCTCCGTCGGCGATGGCAACGTCGAAATCGTCGAAACGGCTGAGATATTGGGCAACATCAACGACGAGCCCGACGCATCTCCATCCGTGGCGATGACCGTCGTGGACTACGACTCAGAAGGAGACGCCGAGTCGGGCTTGGAGAACGGCGACGTCGATGTGGTTCTTATCGATGGAACGCAGATATTGGTCGAACGCGAGGGTGGTTTCTTAGGCGATTCCGGTGCGGTACAACTGATGCAGCAGGCAGCGGGCGCCATTGCCCTGGAACAAATTGCCTCAGAGAACGGCGAGGCAGCACAGGACGTCATCGACATCATCTCATCAGACCCCCTTGAGGTCACTGCCCTGGTCGCGAGTGAAGAGGATTCTGATACCGGCAGTGTGATCGCCTACTTCGGGCTGTTACTGCTCTATTTGGCGATCATTCTCTATGGAACGTGGATCCTCACTGGTGTAACTGAGGAGAAAGCCAATCGGGTGGTTGAAGTAATGATCTCGGCGATGAGGCCGTGGCAACTTCTCGCGGGCAAGATCGTTGGCATTGGTTCCCTGGCCATGGCACAGTTCCTCGGAACACTCGTCCTGGCGTATGTAGGGGCCCGGTTCTTTGCCACCTTCGACTTGCCCCCGATCCCGATAGACGGATTACTGAGCCTTGCGCTCTGGTTCGTTCTGGGATTTCTCCTTTACGCAGTCTTGTTCGGTGCCGCCGGATCGCTGGTCGGACGTATCGAGGATGCCCAGAGTGCTGCCATGCCAATGACGATGTTTTCGATAATCGGGTTCTTCGCCGGTTCCGTAGTACTCGGCGACCCTGATGGCACCGTGGCCGTGATCACCACGCTGATTCCTTTCACTGCCCCCTTTGTGGTCCCGATCCGGGTGGGGCTGAACGCGATACCGATATGGCAGTTCGCATTGTCAATAGTCATCATGGTGATCACGATCTATGTCGCCATTCGTCTGGCGGGTCGCATCTATGAGGGGGGAATCCTTCGCTCGGGTCAGCGAACCAAACTCCGCGAGGCCTGGCTAGCGGCTCGAACCTGACGGGTATCCTGCGCTGATGGCCTACGACCAGAACCTCGCCGAACGGATTTCTGACTATCTCGAGTTGACGCCTGACGTAGTCGAACGGAAAATGTTCGGGGGAATCGGATTCATCATTCAGGGCAACATGGCTGTCGGGGTGAGCAAAGACTCCATGATGGTCAGAGTCGGGACCATCGCATATGAGGCAGCCCTGTCCGAGTCGGGAGTCAGAAAGTTCGATATGAAGGGCGGAGAGATGACAGGGTGGGTCTTGGTGGATCCGTCGGCCCTAACCGACGACAAGAGCGTGTCGAAGTGGATCGACCGGGGCCGGGCCATTGCACTGAGCCTTCCACCGAAATAGAAGCATGGGATACGAACACGTCGAGATTGAGGTTTCCGACCATATCGGTACCGTTTGGCTCAACCGTCCAGAGAAGCTCAACGCCCTTTCTGCCGACATGTGGGATGACATTCCAGCTGCAGTGCAGACGTTGGACGGAAACGACTCGGTGCGGGTGATCGTGCTCGCGGGTCGCGGCGCTGCGTTCACCGTTGGAATCGATGTTGGCATGCTCGCCGGGCTGGCGCCCGAGGGCCCGTCGCAGGCGGTCACTAGCCAGAGGCTGTATGAAACTATCAAGAGACTTCAACTTACGGCATCGGTATTTGCCAACTCCCCCAAACCCACCATCGCGGCAATCCACGGGTTCTGCCTCGGCGCCGGCATGGATTTGATCACTGCTTGCGACCTCAGAGTTGCCTCGGCCGCCGCAACCTTCTCCATACGGGAGACCAAGATGGGGTTGGTCGCCGACGTAGGCACTTTGCAGCGTCTGCCGGCCATAGTGGGACCAGGCCATACCGCCGAACTCGCCTACACAGGCAACGACATCGGAGCAGAGAGGGCCGCCGCTATCGGCTTGGTCAATCACGTCTACGCCGATGCGGAGGAATTAGGCGTCCAGACCCGCCGGATAGCGACCGAGATTGCTTCCAACAGCCCACTAGTGGTGTCGGGGGTAAAGAAGGTTCTTGCCGCCAATGTGGGGAGTTCGGTGGAGGACGGCCTCGAGTTCGTCGCCCACTGGAACTCGGCGCATCTCCTCAGTAACGATCTCTTCGAGGCGATCAGCGCGTTCACCGAGAAGCGCCAGCCCCGTTTCAAGGGCGAGTAGCCGACCACTCGCGCTTGCAATAGTTGCATGGGGATTTACCCCCATAGACACCAACGCGCTATTCGGCGATTATTCCACAGGGAACTTCAGGAACAACCTTTCCTCCGAAGCGACATTGGGGCCTTGTGAGGGGGATCGCACATCGCGATCCCCCCTTCAAGAATCAAGGAGGAAATTTTGAGCGGCCAAACGACCTATCTCCTAACCGAGCAACAACCCGCTCGGTGGCTTGGCTAACTTCTAGTCATGGCCTGGAACAGCATCCACCATCGCGGTTCATCCGAACTGGAAAGCACGCTGCAGCCGGTGCCCGACCGGTGTCGCCTGAGGTGGCGGGATACCTTCTCGACATCGACGAGACTATCGCGGACAGCGCACTTGCCCGACTCACCCCGAGAGAGAGGGAGGTGGTCAATTTGATCGCCCGCGGCTACACCTATCGGGACTGCTCCCAGCGTATGGGGATCACGGTGAAGACGCTTGAAAACCACATGTCAAAGATCTTTGAGGAGCTGAGCGTGGCGAGCAGGCACGAACTCACCGCCCTCGCCTATGAAAAGGGCGTTCCTCGACCGGACTGACTAGAACTGGACTGCGGCTGCGCCCCAATGGAACCCGGCGCCAAACGCGGTCAAAACGACCAGGTCGCCTTTCTTGATTCGGTCGTTGTTGACCGCCTCGGCAAGCGCAAATGGAACAGTGGCAGAGCCGGTATTCCCGTACTTGTCCACGTTGACATAAACGCGCTCTTCGGCAACACCCAATTTTTTCCGCACTGCGTCGATGATCCGAAGGTTGGCCTGGTGGGGAATCACGAGCGACACATCAGACACAGACTTCCCGATGAGATCGAGCACCTGGATAGAGGCTTCGCTCATTCGCCTGACCGCCTCTATAAAAACCCTTTTGCCATCCATGATCACCTTGTTGTATTCGCCGCTCGCCAAGGTCAGCTCATTGAAAGGATTCCTGGTTCCTCCACTCGCAAGCGTG
>JBBKXI010000004.1:0-29647 GCA_037969415.1 Acidimicrobiia bacterium | reverse complement strand
ACCCGTGGTCAGGAACAGAGTTCCAATAGCGAACACCGTCGCAGCGACGGTGCTAACCCCACCCCGAACGATGAGAAGGTCGCCGAGATTGGCGACCGGGTTCAAACCCTGGGCAAGCATTGCCACGACACGTCCTCCGACCAAACCGGCGCCGGCTGCAAGTAATAGCGGATCGAACAACGATTCGGACAACGACCCGTCGCTGCTGTTCGTCCAAAGCCGAGTCCCGATCCAGAGCCCGGCGACCCCGGTAAGTGCCGCCCAGAGCAGGGTGAATTCCACTGCTACCTGTTGACGATCTCGTCGATACCAAGAGCAAGGGAACGCTCGTCGATGACGCCAAGGTGGGTATCGACCAGGGTGCCCGCGCTGTCAAAGAAGAAGGTCATCGGCGTCCCGAATCCACCGTAGAACTCCGGGACCGACCGGTCGCGGTCGAAATAGTGGGTGAAGTCGAGTTCGTAACTGGCTATGAAGCTCTTGGCGTCGGACTGGTTGTCCTGGACGTCGATACCAACGAAGTCGACCCTCTCACCATGTTCGGCAAGGGCTGCAGTGAGGAGCGGCGCCTCCGCCCGGCATGGCCCGCACCACGACGCCCATACGTTGACCACCGTCGGGTTCCCGGATTGCTGAAGCAAGACATCTAGTTCCTCGCCGGTGATCGGCGGAAGGTCGGGAAGGTCTTGGCCGACCAAAGCAGGCGAACTGCAGGCGGAAACCACCAGAGCGAACAATAGAATCAGCCTCTTCACAGGTGTATCTTCCCACCGAATCGGCGCTGTCCAGCCTGACAGGCAAAGCTGAGGGAAGACACAACTGGGCTAGCGAAACAACTAGCGAACCACCTTGTTCGAGTCGACGAGGCAATGATTTGCCCAAAATAAATAGACGGGCGCAGCTTCTCGTAGAGCTTCATCAGATCTGGCGGAACAGCCACTGTTGGTGCGAAATTTGTCGGGGATCAGCCGAGTCGGTAGAAGCGTTCAGTGTTCTCCCACAGAAGGGCATTCTGCTCTGACTGGCTGAAAGTCGATACGAGCGATCGATATGAGTCGACGAGCCGTAAATAGGAACTGAATAGCTTGTCGACTGGCCAGTTGGTTCCAAACATGCATCGGTCGATGCCGAAAAACTCGATCGCCGTAAGCACCCAAGGCTGAATCGAGTCCACCGACCAGCCGTGATCGGCGAGCCCTAAGCCCGAGATCTTGATCGCTACGTTTGGAGCCTGCGAGAGGAGTCCAAGACCAGCCGACCAGCGTTCAAAATACTCAGCAGATCGATCGATCGGCATACCCGTATGGCCGAGGATGAATTGGAGGTTCGGATGGGCAGTCGCAACCCCCTTTGCCACCTCCATCCCCTCCCACGTGACGCTGAGGTCATAGACGAGATTCATCTCCTCCAGTGCCGAGAGCCCGCGATCAAAATCCGGCGAAAGTAATTCTCGATGTTCCACCAGATTTCGTACCCCCCGCATGTTTGGTTGTTCCATATGGGTTGCAAGGTCCGAGGGCACATCCTTCGACGCCAAGTCGATGTACCCAATGATGCCGTGTGGAAAGCCATGAGAGTCCGCTATCTCCTGAAGCCAGGCTGTTTCTTTTGCGGGGTCCAAGTCGCTGTACCCGGTTTGAATATGGACAGACTTGACAACATGCGATCCTTCGAAGTCTCTCAAGAGGTCCGTAATCTCGTAAGGCTTTTGGATCGGCGAATAATCATTGATAAGTGCGTTGCTGGGAGCATCTTCGGCTAGCCAGCTCGGCGTAAAAGTGTCGAAGTCCCATAGATGATGGTGAGCGTCGATAAAAGGGATCAATTCGGCCATTGGGCCTCCAAGGTCGATAAACAAAATCTCGGTCCATGTTGATGTGAACTGTCAGCAGGATCGATTTCTGCTACTAACTTAGGACTGTGTTCGGCGGACTGCTACGAGTTTTGGATTTGTCGGGGCCTTCCAAGCTGATCGGCCAATTACATGGGGATCGTTTCTCACACTCCATTAAGAGATATCTTGAGGACCGTCAATCAACGATGACCGATGGCACGTGGTTCGGTTATCGCATTGAACCGGATATGGCCCTTGAGTTCGCCGAGTTGTCTGCTGAGCACCATCAAATCTATGCCCCGAGCCTTTTCGAAGAACTGCAATCCATGGCGAGTGCCGCTGAGTTGACAACCGGTGAGGCCATTCTCGTGGGGGGGTTTACTGATATCGTGGACATTGTTAGGACCCAAGTTGGCTCCGCGATATCCATCGACGAATGCACTGGAATTCTCAACCCTGAGTTGGGTTTCCTCGCCCAAACCTGGGATATGAATATGTCGGCCGGCGAATACGTCTTCATGATGAAAATTGAACCCGAATCCGGCCCACGTGCTTTGGTGCAGACCACAACGGGATGTCTTGGCCAGATTGGAATGAACGAGGCTGGGATCGCTGTCGGAATTAATAATCTGACGGCTAATGGCCGATTGGGCGTGACGTGGCCCTTCGTCGTTCGAGCTGTGCTGCAACAATCTGATTTGGACTCGGCGGTCGCAGAGGTGATGCGGGCTCACCTAGCTGGCGGCCACAACTACTTTCTGATGGGCCCAGACGGTACGGCAGTCAATATAGAAGCAATGCCCAACTCCGTTCGTGTTACGAAGTCTTCATTGAGACCGATGGTCCATACGAATCATTGTATCGACCCAGCCAATGCCGCTATCGAACCAAAAACCCCGAAGGATATGGCTAAAGATTCTCAGCTTCGGATGGAAGTGGCTTACAGCCATGCCGACGATCCGAGCCAATTTTTCGCTGATCCCCGCATCTCGAAGAGGGGCGTCAATCCCCACGACGGAGCGACGTGCGGGGCAGTAATTATGAGAACGAGGGAACGTTCGATGGAGGCTATCTGGGGTGTTCCGGGCTATGGCGAGTGGGAACAATTTTTCCTTTGATTGGAGTTCTTGGGTTAGAAAACACCAAGTTCCTTTAGGGCGGCCGCGCCACCATCGAGGTTTGACAAGTTCATGCTGGCGTAATTCGGCGCATAGATGACTCCTTCGCCACCGGCGCGATAAGTTGCCAAAACACTCCTGTATACGATGTCCGGAGTGCATGCGGCTTGATCAGCACGAGTTCTGGGTGCGTCTACGCCCAGGCCCATGTAAACCGGGATCTCACCATCTACCCCTCGCACCGCATCGGCGCACTGCCCGTATACGTATGTGTCGGGATTCATTCCCTTTTGAACGACTTCATCCCATGGCGCCTCATCCAACCCCAGAAGCGTGTACATCAGCGGATTCATGTCTTGTGGGTCCACGTCACGGAGCAGTGTCTTATAGAAGTCATCCATCTCGAGTCGGTAGATCTCGCCGGACTGGTGTTGGTATGTGATTGGTTTCACCCAGTCGGCGTAGGCGACTTGCTCCGCCCAAGGCCATTGGGCTTTCCGGATCGGATTGAAATGATTCCGATTCCAAACGTTGAGTCCAAACTCAAGTGAAGGATCACACCACTTAACGATGCCATACAGTTCCCGGTCAAGTGCCTTGTTCCGTTCCAGCCAGAACCGTTCCCAGATCAATGCCTCTGGATTTGCCCACATGACTCGCAAGAACTCGATGAAGGCGCCGTCTACGAACTCCTCACCGGCGCGGGCCCGGTCAAAGTAGTCTTGCAATTGCCGTGCGGATCGTATCGCTCCTTCAACATCGATTCCCCTTCGAACCGCGATCGAACGACAGTGTTCACAGAAGCACCCAGCGGTTTCACCATGCATCATCTGATCGATCGGACTTCTCCGTTCGTTGCACCACATCAAACCGTCGATGTCATAACTCCGACACTGGTCCTCAATCATCGAGTGCCACCACTTGCGATAATCGGGGTTGTTGAGGCACGGTGCCGAACCGAATCGTCCAAGTAAGTCGACTTCCATCACCTGAGCCAGATTGGGGATTTCAGGATTGCTGGCTGATCCGTGGCCCGCATAGCTAAACAGCGGCTCCATCAGCTCAGGCATAATCCTCATCCCCCGTTTCCGAGCCTCAGGGATAATCAGATCAAGGACATCGACGCCATCCATCTCGACATCTTGGGCCCGGAAGTCCTTGATGAATGTCGACTCGTAGAAGGCTGGATGTGGTTCAAAGTACGCACCGCCCTTCATCCGCAGCGGTTCCGAGACACCGTGATCGGGCCATCCATCGAGTTCATGTGAGATGCTTCGCCCGGCTTTTAGCCCTAGCCAGGAGACGGTCCCGACCATTAAAACGTTAACGCCCACTCGCTCACCCAAGGTCTCGAGGACTTGCTCGACACCTTCGTCGATAAAACTGATTGGGCTTACCTGAATTCCTACGAATTTCTTTTCTGGATCAATCTTCAATTTGGGGCTCCACTGAACTGGGTCCGTCGTTTGGTCACACACTACCTCGATCCACCTGTCATCAGTCAACTGTTAACCTTTGGCAGGTATTATCGAATCAGAAGATATGGTAAAGGCTGCCCCGGATGGGTTGCAATGAAGCCGAAAGGCATGAGGAGGAAGCAATATGGACCTCGGTATCGACGGCAAGGTTGCTCTTGTTGGCGCCTCGGCGAACGGACTCGGTCTCGCCACCGCTCAAAAGTTGGCGGCTGAAGGATGCCATGTCGTGTTATGCGACTTTGACGAGGCTGGGCTTGAAGTAGCCAAGGAGCAGCTGGCCTCCGTGGGTTCCGGTGAAATCGCGGGGTGGCCTGTCAACTTTCGGAATCTTGACTCGATCGAGAACCTCTTGTCGTTGGCAGAGGATTGGAAGGGCGGCGTGGACATATTGGTCACCAATTCAGGTGGACCACCACCGGGTGCTTTTGACGACGCCACCGACGAGAAGTGGCAGGCCGCTTTCGAGTTGACATTCTTAAGCGCGGTTCGGCTTATCAGAGGCGTGTTGCCTGGGATGAAAGAGCGTAATTGGGGGAGGATCATTAATTTCACCTCGCGAACCCTGAGGGAGCCGATCGATAACCTCATGATTTCGAACGCGGTGCGACTTGCTGTCGCTGGGATGGCTAAGACTCTCGCCACCGAAGTCGCACCATTTGGGATAACAGTCAACAACCTGGGCCCTGGTCCTACTTCGACAGCACGTGCAATTGAATTGGCCACGGCGAGGGCCGAGAAGAGGGGAGCTACTGTTGAGGATGAGCTCAGCGCAACTGAAGCCCGGATTCCAGTTGGACACATGGCGACCCCCGAAGACCAAGCATCGGTGGTCGCCTTCCTCGCATCGGAAGCGGCCCGTCATATCACTGGATCGTCGCTGATAGTGGATGGCGGCGAAACAAGGGCTCTATAGCCTTGCCGATGGCCGCTAATAGAGAAGCAAAAATCGACTTGTCAACGGTTGACAGGTTGCTATTATCGCACTAGATCAGAATTTCTGGGCCGCAAATAACTGGCCCACGACGAAAGGGTGACGAATGTCGAAGAGCCGGCAAACACATATCACGTCCGATGGCGAAAGAGCGCGCCGATACGAGGTGCTGCGATCCGCTATGGAAGCCAACGCAGTTGACGCATTGGTTATCTGTAGCCGTGGGGACGAGTTTGTTCGGGGCCGTGTCCAGTATGTATCCGACATTTTTCAGTGGGCTGGGAAGGGCTTTGTAGTGCTCCCTCTCAAGGGCGAAGCCGTATTCATTGTTGATCCGTTGTGGGGACTTGGATACGCCATGCAGTCGGGATGGCTTAACGACTATCGCGTGCCCCCCAACGCCGGGGCCGAAATCGGCGGAATATTGAGTGACCTAGGACTCCAGAGTGGCAATGTCGGCGTGGTGGGCCTTGCGGACATCACCGCTGTCGCTGACTTCGAGGACATGAAGACCGCTCTTCCCGAGGCGACTTTTAGTGATGCAACTGACCTGTTCGACGACATCCGAGCTATCAAGAGCGAGGAAGAGTTGGACAATGTCCGAGAGACCAGCGACATGCTCCGACTTGCATTCCAAGCGCTCGAAGCGCAAATCAAGCCAGGTGTCCGAGAAATCGACGTTTTGGCTGAAGCCCACCGACTATGCCGGCAGCTAGGAGGTATGGAGGGCATCGCCCTGATGGGGCGTCCCCCATTTAACTCATTCTCCCCAGGAGGAACAGGTGGCATTATTGAGAAAGATGATGTGATCGTCATTGACCTTGAATGGGGTGGCCCATCGGGTTATTGGGTAGAACTGCGACGGGTCTACAGCTTCGCCCCCCCATCCGCCGAACAGCAAAAGTATTGGGAGTCGCGGGTTGAGAGCTTCGCCGCTTGCGTAGAGGCCATGAAGACCGGTGAATCATCGACTTCAATCCTGGACGCTCGGGACAAGGTATACGCCAAGTATGGGCAACATGCCGATGGTGTTATCGCGTACACAGCCCACGGCATTGGCGTGGATTCCCTTGAGCCCCCTTGGGTTCCCGGTAAAGACCGGATCATGGAAGAGAACATGTTGATAAACCTCCATCCCGCGATCAAGTTCGACGACCCCGAGAAGGGTGTTGCTTTGGGCGGCATCAGCATTGCCGACAACGTGATTGTTACAAAAGACGGCGGTGTTCGTACCACAGATCAAGAAGACCACTGGATCGTGCTCTGAGCACGCTTTTCGGAAGCGGGTAATGGTCGATAGTGAAGTCTGATTCCTTAGTGCGGGTCGGTGTAGTGGGAGCCGACCCGCGAGGATTTGGTGCCCGTGCCCACATTCCAGCTATTCAAGAATCATCGATTCTGACTCTCCAGGCGATTTGCACAAATCACGATGAGACAGCAAAGGTGGCTGCCGAGAAGCATGGAGCGAGGCACTGGTACGCCGGAATTGAGTCCATGCTGGACAGCGGCGAAGTGGACCTCGTGACGATCGCTGTACGACCCGCGCTTCATTCAACCCTCGCGCTTGCGGCGATCAGTTACGACATCCCGGTGTATTGCGAGTGGCCGCTGGCACTAAACAGCCCAGAGGCCCAGCACATGGCGCGCACCGCGGCAACAAATGGGACGCCAACGGCCACCGGCCTCCAGGGAAGATTCTCCCCCACTATTCGACGAGTCAAGGACTCTCTGGACTCCGGTGAAATCGGGACACCTCTGAGTTTCAGTGCCTCCCTCGTACAGCCTCCTTTCCAGGTGGACTCGGATCGTGAATGGTTGACGAGGTCATCGGAGGCCAGCGGAGCCCTCTTTGTGGCCAGCGCGCATCTGACTGATATGCTGCAATTCCTACTCGGCAATATGGATTCTGTTGTCGCTGTCGTTGGCGAATCTCTCATGGAGGGAACTCATGGCGACGGCCAGTCCAAATTCCGATGGGCAACCCAAGATACGGTTCAGTATTTAGCCAAGTTTGAGGCCGGTGTGTCCGGTACGGTTAACGTGACCAACACTGCACGCAGGCCGGCTGGCTTCAGTCTTCAGATTCTGGGGGACGCTGGTCAGGTAGATATGACCGCACCCGAGTATCCTCAGATCACCCCCCTGACGGCGGTGATCTCAGATCGTTCTGGTCAGGTCCGCTCGGAAGTACAAAACGAGACATCTGCCGATCCCTCGCCCTCGGCCAACGTAAAGCGAGCGCTCGAATCCTTCGCCAACTCTGTACTAGATGGGCAGGATTTCGAACCTGACTTCGCGACTGGAACCCGCCTCCATCACATTCTCGATGCGATCGCGGAGTCTGATAGATCTGAGAAATGGGTCGAAGTTACTCAACCATGACCGGCGAACCGGTTAGTCGCTGACGCGGTCTTGATCGTCTGTGAGTTCTCTAACAGCCGTGCGCGCTCTCTCCCACCCGTCTTCGATGTGCTGGACCAGGATGGCATGGGTCTTGGCTACGTCTTTGTCGACGATGCCATCGATGATGATCTGATGGTTTTTCACCGAATCCCCAACCGGATGGGTAGGAGTTGTGAAGCTCACAAGCATCTGGAGCGAGCCAGATACCACGTCCTGCCACACCTTCATAAGAGGACGATGATCGGACAGCTCGAAGAGCTTGCGATGGAAGGCCAAGTCACTGCGAGCTAGGTCATTACGGTCAGCGCTCTTGGATGCGATGCGGATCTCATCAAGTGCTGCGTCCAACGATTCGCGGATCTCATCGTTTAGGGAATCGATTATCAGTTCGGCCGCGTAGGGTTCGAGCACGCGTCGCAAGCTGTAAATCTCGTCGATGGTTCGGGCGTCCAGGGCTCTGACAAATTTGCCTCTGCGAGGTTCATTTTCGACAAGGCCATCCCCTTCAAGAAGAGCCAACGCCTCTCGTATCGGACCTCGACTTATGCCAAATTCGCGTGCAAGCGCCGCCTCAAAGAGTCGCTCGCCGGGAGCGAAATGGCCAGCCAGTATTGAATCCCGTAGGTGGTCTGCCACTGTGTCGACAAGAGTGGGAGCCTTGAGCCGCGATGCATTGAGATGGCTGTAGTCGGCCGTTCGAGTTGGCTGAGCCATTTACGCGTCAAAAGCGATTGGACGGACAAACTCGCCTCGCGAGTCGCCTACGATTGTTCCGTTATCGAACACAGTCTTACCCCTTAGGATCGTCGTCTGGAGTCGACCATGATACGACTTGCCGTCATAAGCGACGGCGCTAGCACCCGAGCGACTCAGAAAAGAGTCTAGCTCCGGCAATGTTTCGGAACGAGAATCCCAAATGATCAGATCGGCGTCCGACCCCGCACAAACGGTGCCCTTTCTTGGGAACAATCCAAAGAGTCTTGCCGGATGTTCCGTCACTACCTGTACGGCGAGTTCGAGCGAAATCAGACCACGAGCAGCAGCATCCATCATCACGGGCAACATCATCTCCACTCCTGGAATACCTCGTGGGGCATCGTCATAAGGTACTGACTTGTCGTGATGGGTAAAGGGCGCATGATCGCTCGCGACAAGTTCGATCACGCCTGAATTCAGCGCTTTCCACAAAGCCTCGTTGTCGTCAGACGACCGTAACGGTGGTGCTACACGAACGAACGATCCGTATCGCTTGATGTCCGTGTCATTGAAAATCAAATAGTGCGGTGCGGTTTCACCCGTGATCAGATTTGAGTTGACTCGAGCAGCTGTGAGCGCTTCAACCGCGGCAGACGAGGACATGTGGGCAATGTGCACGCGGGCACCGGTGTCGCGCGATAGAGCGCCCAACAAAGCAATGGAGGCAGACTCAATTACTGGTGGTCGTTGGAATGAAGGTTCCGACGATGACTGTGCACCAAACTTTTCGATGAGTTTCTGGTTCTCTGCATGCACAGTGCAGGGTAAACCCGTCGAAGCGACGAGAGATAAGGCCGTATGGATGTCGTCGTCGGACGATGCCCACAACCCGGCAAACTCGGTCTCGCGTCCCGGAGGTGGGTCGTGTGTGAAAAGCTTGAAGCCGATGGCACCCAACTGCGTCATGGCGTCCGCAATCTCCAAACTACCCAGTGCAGCCCCGGAGAACAATCCAAAATCCACGTAGCACTGACTCTCGCCGAGCGCCCTCCTATCTTCAAAGACTTCAGGCGTGCTGCACGCTGGATCTGAAACTGGCATTTCGAGCACGGTCGTTACGCCGCCTGCCGCAGCCGCCATTGTTTCGGAGGCGAAAGTGCCTCGTTCTGGGTGGCTTGGTGCCCGGCAATGAAAATGACCATCCACGACGCCTGGCAGTACGTAGCAACCGTCCGCGTCGATTGTGTCCTTAGCGGGGCCGAGCGATCCGTGCGGACCCACTTCGGTAATCATTTCTCCACCGACGGCAACATCAAGCGGCCGGGCGCTCCCGTCTGATACGACCATGCCGTTGGCTATTAGTAGATCGTGCAAAAGCTTGCCGTCATCGTAAAGGTGGACTCGGAGTTCATGGAAGTGAACTTGTGACGGCGGTCAGATCGACAGCGCTCATCAACCGTTCGAGTTCCGATATTGTTCGCGCATCGAGACTTGGGGCTGGCGATCTTACGGAAGCGTTAGCAATGAATCCGCGGGCCTGATAAAGGTGCTTACGCACTGCAAGCGAGATCAGGGGCTGACTTTCAAAGAGAATGAGAGGAAGGTAATTATCGAACAGACGACGTGCTTCGTCCACGTCGCCATTTCTGTGATGATCATGAATTCGCTTAAGTATCTCTGGATACGCGAACCCCGTCATTGTCCCGCTCGCGCCGCGATCCAACTCGTCGATGAAGCTAAGGCCTCCGAGGCCGCCGAACACCTCAAGGGACTCCGCAGAAGCCAACACTGAAGACATCTTCTGAGGTGTCGGCGGGTCCTCAAGCTTCAGAGCCGTCATCTGATCGATCTGTTGATGGAGCTCATTAATCAGCTCCACGGACATGAAGACCCCGCTTGATGTTGGGTGATCCTGGAGCACGATCTCGATTTCGCTGCCTTCAGCCACGGTCTCGAAGTAGTCCAAGATCGTCTTTGGCGTGGGTTTCGCCAAACTCGGTGGCGAAATCATCACGGCATCAGCACCAGACTCTTCGGCCGCCCGTGTCAGCTCTCGAGACGGAATTGCTCCGGCATGATTGGTCCCTACGATGATCTTCCCCACACCCGCTGCCGCAGAGATAAATCTCGTCAGCACTTGTTGCCTCTCGTCATCCAGGAGCTTGTTGGCTTCGCCCATCACCCCGAGCACGAGAAGCCCGTCAATACCTAGGGAAAGCAACGACTCGGTCATACTTTCGACCGACTTGAGGTCTACTGAGCCGTCAGAATGGAAAGGCGTGGGCGCGACCGTATAAACGCCTGGGTCGAGCACTGCTAGGACCTCCGAGTTTCGGCAATTCCGGAAAGAGGAGTGCCTGATTCTTGGGCGTATCCGCCCGAAGCGCTGTGGGCCAGTTGGCCTCGGACATACACCTGGTTGACATGCCGAACACCTTCGAGGTCCTCGCCTGGGTTTGAATCGAGGACCACTACGTCAGCCGTCTTGCCCACTTCGAGCGATCCGAGATCCTTGCTCAACCCGAGGAGCTCCGCTCCGCGACTCGTAATCGACCGCAGCGCATCATAATTATCCTTACAAACCCCCACCTGAACCATGAACTTCAGCTCTTCAGCGATCTCATTGTGGGGAACCACGGGACTCCCTGCATCCGTCCCGAAAGCTATCGGGATTCCGGCCTCCGCAGCTGCTTTGTTTCCGGCGAACCTCGACTCATCGTTGACCTGGTCGATTCGCCGTTGGACCTCATGAGGAGGCATTCCCCAGTCCAACCCCCGCTGGGACTGGAGAGCGAGGGGAGAAAAGGTCGTGACGATCCACGTCCCACGATCGGCGAGGAGCTGAATCGTGTCGTCGGTCATCGAGCCGCCGTGTTCGACACAATCGACGCCCGCTTCCACAACTCGACGTATGGCTTCGTCGAACGTCGCATGTGCGGTGACCTTCAAACCGTTTAGATGCGCTTCGTCGACCATTGCTTTGAGCTCATCCATTGTGAACTGGACCAGTTCGTGCGATGCCATGATCTTGATCCAATCAGCACCCACCTTGAATTGCTCTCGGATGGCCCGGCGGCAATCGTCGACCCCGTCGGCCTCGCGACAACACCACCACGTATGCCCACCGGTCGTCGAAATCGCACGTCCGTTAATGATCAAACGAATCCAGGGAATAATGCCCGTGTCGATACCATGCTTGGCGCTCTGATTGGCGTCATTCATACCGAGGTCTCGAATAGTGGTGACTCCTGCAGAAAGGCTCTTGCGCACGTTCATCGCGGCTTTCATTGCCGAAACGGCGCTGGATTCGTTCGCCTGGTCTTGAAGGTCGTGAATGCCGTCCCAGCCGAGGTGAACATGTGAATTTATGAAGCCGGGAAGCAGGAACTTACCGGCCACGTCGACAACGACGTCGCCGTCCCTACTCGTAATGGCACCAAGCTCCACGATCCGCTCATTCTCGATAGCAATTGAGCCCTCGCTTGACGATCCCTTGTCGAGATCGACGATTTGGCCACCACTAAGTATCGTCCGCATCATTGTTCCTTTCGATTCGTTTCGATGTCATAGGTCCAAAGCCCATGTCTGGGCAATGAGTCCTCCCGCTTCAGTTAGCTCCTCAACAAGACTGACCCCGATTGGAATCCCGGCGGAGTGCGGGGTGATAATAAGATTTGGAGTGGTCCACAAACCGCTGTCCTCAAGGGGAGGTTCGTACCACGCAACATCGATCGCAGCTCCAGCGAGCTTTCCGCTTTGAAGGGCCGCGGTCAGAGCAGCTTCGTCGACCAAACGACCCCGAGCGGTGTTGACGAAGAACGAACCCGGCTTCATCGCATCAAACTGCTTCGTCCCCATCATTCTCCCTGTCGATTCGTCAAATCTGTTGTGGAGTGACACACAATCCGACTCGGCAAGTAAGTCGGCGAAAGGGAGATATTGAATGTTGAGAGCAGACTCTTCTTCCTCTGAAAGCCGATTGCGCTTCGTATAGATCACAGTGCAGCCGAAGGCATTTAGAAGCCTGGCGACTTCAAGGCCAATCCGGCCAAGACCGACGAGTCCTATCTTCTTGCCTGTAATCGCCTCGAATTTGCCCAACCCGACCCAGTTGTATGAATAGTCCTCCTGGTTGGTGAGTATTGGGGATATGCCTTCGGCCCAAGCACGAGCCCGCGTTCCATCAAGGGCGGGACCAAGCCGCTTGAAAACAGCCAATATCAGCATGACAGTATGTTCCGCCACACTCACCAGCGCCGGCGACGACGCCGTTTCGAATGCGACTCCTCGTGCCTCCAGCTCCTCGCTTGGTATCTTTCCGGGGCCCGAGTCGAGCTTGACGACGACCTGGAGGTTGGGGTGAGCGTTGATCATCGCCCGATCGATGTCGGTAGACCATGTCACTAGGACGTTGACATCCGAAGGTTCGGTAGAGTCAGAAGGCCCAACTACGGTCGATCCGATAGGAAGAGCGGCGCGAAAGGCTTCGTTTTGCTCGTCGCCAAACTCGTCGAGGAGCGCGACAATTGGCCCTTTTGTGTTCATTTCGACGAGGTAACTTCAGCCCAGAGAGATGCAAACCGCTCCAGGGCCTCGACGAGCTCCCGTTCCGGGGCCAGGTAACCGATCCGAATGAAGCCCTCACCAGCATCGCCGAACAGTGAGCCAGGCGTGAACAGCAGGCCGTGATCAACAAGTGCCTTCACGCAGAAGTCATAGGATGTGAGGTTGGCATCTTTGATGTTGGCGAAAAAGTAGAATCCACCAAGTGGGGGGCTGTACTTGACCCCCATGCTGTCGAAGGCATCAGCCATCGTCTGCCTTCGGCTTGAGTACTCAGCGAGCATGTCGACAAGGAAGTCGTCTGGTCCCTCAAGGGCCGCCAGCGCTGCATACTGCGAGGGGGTGGCCGCGCAGATCGTAAGAGAGTGCCGCGGTTCTAGCGCCGACTTGATGTAATCCCTGGGGCCCGCCATATATCCGACTCGAAACCCCGTCATGCTGTATGCCTTGGAGAATCCGTTAATTGTTATCGTCCGTTCGCGCATTCCGGGCAACGTTGCGAAGCTGACAGGCTCGAAACCGTCATACACAATCTTTTCGTAAAGCTCGTCCGAAATTGCTAAAAGGTCATGTTCCTCGACGACTCCGGCGATGCCTTCCATCGTCTCCTTGGTTAGAACACCGGCAGTCGGATTGTTTGGAGACACCAGAACCACAAGTTTCGTTCTTTCAGTGATTCGCTCTTCAATCGCCTCTGGTAGCAGCTCAAATCCCTGATCCTCGTATGTTGGGACCAGAACAGGCACCCCACCGGCCAACAGGATGTTTGATGGATATGCCATGTAGTGCGGCGACGCGATTATTACCTCATCGCCCGGATCCAACAGAGTCTGGAGGGACACGACCATCGCTTCTTGGGCACCCGACGTGACGATAATTTCACCCATCGGGTCATATTCGAGGTCGTTGTCAGTCCGAAGCTTGGTCGCTATAGCCTGACGCAGTTCTGGAAGGCCCGCAGGGTTGGTATAGGTGGTTTTACCTGACTTCAGCGCGTCGATCGCTGCGTCGACTATATGCTTTGGCGTAGGACGGTCCGGTTCGCCGCGACCTAGTCGGATGACATCTTCTCGCTCATCCGCCATGTTCAGCAGTGTAAAAAAGGCGCTATCTTCGCCGCCACGTATGGCAACGGCACCCTTGGCCATGCCCGATCGCAATGGGCTGAATGTTTCTTTGTTGGTCGGCATCTCTCTTCTCCGATTTTTCTACTTGGGGCTCAATCCGATTGCGTCCGCGAAGCGCTGCAGGCCCTCCTCCAGAGGAATCGGAGTCCAACCCAACTCAGCCTTCGCCTTGGCCGGTGAAATGATGGTTGGTCGGTCCGGCCCACCATCGACGACGGTGTCAGCATCGCTACGGACCTGAAGTCCGAATATCGACTCTGCAGCTTTGAGAACATCGGTGAACGGACGGGGGTTCCCTGAAGTGAGATTGAAGACCCGCCCATTCAGTCCGCCAGCGAAAAACTTGTACGCCGCTGAAGAAACGTCATCAACGTAGACCCAGTCGCATCGGGAATCCACTCGTTCGCCCCGCACGGGGCGTCCATCGGCCGCAGCTTCGGCGAGGAGCTTTACCTCGGTGACGAAGGGCCGGGTGTCTCGAAACTCTTCGGCTGGACCGTACATTGAGGTTGGTCGGACGGCACCCGCGTCAAAGTCGAACATCTTTGCATAGCGAAACAACATGATTTCGGCGGCGAGCTTTGCCGACCCGTAGAGGGAGAAACCGCCGTCACCGTCCTCTTCCACTAGCTCCTCTTCTTTGAACTGGTTGTAAACACCCCCGGAAGAGATAAAAAGGAACTTCTCAATCTGGTTTGTCCGGGCAAATTCAAGCCCGTTTAGTAGGCCGATCAGATTGACGCCGATCAGTTTCGTCGGGTCATGTTGTGACTCTTCAACCGTGGGTGTCAGAGCAGCAGCATGCACGACCCCGGTCACCTCACTCAGTGCCTGGTTAGCCCAACTGCTCTTGTTAGCAACATCCAGCCGGACGTAGGAAACGCTCGACGGAGTATCTGACCTCGGTGAAAACTGGTCTTCGGCCAATATATCCGCAGCGATTACCTTCTCGCCATTCAACGCGAACTCACGGACCAAAGACCTTCCAAAGAACCCGGCCGCCCCGGTCACTAGCACTGTCATCACTTCACACTCCGAATATCTGTCGTCACCATTTTTTTTTGCGATTGTCGCCTCGGGAGTCTTACGGTTGCTCTCCTGGGGGCACCCGAACCACTGCCAGGATGCGATCGTAACTCCCGCGCTGTAACCTGTCAACAGATGACAGGCTACCTGACGTTGAGGACCGGGCAGCGTGCGCCCCACCGATCCTAGGAACAACAATCAACTCCTAAAGGTGTCGGCTGGACCCGCCAGATGGTTGGTTCTCACAGCAGTGGTTGGAATCTCTGTTGCGTGGGGGTCGACTTTCCTTGCCTACCAAGTGTCTCTTAGTTCGTTCCCCCCTTTCGCACTGATTTCGATCCGCTTCATCGTCGGCGGGGTTCTTCTCTACGGTTGGGGTGCCCTCCGAACAAGGTCATTTGTAAGGCCAACTCGCACGCAATGGATCTCGGCCGCCATCACCGGAGTGTTCCTTTTCGCGATCGGGAACGGCGCCTTGGTCTGGTCGCAGCAACATCTCTCTTCTGCTGTCGGGGGTTTGCTGGTAGGGACCATCCCTCTATGGACTGCCGCGTTTGCGGTGGTCGGTTTTCGAGTGCGAATCCCACCATCAGAACTCATAGCCGTGCTTTTCGGTCTGGGCGGGACCGCAATGCTCTTGGTCGGAACCGGTTCTTCGATCCCATCCGGCTCGCTCCTGGCCGTGCTCATCGCTCTCCTCGGAGTAGCTTCATGGTCATTCGGATCTCTATTGATCCGAGACCGGCCATCTCACCAAGATCCGATGGTTTCGGCGGGTCTTCAGATGCTCTCTGGCGGATTCTTTCTGACCATTCTTGGATTTGCCACTGGTGAATTCGGGTCCCTGCTAGTTGGGCCCGCTCCGACTGCTTCAGCTTGGATCGGACTCATCTATCTGGCAGTTCCGAATGCCCTCACCTACGGAACATTCGTCTGGCTTCTCAGCGTCGCCTCACCTCTACTTGTATCAAGCTATGCCTACTTGTCACCACTGGTTGCCGTCTTCCTCGGCTGGTGGTTCCTCGATGACCGGCTCACTCCCCTGATGCTTTGGGGCGCTTTGATAGTTTTGATCAGCGTTGCAATCCTCGGTAGACATCCCAGAATCGATCATTCGCAGCAAGAAATCGCACCAGCAGGCATCAGGCAGAATCCGTTCAGGAACTAGAGGGATGGCCTTGGGCGCGGCGGACGATCCGGGTTGCTCTCAAGTCCGAAGTTGTCTATTGTCTGCAGTCAACAGAGGAGAAACCTATGCACGACCCGTTCTACGATTTCTACCCAAAAAGGGAACCGGTGCCGCTCGTTTCGAGCGAGATCGCTCTGATTACCATCGACTTGCAGTATCTAGATGCCCACCCGAAGGGTTGGGTTGGCAGGATTGCGGACGCTGACGGGCGTCCGGAGCTCCTTGACCAGCGGTGGGAAGGCATAGAAGGCATCCTCCCAAATATTCGACGTGTCCAAGATGCGTTTCGCAATGCAGGTGAAGAGGTCATGCATGTTCGTGTCGCTTATCGAACGAAAAATGGGCGCGACTCAGGAACTGGCTTCCTACCCTCCACTGAAGTAGACCCTCTACCAAGAGACGATCAGGATGACGACTTCTTACCCGAAGTCGCTCCGGTCGGTGACGAAGTGGTCTTCAACAAGACCACTTCGAGCGTCTTTAACTCGTCAGGGGTCGACAAGGTGTTGCAGCGGATGGGCATACGCCACCTCCTTGTCACGGGCATCGTTACCGACGGTTGCGTAGAGCTCTCCGCCCGGGATGCAGCAGACCGGGGTTACGCAGTAACCCTTATTCAAGATGGCTGTTCAGCGTCAACGCCCGAGGCGCACCAGGACGCATTGGAGAGGATGAACGATGGAGGTTTCATTGCTCTCAAGACTTCTGATCAAGTCATCGAAGAAGTTTTGTCGATTGCCTAGTCCAGCAGTTAAACGAGAAAGACACCTCGGATTTTAGGTCGAACGGAGTTTTGAGTGGTCAGGGCATCTGCAGCGCTTCTGGTGTCGCCCGGGGTCGTTGAGTTCGAAGAAATCGACTTTCCGTCGGTCGGACCGGGGCAAGTTGAAGTCAGAATGGCTGCCGCCGGGATATGCCACACCGACCTTCACATCCGAGACAGCGCCGATGGATGGGGTCGATCGTTTCCACTCCTCCTCGGACACGAGGGTTCGGGCGTCGTCGTGGGCACCGGGGAAGGGGTGTCTCTTCAGATCGGTGATCACGTGGCCATCGCATGTCGGGTTCCGTGCGGCGTTTGTGAACTCTGTAGGCGTGGTGACGCTCGACGATGCCGGGCCTCGGCGCCACATGCTGCGGAAATCCGTCGATCGGAGGATCAAACATCCGTCACTCCGGCGTTAGGTGTGGGGCTATTCGCTGACACCGTCGTGGTCGATGCCATGGCCGCGGTCAAAATGGATCCGAAGATTCCACTTGACGTGGCGGCAGTCCTCGGTTGTGCATTGATGACCGGGGTCGGGGCGGTGACCAATACCGCCCGAGTGTTTCCTGGCGCGACGGTCGCGGTCATCGGATGTGGCGGCATCGGGCTGTCGGTAGTTCTGGGCGCCATTTTGGCCGGAGCGAGCCAGATTATCGCCATTGATGTTGTGGCATCAAAGCTCGGATGGGCGGAGACCATGGGTGCCACTCACGTTGTGGATAGCTCGAAAGATAACCCGGTTGATGCCGTCCGCCGAATTACTGGAGGGGCAGGCGTTGATTTCGCTTTCGAGGCAGTCGGTCTCGCGGCATGCGTAGAGCAGTGTTTAGCAATGTTGTCTTACGGTGGGGTCGCCACGGTCATCGGTGTTCCACCTCCAGATCAGCAAATAACTTTCCCGCTAGGTGGCCCTGCCGGCTTCCTATCCAACACGAATTCGCTTTTGGTTACTCATGGCGGAGACTCCCTCCCTCAGCACGATCTAATAGTCTTTGCTTCACTAATTCTTCAGGGTCGGTTGGACGTGGCAAAAATGGTCAGCCACAGAATCAAGCTCACAGAGCTCGACGAGGGATTCGAGATGATGCGGAGCGGGGAATCGGTGAGGGCCGTAGTTGTCTTAAACGAATCACTCATTCGGTAGCTGCGATGCGCGTCCCCATGACCCGACTGGCAGATGAATACCGATCCATGCAGCCCGCCATCGATGCGGCGATCCAATCGGTCCTCAACAGCGGTCGGTACACCTTGGAGTCCGAACTCGTCGAGTTTGAACAGGAATTCGCCTCCTTCGTCGGAGCCTCTCATGCCATCGGAGTGGGGTCGGGAACCGACGCACTACGGATTGGCCTCCTGCTTTGCAATCTTCAGCCCGGCGATGAAGTCATCACCGCGCCAAATACCGACAATCCAACGGCTGCCGCCATCGACCAGGCTGGTGGCACCATCGTGTTCGCCGATACCGACCCATCCACATTCAATCTCGATCCGAGGAGCGTACTCAAGGCTATTTCGCCACGAACGCGGGTCGTGCTGCCTGTGCACCTCTTTGGACAGCCAGCCAATATGACGGAACTGTGTGCTGTTGCGTCAGAGCACAACTTGATGGTGATCGAGGATGCCGCTCTGGCCGTTGGTGCGAGACATCACGGGCAGCGCACTGGGTCATTCGGGACGATCGGATGCTTCAGTCTCGCTCCATCAAAAATTCTCGGAGCGTTTGGTGACGCCGGGGTTCTCGTGACAAACGATGCGGCTCTAGCCGAACGCGCTCGCGTCCTCCGTAACTACGGTCACGGACCTGGAACTGATCTCAACCCCCAAAACTTGACCGGAGGGGGGAATTGGATCGTCTTGGAACACGGAATCAATTCGAGGCTCGATGCTCTCCAGGCGGCCGTCCTTCGAGTCAAGTTGAGTTCGCTGGAAGACCGAATCTCGCTCCGCCAGGGAGCCGCTGCTCTCTATGACCAGCTGCTTTCGGGGCTAGATGTCACCACACCCCATATCGAAGCCAACAACGAATCCACCTATTTTGCTTACAACGTGCTCGTCGAGAATCGCGAGCTTGTCCGTCATTCTTTGGCGGCATACGGGGTAGCCACTCGCCTCTACTACAACCCTCCGTTGCACCTACAGCCGGCGTTCCGCGACCTGGGATATAGCTCGGGCGACTTTCCATCCACTGAGATGTCTGCCCTCCACAGCCTGGCGCTACCTCTGTTCCCCCAAATCAGAGAGGAGGAGGTGCGTTGGGTGGCCCGCGCACTGGAGTCATCTGTCGCATCGAGAAAATCGGAAAGTAAACAGAGAGGTAGGAAGGATGGAAATGACGGACATTAATTTGGCCTATGACGAGGTGGGTGCTGGCGAACAGACTCTTCTAATGATCCACGGAGCGTTTGGAAGAAGATCCGACTACGCCGAGCAGGTAAAATACTTCAGCCCGACCAACCGTGTCATTGCTGTTGACTTGCGGGGCCACGGGGAATCACCTGCCCCGGAAACTGGATACTCAATTTCACAATTCGCTAGCGATGTGGCAAATCTTGCCAGGGGGCTTGGATTAGCGAAAGTGAATGTCGTCGGTCACAGTATGGGCGGAGTCATCGCCGTCGAACTTGGATCGCGCTTCCCAGAGCTCGTGGGTGCGGTAGCAACGTTGGACTCGCCATCAATAATTCCTGGCTGGCACGAGCAGCACACTGGGCCCTACCACGAGGCGATGCACGGAGAAGATTATCGGCAGGTGTTGCGTGAGTTCCTCGATGTCGCGTCATCTGCGACGGATAACGCGGAACGCCAGGCCGAGTCCGTCGCATCGATAGAGCAAATGTCTCAACAGGCGATACTCGGGACCTGGAACTCGATAGGCGAATGGGATCCTGAAGCGGCGCTCAAAGGTTTCGATGTTCCATTTCTGTATCTTGACCATGGACAACCCGATCTCGACTACGACTTACTTCGATCGTTTGCGCCGCAGGTAATTACCGGCAAAACGGTGGGTGCAGGGCACCGCGCACTGCTCGAGATCCCCGACCAAGTCAACGCGATGCTGGATCGATTCTTTTCACTCGCGACGACTCTCTCGGATGAAGCGCGCGGATCAGCGGGCGGATTTCGCTACAAAGACGGCGGCGCAGAACGGTAACCTGTCGGCAGTTGACAACACCCCCTTCTTTCGACCAGAATCAATTAAGGGCGCAGCTGAAGCGGCGTCCAACAACTAGGAGGAACAGGATGAGCAATAGGTCCTACCGGCGAAGGCAACGGGTTGCCCCGTTGGCGCGATGGTTGGCATTAATTGCTGTGTTCGCACTGGTCGCTGCGGCCTGTAGCTCGGAGGGTGGAACGACCACCACGTCCGATGGCACAGGCGGCGGCGAAACCACGACCACGGCTGGAGGCGGAGACGGAGGCGGTGAAGAGGTCGTTGCACCGGAGGTACCGGATGCGACTGTCCGATTCGCTATGTATCCGTGTTGTGCCGACAACAACCCAATGCAAATAGCAATCGAAAAAGGTTGGCTTGACGAAGTAGGGATTTCTCTGAATCCAGAGGGCGGACATCTTTACACGCTCTTTGATCAGATCGTGCCCTCGATGCAAAGAAACGACTTCGATGTTTCAGGGTTCTTCGTTCAGTCCTACCTACAGACGTTCGATTCCTTTGCTCAGGACATTCCGCCAATATGGTTCAACGATATCTACACGGGTTATGCGATCCTAAAATCGCCCGACAGCGATGCAAAGACCACACAAGACTTCATGGATGAGGGTATGCCGCTTCATGACGCTCTTGTAGCAGCGGTTGAGCAACTTGATGGTGCGGAGGTATACACACCGCCTCATGGTCAGGTGCAACCCCCTTACCCCGATGTGTTCATGAGTTACGCCGGTTTGTCGTATCCCGATGACTTGAACTTACAATTCCTCGAGGACCAAAGCATCATGGCGGTATCCGCCCAGGAGGGACGGATTGAGTTTGCGATTCCGTACGCCGCTCCGGTTGTTGTGCAAATGCTCAACGAAGGATGGGAACCCGTTATCAATACTGTTCAGACTCTGAGCGATGTTGGTTCCGAGCAGGCAGCGCGGATGACAACTCTGGTTGGAAGTTCCGGTTTCATCGCCCAGAGGACTTGGGTAGAGGAAAACCGTGATACGGCTCTGAGGTTCGTTTCTGTTGGGTTCCGGGTACTCGCGTACCTCCAGGACCCGGCTACCCAGCTTGACGGTTGGACGATCCAGGCCGATCAGATCAACGCCACACAGGGCCAAACCCTAAGCGGCGAAGACATCGGAGTGATCTGGGCATCCCTTGACCCACCATTCCCATGGGAGACTCAGGGACCGCAACTTTGGGATGATCCGTCAGCGCCCTTTTATGTAAGGGGCTCGCTGGAGACACAGCTCCAGTCGCTAATTGACAACGGCACCCTGACCGGACCGCTCGACAACTACGACCTGGACATGTTCCTGGTTGCCGAGGACCTCTATCGGGAGTTGGCAGCCCTCGAAGAGCAGGCCGACGGTCTATTTGCTGATGCCGGATCAGCGACCCTCAGTGCAAGTCAGCAGGATCTCGTCGATCAAGCACAGGCGTTCTACGACGCCTACGACTTCCTCGACGCCGTTAGATTCCTTGAGGCGGCGCTTGGATAACACGCCGATTAGGCCATGTTTGTGTCGCGGTTTTAACCGCGACACAAACATGTCGACCCGTTTCATATCGGGCTACCGCTCCATGGCGGCTCAACAGAGTGACGCCAGGCCGCCGATCCTCGCATGAGACTCCGAAAACGCCTCTCGGGCTTTTTGCTAGGTCTCGTGGGAATACTCGTCGCGCTGGGAATTTGGGCCCTGATAGCGAATCGGAGCGGCGTGCTCCCGGGGCCGGTGGAAGTATTCCGTCACATTCGAGGCAATCTGTTCGAAAGCGAATATCTAGCGTCTAGGGGCATGTCTAGCGGCTCGGGTTATCTCGGGCATCTTGCGGTAACAACGAGGTCGGTTGTCTTCGGGGTTGCCATCGGAACCCTCGTTGGAGCATTTCTTGGGCTCAACAGCCTGAGAGTCCCTTCCATCAACGATATCGTCGGGCCGATAACCGCTGCGCTCGGATCAGCCCCGATATTCGTTGCGGCACCGTTCTTTCTCATTTGGTTTGGGATTCAACCAGCGGCACAAATCGGAATTGTCGCTTTTTATACCTTCCTTTTGATGTACGTTTTCAGTAGGCGGGCGGCCGAAAACGTGGCAGCTCGATTTGTTGAGTCGGCCATGACTCTTGGTGGCTCTCCCCGATCGATCTTCCGATTTGTTTATCTTCCAGGTTCAATTCCCGAGGTTCTCGGAGGATTTCGAATCGCGCTGGCTGGGGCATGGGGTCTGGCTGCAATCGCTGAGTTGCTGGGTGCTCAACAGGGCGCAGGATTTCTAATCAAGTTTTTTGCATCTGCATTTCGTCTTGACGCCATGGTATCGATTGTCCTACTCATAGGAATTGTTGCTCTCATCTTTGATGCAATCGTTGTTGTTGTGGGCAGATATGCGACAAGGTGGGTTGAGTCTGGTAGGCGACTGGGATTGTGATAGGAAGGCGAAAATGAAGCACGAAGACCGCAGGCAGCTTTCGTAATGAGCACAACAGTCACGTTTGAGCACGTTGATTGCCAGTTCGAGCATGAGTCGGGGCGAACCGTAAAAGCCCTAAGGGATGTTTCATTCACCGTGCCAGCCGGCCAGTTCGTGGCCATCGTCGGCCGGTCGGGACACGGTAAGTCGACCCTTCTCAGAGTTCTCGCCGGCCTCCAAGCGCCGACCGGGGGCAACGTCAGCGTCGGAGAGCGCACCGTCGAAGGTCCAGGACCTGATAGGTCAATGGTGTTCCAGCAGGACGCTGTCTTCCCATGGATGTCGGTCCGTCAAAACGTCGAGTTCGGGTTGAGGGCGCAGGGCGTCCCAAAGGAAGAACGCTTCGCAACATCCTCCCGATGGTTAGACGAAGTTCAGTTGGCAGATTTCGCCGAGTCGTGGCCCCGAGAGCTTTCAGGCGGAATGCGCAAGCGTGTTGCCCTCGCAGCGGTGCTAGCAATGGACTCTGACGTCTGGCTTATGGACGAACCGTTTGGGTCACTCGACTATTTCACGCGTCGGTCGTTGCACGATTTGCTATTGAGCCTCTGGGATGAAACCCACAAGACCGTGTTCTTCGTAACCCACGACATCGAGGAGGCCCTCATTCTCGCCGATCGTGTTCTCCTGGTTCGCGACGGACGAGTCGTCCAAGACCTTGCAAACGATCTGCCGCGACCCCGCGACGAGGATGTTAGAGCCAGCAGGTCATCTGTAGAGCTCACGAAAACTATCGTCGATCACCTCGGCGCGGAAGATGTAAACCCCGGTTCCGAATCATCCGAAGAGGCGTGATGCGCCTGCGTAACTACATCCGAGCTCATCCGGTCAGCGTTGCTGTTTGGGTGCTCATCCTGGTGGGTTGGGAAGTCCTGGGGCACATAACGCCGGACAGTCAGCTGTCGACGTCCCCGCTGGTCCCACCATGGGAATATGTCTTCACCGACGCGTTCAAATCGATGGCCAATAACTGGCCCTTCAGCTTCTGGGCACCCAATCCCGCCACCGGAGGCGAAGTCACTTACTGGGGTGCGTTCCTTGCCCTGGGATATCACACCTTTCAAACTCTATTTCGACTGGTTCTAGGACTGTCCGTCGGCGTAATTCTTGGTGTCGGGACCGGTTTGGCCGTCGGCTACTTTCCATTCTTGAGACGGATCGCTTGGACACCACTGAATTTCCTCCGGATGCTGCCCCTCCTCGCGGCCATTCCGCTCTTTCAATTCTGGCTTGGAGCCAACCTACGAGGAACGACCGTGTTCATCGGTTTCGGGATATGGGTTCTCTTGGTAGTCGCCACGATCAACTCGATCAAGAACGTTCCGGACCTCTACATCGAGAATGCTCGCATGCTCGGTGCTAGCCCGGTGCGTACCTATGCCAAGATTGTCGTCCCTGCCGCGATGGTTGAACTTCGTACCGCACTTTTGCTCGCCGCCGGGCTGAGTTGGTCACTAACTGTCGGGGCGGAGTACATCGGCCTTACGTCTGGGCTGGGCAACTTGTTGGCGGTCGCCGTCTTTTTCACCAACACGGGACGGATGGTGATCATTGCTGTTGTGATCGCAGTGCTAGCCCTCCTGACATTCCTAATCGTGGATCGAGTGTCACGTCGAATCGTCCGTTGGATGCCGCAGTTGGCAACCGACAAAACGTTGATGCGTGTCGCAGGCGCCGCGTCAATCGGCGGAGGCAAAGCCGTAACAATCGATGACTGAGCCCTCGGCAAAAGCCAAGATCACTCTTTCGGGAACTCAAGAAGCGGAATCGCTTTAGTGTCCGGCGCAACTTATGGGATCGCCGCGGCGGTTCTGCTCGGCGTAAATACCATCCTTATCGCGGTTGCTGCTCGACGCTGGGGTGTCTGGAGAACCACAGCTAGCACCCTGGTGATCGCGTACTTCGTCTTGATCTTGTACGCCGTCATAACTCGAGACCCCTTTCCACTCGACGCCGGGGGTTTGTGGCCCCTCATGGCCGTTCTTGGTTTTGCCGCAGGTTCTTCATATTTTGCCGGAAATCAGGCCCTGAAGATGGGGCCGGTGTCGGTTGTGAGCCCGATCGGCTCCACAACGGGTGTCATGACTGTTCTGTTTGCCTTCGTATTTCTGGGCGAGCGTCCAGACCTGATCCAATGGCTTGGGATCCCTCTCGCCGGGCTGGGCGTCGTCCTTCTGTCGTTCGAACAAGATGAGTCCGGCCAACGCCGGCTAGTTGGTTGGGGGCCCCTTTTTGCCCTCGCAGGCGTGGTTACAGGCGCGGTGTCGAACGTCGGACTCCAGGTTCCGGCACGGGAGATTGGGCCGGTCTCAACAGCAATCGCCCAGCGCACGTTTACCGTCTTCTACGTCTTGATGGCCCTGGTATTCGTCGTCCGGAAGCAAGGCGACGACAAAGACGCTCTCGGGTTGAAGCGATGGCAGGTAAAAAGGGGGCATCCGGGAGATACAAGACTTGGCCTCAGACCATGGCTGATGCTCATACTCCTAGGTGTCCTGGACGCTGGAGCCTTCATCTTGTTCGCCAACGGCCTTGCCATCGCCGACGCATGGCTTATTGGGCTTTTGTCTCAATCGGGGCGGATAATCGCGGTTGGTGGCGGATACGTCCTTTTCAAGGAGCGACTAGGGGCGACCCAATGGTTGGGTCTCGGCCTATCACTTGTGGGCCTGACATTGGTTGTCATTGCATGAGCGGAGATCGAACAAGCAGAGCGGTGTCTCAATTCGACATTGTCGTTCGCGACGCGTTAGTTGTTGGAGAAGAAACTAAAGAGATAGCTGATATTGCCATCTCAGATGGTCGTATCGCGCAACTTGGCGGAACTCCCAAGGGGAAATATGAAATCAGGGCTGAGGGGATGATCGTTACCCCCGGCGGAATCGATATGCACGTGCACTTCACTCCGATGCCGGGTGCTAATTCCAGACCCGATGACTTTCGATCTGGCTCCCTGGCCGCGGCCAACGGTGGCATCACAACCGTTGGCAACATGACCCATCAGCGACCAGGAGAAGGTCTAATGGCCGCCCTGGACCGAGAGACCGCAGTTGCCAGCAGTCAAAGCATCGTTGACTTCGTGCTGCATCCTGTGCTGAATAACCCAACAAAGGAAGCGATCAACGAGATTGGCGAACTGCGTACCGCAGGGCACGGGACGGTCAAGATTTTTATGGTCTTCCCCAACTTTGAAACCTCTTTTCCGGCTTACGAAGCCGCAATGGCGATGGCCGCCAGTGTCGATGTTCGGGTACTCATCCATTGTGAAGATCCAGGGGTAATAGATGCGCAGCTTGAACGTCTCTCACAGCAAGGCCTTCTCGGTCCCGAGAATTACGGACGATCCCGCCCTGTGCAAAGCGAATTGGTGGCTGTGGAACGGGCACTCCAACTCGCAGAGACAACGGGTGCAGCCATTCACATCGTCCACCTAGCCTCGGCCGATGCGTTAGCGCTTTGTACTAAGGCGAGGAAGCGGGGGGTCCGAGTGACAGTCGAAACCAGACCTCTATATCTTCATCTAACCGAGAACGTATTCGAACGGCCTGATGCCGTGCTATACACAGGCAATCCGCCTCCTCGTTCCGAATCTGATCGTGCTGCATTGTGGCGCGGTCTTGCCAGCGGAGATGTTGACGCAATTGCGAGTGACCACGCACCATGGAATAGAGCGGAAAAGTCTGCCGCAGGAATTGACATCAGGTCAGCACTACCAGGATTGCCAGAACTCGACACCATGTTGCCCATGATCTTCTCAGAAGGAGTCACCAAAGGTCGATTGTCTCTGGGCCAGTTTGTGCGGGTAACTGCTAAGCGACCAGCCGAGTTGCTCGGGCTAGCCCCTTCGAAAGGAGCCATATCAGTTGGAGCTGATGCGGATCTTGTCGTGTGGGACCCACGACGGAAGTGGACCGTGAGGACAGAGCTCCTTGCAACACGGACGGACTATTCGCCCTATGAGGGTTGGGAACTGGAAGGCGCTCCGATCTTCACGATGGTTCGCGGTGTCCTCGTCCGGACACCGGACGGCCCAGTTGCGGGGAGTCAGAAAGGGCGTTTAGCGGTGGCGAATCGGTCATCCCCCAGCAACAGAACCAAGAACTCGATATGAGGACGGTATTGGTTACCGGGGCCGCCTCAGGAATAGGCGCCGCCATCTCCGAACGGTTGATTAGATCGGGTAACCGGGTGATCGGCGTCGATATTGACACCGCCGGTCTGGGTCGAGCCGATGCCACATATGGGGACGATTTCGTTGGCTTTCGATGCGATGTGACGGACGAAGCAGCGATTAGCGGGGTCTTTGACCGAGTCGGTCATCTCGACGAAGACATTTCGGGTTTGGTGAATGCTGCCGGGATCGGTGGCGAGTTCGGCGATGTAACCAGAACAACGCCTGACCAGTGGCGGCGCACCCTGGATGTGAATCTGACGGGAGCTTTCCTGATTTCTCGGGCAGCGGTCCCCCTCATGAGGCGGTCAGGGGGCGGATCGATCGTGCATGTCAGTTCACAACTGGGCATGGTGGGGGCTGTCGGGAGTCCAGCCTATAGTGCGTCAAAGGGAGGGCTGATCGCCCTCGGGCGATCCATGGCGATTGACCATGCGCCCGACCGAATTCGTGTGAATATCATATGCCCTGGACCGATGGACACACCGATGTTCCATGCGTCCAGCGGCCCGGACAATCTTCATGCGCTGGTAACCGAAAAGATCCCGTGGGGCCGGATCGGACAGCCATCCGAGGTTGCCGCCTTGGTCGAATTCTTGATGCAAGACGATGCGGAGTTCATAACCGGAGCGGTCATTCCCATCGACGGCGGTTGGACCGCGTAACACCAGTCAGTGAGGGACAACGAGACCCAAGGACTCTGCTCTGTCTAGAACTTCGACTCTGACACCCTCACGGGAAGCTTCGATAATTGAGTCGATGAGGTTCAAGGTGAGGAGGTGATCATGGGCTGTGGGGCCGGGTGCATCTTTTCCCAAAATAACATCGATAAAGTGGCTGAGAAGTGCGTTCGTGTCATCCACGAAGGGTTCCGACGGACCCCAACCAATAACCTGGGGTGGCTCTACTTCGATGTCGTGGAGTTTTGATCCGAACGAGAGGCTCGGATCGCGCCGCGAAGCGGCAAGAGCACCGAACTGCTCGTTTTGGATGACGGTCCCATCCACGAAATCGGTGCGCCACCTAAAGTCGAATCGATTAGTACCCGATGTCCACGTGCCCAGATAGTTGACGATCAGCCCGTCCTCGAACTCAAGAACGGCTCCCACACAGGAGTCATCGGTGTAGACACTGGTCGCTGGATTCCATGTAACTGCCGATACCCGCACCACTTCGCGTCCGTATGCATAGCGCATCAAATCCAAGTGGTGGATCGATTGGTCAATAAGCATCGGTTGATCCATTATGAGTGGATAGTCGTTCAAGTCTGGTCTACGCCCGTCGCGATTCCGTATATAAGTGAAGTCGGCAAACATGGGTGCTCCGAACTCATTCGTCGACACCAATTCTCGGAGGCCCCTGGACGCCGCCACGAAGCGAAAGTTCATTCCGACGAGGAGAGGCGTCCCGGTGCGCCTGGATATTTCGGCGAGAGCCTTTGCCTCCGACATAGCTGGGCTCAGTGGTTTCTCACACAACGTCGGTATGCCCTCGTTCAGAGCGATCTCGACTATTTCGCGGTGGGTGGAAGGGGGCGAAGCAACAATTAGTCCATCGATTTTCGAACTGATCCCCTCGGCAACCGACGAAAAGACATGCAGATTTTCGGGAACTCGTTCCAGGTTGGGTTCAATCACTCCCGCAAGTTCACCGATTAGGTCTGAAGAAATCGCCGATACCCAATGCTTGCCCCTGACCCCGAAACCCGCCACCGCTAACTTGAGGTCGCCCATCGTCCAAGTCTAATGGTTTCGAGGGGTCGCCCGGATACTCGGGCTAGCTGCTTTCAAGACCGCCGAGCGAAATCAGATCATCCTTCAATTTACGACCCGTGACGCCTTCGGAGGCAATGATCAATACGGTGTTTTTCCCGGCAAAGGTGCCGGCGATCATCGGGTCCCTACGCATGGGTGCAGACTTAAGAGACATGCGATCGAAGAGATCACATTCGATGGTTCGAACCTGGAAGTCAGCGGCGAACTCTGCGTCAACGAGCCATACAGTCCGTCGGTATTCCCGCTATCGGCCCTGCCCGCGGGAGCAGCGCTTACACGGTTCACGTTGCGCGCCTCTTGCTCATAACTATCTAGGAACGCCTAGTGCCGGAGAGCCCAATGGCCCGATGGGATCTTCGAATGTCAGTTGCAGTCGCATCAAAACGTAGGTCGAACCCTCATCGATAGTCCCAGTCACCTGAGCCGGCGAATCCTTCCAACACGTCAGGCCCCCAACAAACACATCGTGACCAGCCGATAAGGATGCGGCCCGTGGTTCAAGTCCCGTAGGAGTACTCAAAACCCCTATCAACACAACAGACTCCTATTTTCCCATGTGTTTTGGAGCAGTCTGCGGGTACTACCGGGACCTAGTCCTCTTAACCGCACGTATGGGTAGACGCATGATGAGGGCTGGAGGTCCTCGTGCAGTTGCGACTTGTGATGTCAGTATTCGGGATTGGAATTCTCATTGGCGCGTGCGGTGGGCCGCTTGTGGGTGAGGTGGCCGACACCACCTACAAGATGTTGGTTCCGACTACCGACCAGATCGCAACCGGACCGGGCCGGGATCTTCCCGGTGGCGCCATCGAACTTCGAGAGGCAAAAATCGAAAGCGTTGAGCTGTTCGTTGCTGGCGACGAAGTCACCATCCGCCTGAGCGACGGGACGGCGGTCACTAGCTCTGTTACGGAACGCCTCATAGTGCGGGAC
>JBBKXI010000003.1:0-9240 GCA_037969415.1 Acidimicrobiia bacterium | reverse complement strand
CCGGCTTCACGTCGACATAGTTGCCGGCGATCACGGTGTCGCCGACCGCGAGACGCTGCGGGGCGAGGATGTAGGCCTGGGCAGTGTCCCCGGCGGCACCGAATTCCTGTTGAAGTTTTGCGAGGAAGTCGAGATCGATGTAAACCAGTTTGTCAACAGGGCAGTAGTGAGGGCCGGACTGCGCTACCGCACCACCACACGCGGATTGGGTCGACCCGCTAAAAACAACGAGGTTCGTGGGGGCGTACGGGATACCCGAGTCGTCGAACATCGTTTGCCACATTCCCTGAGAATCCTGGAGAACATCCTCGAGAAACTGGACCAGGTCGGCGTCGGGGTCGGTCGCAGGATCTAACGGGGATGCGGCGGGCGGCTGCTCGGCCGGCGCAAGCGAGTTGACCAATCCGCCGATATCCGAGTTTCCAGTGAACAGTGTGATGAGAATCAACACGAGGGCGATTATTCCGCCACCACCGGCGCCCATCTTTACCAGCCCGCCACTGGACGAGCCGCCAGAGCCACGGCGGTCGATCACCGAGCCGGGACCAGTTGGATCCTTCTTGAACCTGACCATCGTCTCTACTTTCCCCTAGATCCACAGCTGTCAAACAATAGACGCGAAGTCGGCAGAACCAGTTAGTCGGCTCAATTCGCGGTTGAGCGGGAGACTTGTCGGCCAGGATCGATGCCTTCCGGGCCGGATGCCGGTCAAACGGCCCGGATACGCAGCGCGTCCCCACTGTCCTAAGTATTCGCAGTGCGGCCCGGATTCGGATTGGTGCCTTCCGGAGTCCTCGCGATAAGCCCGTTGCTCCAGCGACCCAACAAAACTCGGAGTCCCATAGACTGCGCCGGTGAACAAAGTCAGCCCATTGATTATTTTCGGTGCCATCGCAGCTTTCGTGATGGTGCTACTCAAGCGTCCCCCGGCGCCTGAATCTCCAGAACCTGACTGGAAATCAGTCACCCCATCGTGAAAGTCGGAGTTCTAATCGGTGGAGAAGCTTCAGTGAGGGCCGCCCACTCCCTTACCGCAGACCCACTCGTCGATGAACTGGTTGTGCTAGGCCCTGCCAAAAGCAACAACTTCAAGGTCGTTCAGTCGGCTGCCGGATTGGATGTCCTTGTTGGATCGGGGGTGCGGGCACCTTCCGAGGCAAGGAAGCACTCGATCCCCTTGATATGGGACGGTGACGAGGCGGCTGAAGGCGTCGTCATTTGGGGGGCCTCGGTTGTAGGTCTCGCGGCCGCTATCGCAAAGCGCCAGCGGAATCCAATTGTGATCGCGGCAGCGCACCCGGGCGCGGCGCAGGGCTCCGGTCAAACGGTACGTTTCGCAAGACCCGTCGGAGCCACCCAGGTCGATGAGTTGGCTCTCAACGGAATCAGTGTTGGATTGGGGAAGTCGTACAACGAATACGCCGGTTGCCTTGTCACTACCAAAAAGCGCCAGATAACCGTGGTAGACCGAGCGTTGTTTCTATCGGGTATCGCGCTCGCGGCCGGTCTGGGTGTATTCAATGGCGAGGAACGAGCGGTTTGGGACCTACCCCTCAAATATCTGGAGACAGCAACAGGGATGGGTCTCGTGATGGCCGAGGCCGAGTAGAGGAGATCAGTCCCACGACACGCATTCCGACCTACGCCGGTTGCGAAGGACAACCGATATTGATCTGAACGTGTGGTTGTACCGTCCACCCCCGGCCGTTGCTTTTCGCAACGGCCACCCCCTCCATGCGACTTCGTCTTTGGAGGGGGAGTCGCATGGAGGGGGAGTCGCGTGGTTTCCGCCGTCCACCCCCTCCATGCGACTTCGTCTTTGGAGGGGGAGCAAAACGGGAGGACAGCGTGGCGCCCGGGTCCTCCCTCCATAAATGGAGGAAAGAGAAACGTGCGGCCGGGTTTACGCTTCGGTCTCCGCTGTCACCGGCTTGTGCTCTTCGGTTGGTATGTCAGCTTGATCGGGAGACAATCCGTTGCGGTAATCGGCCGGTGGGTGAAGGACAGGTGCTGGCGGCGTCGGCGCAATGGTTGGGTTGTAGGTCTCCTCAAGAACCACGATCTCAAGGCCTCCCACGACATCTGAGACCAGGTTGTATACAACGGCGCCACCCACGGTCAGACCGGTCATACTTACCCACCAGACAACAGAACCGAACACAAGGGCCCTGAAGAATTGCTCGACATTCGCAAAAGGCTGCGACCCCGGGTCGATCAAAGTGATTTCCACCATGAATTCAGTAATTCGATCGGGGATTCCTGCCCGGTCGAGAACCGACCAGAAAATCACGGTTCCGAGGACGATCGCAATAGCGAGGACAGCCCAAACCAGCGCTGAGACTTTCAACGCTGTCCACGGGTCGATTTTGCGGATGATTCGTCTCACCCGACGCACAGTGGCCATCAGGCCCTCCTGGTAATTGAAATAAGTCTACGAGAGATTCGGCTTAGTCCGATGCTATTGGACCGAGTGCTTGCCTTATCCAAACGACATTGAACAAAGTGTTGACTGGTCCAACGAATCTTGATGGTTGGACGTTCCCGACCGAAGCCGACAGTCCTCCAGCAACGACTCGCTTTACTCCTCTTCTTCCTCATCGTGAACAACTGCGAAAGCGGTGAGATATGAACCTTCGGCCATTCCGATTACTTTCACACCGGTGGAGTCACGCCTCTGGCGAGAGATCTTGCCTACATGTTGGCGGATCCCGGTTCCCTTGGATGAGATCAGGAAAACGTCATCATCCTTGGATACAGCACGAGCGCCTACGAGTTGGCCACGGACCTTGGTCAGCTTGTATGCCTTCACTCCGATGCCTCCACGTGTCTGGCGACGGAACTCCTCCAACACGGTTCGCTTCCCGTAGCCACCGCTGGTGAGAAGTAAAACCTCGTCGCCATCAACGTTGGAGACCGCGGCAACCACCTCGTCGCCCTCACGGAGTCTGATTCCTCGGACACCTTGGGTTCCCCGGCCCATCGCTCTGAGGTCGGATTCGGCAAAACGGATACCTTGGCCGTTTCTAGTGAATATCAGGAAATCATTCTCGCCATTCGTGGTCTTGACGGTGACCAACTCGTCACCCTCGGTCAGCTTGATCGCCACGAGTGTCGAATTCCGGGAATCGTATTCCTTGAACTCGGTCTTCTTAGCTTGGCCGTCCTTGGTAACCATCACCAAATAGCGCCCGGTCTCGTAATCGCGGGTATCGATGACTGCCTGGATCTTTTCCTCGGGCTCCAGTGGGAGAACCGCTTGGGCAAGGATGCCCTTAGCTGTACGCGACTGTCTCGGTATCGAGTGAGCCTTGATCCGGTGCACCAAGCCCTTGTTGGTAAAGAACAACAAGTAGGCGTGAGCCGTGGTGTGGACGAGATGATGAATCACGTCCTCCCCTGCCACTTCGGCGGCTTTCACTCCCCTGCCACCACGACCTTGGGTCCGATAGGTCGATGCCGGCACCGACTTCACATAGCCTGCCTCAGAAACGGTAACGATAAGTTCGTCGTCGGCGATGAGATCTTCGAGGCTGAGATCGCCTTCATCGGGAATCAGCCGGCTCCGACGCGGCTCTCCATACTTCTCCTTGACATCGGCGAGGTCTTCGCGAATGATGTTCCAACGCCGCTCGGGATCGGCGAGAATGGCGCTGAGATCGGCGATGGTGTCATGGAGTTCGGCAAGTTCGGTCCGAAGTTTGTCTACTTCAAGTGCGGTCAGTCGGCGGAGGGGCATGTCCAGTATCGAGTTCGCTTGAATCTCGGATAACTCAAATCGTGCAACGAGATTCTCCCGGGCCTCAGCGGTGTCTTGCGAACCGCGAATCACCTTGATCACTTCGTCGATGTTGTCGACGGCGATGATCAAACCCTCGAGGATGTGGGCCCTGGCCTCCGCCTCATCGAGGCGGAACTGGGTGCGTCGCTCGATGACTTCCATCTGATGGTCGAGGTAATAGCCGATCATCTCGGCAATATTCAGGGTGCGGGGAACACCGTCGACCAACGACACCATGTTGTAGCCAAAGGAGTCCTGAAGCGGTGTTCCTTTGTACAACTGGTTGAGGACAACCTGGGGAATAGCGTTCTGCTTCAACTCGATGACGAGACGGGTCCCGACCCGATCAGACGATTCGTTGCGCACTTCGGCGATGCCGCTGATCCTCTTCGCGTCGACCAGATCCTTGATCTTGGCGACAACTCTCTCGATCGATACCTGATAGGGCAGTTCGGTGACAACGATGGCGGTTCGCCCCTGGCGGACTTCCTGGATATCGCAAACTGCGCGAATTTTCACAGAGCCACGTCCGGTGGTTAGTGCATCTTTGATCCCCGCATAACCGACCAGGAACCCACCAGTGGGAAAGTCTGGCCCTTTGACAAACTGCATGAGCTCTTCGGTTGTGGCGTCCGGGTTGGAAATAGTGTGAAGGGAAGCGTCGATCACCTCATTGAGGTTGTGAGGCGGGATATTGGTCGCCATCCCGACGGCGATGCCCTGAGACCCGTTGACGAGGAGATTGGGAAATCGCGCCGGCAACACAGAGGGCTGCTGCATCTCGCCCGAGTAGTTATCAACGAAATTGACCGTGTTCTCTTTGATTCCCTCGAGCAGATGCAAGGAAAGCTTGGTGAGACGACATTCGGTGTATCGCGCAGCACCGGGGGGATCATCGATTGTGCCGAAGTTTCCCTGCGGGTCGATCAGCAGGTGTCGCATCGAGAAGTCCTGGCCCATCCGGACCAAAGCGTCATATATGGCCTGGTCACCATGTGGGTGGTAATTACCCATCACGTCACCCACGACCTTGGAACACTTACGGTGAGCCGATCCGGGCCCGATGTTGTTCTCAAACATCGAATACACAATGCGGCGCTGCACTGGCTTGAGTCCATCGCGGACGTCGGGTAGTGCCCGGGAAACGATGACCGACATGGCGTAGTCGATGAAGCTCTGCTCCATCTCGTCTGTGATCTCTATTTCGGGAGACGGTGTTACTGATCTGCTGGTGGTTTCGTCACTCACAATTTCAAACTCACTACTACTAGATGTCGAGGAAACGCACGTCGTCGGCGTTCTGTTGGATGAAAGCCTTGCGTGACGCTACGTCCTCACCCATCAGGGTGATGAATACTTCTTCGGCACGGGCCGCGTCTTCCATGCCCACCTGGAGCAGGGTCCTCGTCTCGGGATTCATCGTCGTGTCCCACAACTCGCCGGGGTTCATCTCGCCTAACCCTTTGAAGCGGGTGGGTTTCACTTTGGGGTGGTCGACTTTGAAGGCATCGAGTTGGGACTCGTCCTTGAGATAGTGGACTTTCGACCCGACCTTGACTCGATAGAGCGGCGGTTGGGCAACATAGACGAAACCCGCCTCGATGAGACCCCGCATGTGGCGAAACAACAGAGTGAGCAAGAGGGTTCGAATGTGCGACCCGTCGACATCGGCGTCGGTGAGCACCACAACCTTGTGATACCTGGCCTTGGAAACATCGAATTCATCCCCGATTCCAGTGCCCATCGCCGTGATGATGTCCTGAACCTCGGTGTTTTGTAGCGCCTTCGCCAAACGGGCCTTCTCTACGTTGAGAATCTTTCCCCGGATCGGGAGAATCGCCTGTATCGAGGAGTCACGGGCCGATTTAGCTGGTCCGGCTGCTGATTTACCTTCGACGATGAATAGCTCTGACTCACTGGGATCACGACTGGAACAGTCGGCCAGTTTGTCCGGCAGACCACCCGACTCCAGACCTGACTTGCGTCTAGTTAACTCCCGGGCTTTGCGGGCGGCTTCGCGGGCTTTGGCGGCGTTGACACTCTTCTCGACGATGCGACGCGCCTCCGGGGAGTACCGCTCCAGCCACTCGGGAAGCTTACGATTGAGCGCCTTTTCGACATACGAACGAATTTCGGTGTTACCTAGTTTGGTCTTGGTCTGCCCTTCGAATTGTGGCTCTTTGACCCGAACCGAAATTACCGCGGTCAACCCTTCGCGAACATCCTCGCCAGTCAGATTGAGGTCTTTCTCCTTGAGAAGTCCCTTCGCCCGGGCAAATTCGTTGATCGACTTAGTAAGGGCCTTCCTGAAACCCTCCTCGTGGGTGCCACCTTCGTGGGTGTTGATGTTGTTGGCGAAAGAAAGAACGGTTTCCGTATAGGCGGTGGACCATTGCATGGCCACATCGAGTTCCGCGTCGTCGGTGACGTCGGAGATGTCGATGATGTGAGCATGAATGGGATCACGTTTCGAATTGAGGTGTTTGACGAAGTCGACCAACCCACCCTTGTAATGGAAGATCTCGGTGGTGGTGACCTCCTCTCTCTCATCAATGAGAGAGATCTCAAGACCTCGATTGAGGAAAGCCGTCTCACGAAGCCGTGAAGTAACAATTTCATGCTCGAAGTACATGGTCTCAGTAAAAGTGTCCGGCGCCGGCCAGAACCGGATGGTGGTACCGGTCTTCTTAACGGCCTTACCCTTTTTGGGTTCCTTGGATCGAGGAACTCCGTTATCAAAGTCCTGAGTGTAAAGAAATCCGCTGTTCCGTATCTCCGCCTCGAGTCGGCTGGACAGAGCGTTTACTACCGAAAGGCCAACACCATGGAGCCCACCTGAGACTGTGTATGCGCCCTGTTCGAACTTTCCCCCGGCGTGGAGTGTGGTGAGAACCGTGGTCAAGGCGGAAAGCTTGGTCTTGGCATGCTTGTCGACGGGAATTCCGCGCCCATTGTCGATAACTTCGACTCCCCCATCTTGACGAAGGGTGACTGTGATCTTGTCGCAGTAACCGGCCATTGCCTCATCGACTGAGTTATCAACGACCTCCCAGATCAGGTGGTGAAGCCCGCGGGGCCCCGTGGACCCGATATACATCCCGGGTCGGCGTTTTACCGCTTCCAGACCCTCGAGAACGGTGATATTTTCCGCTTTGTAGCTGTCGCGTGTAGCCGTCACGACCCTCCTTTTATTTGCTCCGGCCGCTGCCCTCGCTGCTGCAGTGATAGCGATGTGGCGAGCTGGAGACCTGGCTGATTCCGCCGGTCGGGCGGGAAAGTTTCAATATTGTCATTCTACCGTTATTTACTGCCAAAAACGAATCAATACAAGAGGTTTCATCGTGGTCCCCTCACTTCGATCGATTCAATAAGACCGGGCCCAAATCGGTCCTGCAGCCTCTTGAGCAGGTCATCGACGCTGTAGCGAAGAAAGGCCACCAGCGAAGGTGAATTCGCCGCGATGACAAGGGTCTTTCCCTGGATCGTCACGGGTTCGGATCGTCCCAACCACGGGCTACCCGCAATCTCTTCCCATTCGTCTTTGATCCGACCTACCAGCAGAGGGTCAGGGAGTCCCAGCCGACGAAACATCTCCATCATCGTGGTCTCGAAGGAGCTCATGTCGTTTCGATCACTCACGACGCTCTACCCCCCGGTCTACGGTCCACACCGCTCCTCCAAGTGGCACCTCATCGGGGCGGGCCGAACTGATCAAGGTCTGAGTGTCATCGGGCAGCGAGTTAGCGAGGGCCTGGGACCGACGAGGATCGAGTTCGCTGAAAACATCGTCGAGAATCAGCAGAGGTGGTGTGTCAGTGGCCTCGGCTATCAGACGATGCGCTGCAAGTTTCAGAGCCAGCGCCATCGTCCGTTGCTCTCCTTGGGAACTATGGGTTCGAGAGTCGGCATCCTCAAGCAGAAATATCGGCTCGTCCCGCTGTGGCCCCGTAGTCGTGACCCGGCGATCCCGGTCGGAGCGACGGGAGTCGCGGAGCGAATCAACCATTCCGACCGTGAATATCTCGGCACTTCCTCCGATGAATTGCTCGACGTTCCATGATGCGTTGTAACGGATTCCGGTCGGCACGGATGATTCTGAGATCTGCTGGTAAGCGATAGCAAGCAAAGGAACAAGGCCCTCGATAACCCGCGACCTCCGCATCGCTACTTTTCCTCCTGCCTGAGCGAGTCGGGCGTCCCATACATCGAGAGCCGTCTCGTCCCGTGAACCCGATTTGAGATGGGCATTTCTCTGCCGAAGGGCACGGTCGAATTCGGACTGCTCGACATAGGCTGCCGGCCAGAGCTGGACCGCCACCTCGTCGAGAAGGTCACGGCGATACGAAGGGCCCCGTTTAATCAAATCGAGATCCTCGGGAAGAAAGGCCACGACGCGGAGCACTCCGAGAAGGTCGGCCGTCCGGCGTAGACGCTGTTTGTCAACCTGGGTTCTCCTCGAGCCCCGTGCCGGGATCTCGATCTCAATCAGACGCTCCCGTTCAGAAGCCACAATCCCGGAACGAATAACCGCCGAATCACAGTCATCGGAGACGAGGGCGCTGTCAGCGACATGGCGAAATGAACGGAGCGTGCCAAGGTAGGCAATGGCTTCGAGCAGGTTGGTCTTACCCGCACCGTTTGGCCCTACAAGGATGTTGACCCCCGCATCCGGTCGCCACTCAAGGTTCGGATAAGACCGGAAGTTGGTGAGCGAAATCCATTCGACTCTCATCGCCGAGGCGAATCCGGTCCTAGACCCGTACGGGCATCAAGAGATAAAGGTACTCATCGTCGGCGCCCGAGTCGACGACACTCGGCTTGAAAGCATCGATAACCCTGATACGCACCTTGTCGCCGGGAATGGCGTTAACGCCATCCTGGAGGTATCGGGGATTGAATGCAATGGTCACGTCTTCGTCCGAACCTGAGAACTCTCCTGAGATATGTTCAGCCTCGCCACCAACATCCTGTCTGGTGACCGTGACCTCAACCCCACCCTCGACCAACTTGAGCCGGACCGGAATGTGGTCTTCAGCCACAAGGCTGACCCGACCCAAAGCGTCGAGCAACTCGTACTTGTCCAGGATGATCTGATTCGGATATGTGTCGGGAAGCAACGACTGATACTTCGGAAAGCTACCGTCGATGAGGCGGAGACGAAGACTCCCTTTGTCCGAAGAAAACACAGCCTCACGCTCCCGGAGTTGGGCTGTCACTTTCGCCGAACCGATGGTCCGGGGCAGTTCACGCAACCCTCGAGCGGGCACGAGACCCGATCCTTCAAGAGCCACGCCGGGCAACTCTCTCTTGGCAAGTCGATACGAATCGGTTGCCACCATACGAAGGCCGCTCTCGATCCCCTCGAAAAGAACTCCGGTGAGAATCGGACGAGCCCCATCTCCGGATGCTGCAATGGCAACCTGGCCAATTGCTTCCGCCAGTTTCTCGCCGTCTACCTCAAC
>JBBKXI010000002.1:0-3585 GCA_037969415.1 Acidimicrobiia bacterium | reverse complement strand
CCATCCGAGACCTAATTCCAACGGGGTTGTGCGGTCCGCGTCGGTCCAGGCATACCGTGACGATGAGAAATCGACATCGATCAAAACCAGTCCGGCCTCAATGCGGGTCATCAGCAGTGCCGTTTCTCCGAACGGCAGGACGCCGTAGCCGGCGCTGGCGTCGGCCACCGCATCCCAAACCGCCAGTGCATTGGCGTTCTCCACCCAGATCTCATAGCCGAGATCGCCTGTGAACCCGGTGCGAGACACCGTTACCGGAGCACCACCGATCTTCGTCTCGATCGTCTGGAAGTACCGCAAACTCTCGATCTCGGGACTCAGCTTGGTGAGGATCTCTCTCGATTTGGGTCCCTGCAGAGCCAGCGCCGCCACTTCGTCGGAAATGTCGTCAATCGTGACATCGAGACGCCCGATCCGATCCTGGAAATAGGCGAGGTTCGGTTCGGCAGCGCTGAGGAGGAAGTCGGTTTCGGACTGGCGGATCACCACCCCGTCTTCAATAAGGAATCCATCATCGTCGCACCAGATCGTGTACTGAGCATGACCGGGCCGGCATTTGCGGATATCCCGGGTCAAGAGCCCCCCGAGGAACGTCTCTGCATCCCGCCCGTGGATTCGGTACTTATATAGGGGCGAGGTGTCGAACATACCTGCACTATTTCGTACGGCGAAGTACTCGAACTTCTCGGAGAGTTGATAACGCTGCGCGGAAAGGTATCCCGCCCAGTGCGACCAAAGTTGCGTGGTGTTCAGCACACTGGTCCGGTCGTGGAACGGGGTGTGACGAGCCATGGACCTCCTATGGGATGCAATCAGACAATACTCCTTTTGTTGGACACCCGCTCAACTGGCCAACTACTGTCAAACCATGAGGAGAATGAGTCAAGAAGACCGCCGTGAAGCGATCATCGACGCCGCAATCGAGGTGGCGATCGAAAAAGGCCTCGGTGCTACCACCGTGCGAGACGTCGCAGGCCGCATGGGCTCCTCCAGTGGATTGATTCATCACTATTTCGATTCGATGGACCTGGTCCTCGCCAGCGCGTTTCGCAAGGTGGCGGAGAAAGACCTGGCGACGTCACGCGATGAACTCGCGGCACTCGATGACCCGGTTACACAGCTCGCCCATTTCGTAAACACCTACTTCTCTCCCGATCGCGACTCGGCGTTCCAGTTCTGGCTTGATGCTTGGTCCGAGGCCGGACGCAATGGAGCCCTCCAGCAGGCCTCCAGTTCGCTGAATATCGACTGGCAGCAGACGCTCCTCACGATCATCGAGTCGGGGGTTGCCTCAGGCGACTTCGAGTGCTCAGATCCGCTTGGCGCGTCCTGGAGCACTGTTTCACTCCTCGATGGCCTTGCCCTCCAGATCGTTGCACACCGGACGGTGCTCAGCCGCGATCAATCGATCCTCTGGGCTGCAGCAACGATTGAGCGCGACCTCGGCCTGCGGTCTGGCGTTCTCACTCACGCGGCAGCTCCCGTCGGAGCGGCGTCGCCATAATCACTTCAACATCACTCAAGCCCCTAGAGCCGAACAGAGACCGCCATCGAGACCAAACCGCATGCAAGCGAATAGCGGGATGGGTGCAGCGCCAAGCGTTGAGACCCGGCCCGGTACTACTTAGGAGGACCTCCCATGGCATTCCATCCCCGGCAGAACTACCACGCGAGCTCGAAATCCCAGGGTATGAGCAGGCGCGACTTCATCACGCGGGCGGCAGCGATGGGGTTGGCGTTCCCAACTCTGTCCGCCTTCCTGGCCGCGTGTGGGGACGGCGGGAGCACCGATGCAGTCCAGGTGGTCATCGGGTCGCCCGCCAACCCGGTGACCCAACCCCTACTTGACAGCAACCAGATGATTAGTTCTGGTCTGCCTGCCGAGGCAGGTCCACTGCGTATCTACAACTGGGCGGACTACCTCAACCCGGAGACCATCCCTCTGGCTGAGGAGGCATTGGGCACATCGATCGAACTCACCACGTTCTTCAACGAAGAAGAAGCGCTCCAGAAGCTGATCTCCGGCGAGGTGAACTTTGACGTCTTCTTCCCGGTAGCCGGCTCGATTCCCAAGGTAGTAGCTGGCCAACTCATCCAGCCCCTCAATCACGACTACTTGCCCAATCTATCCAACGTCTGGCCGCAACTGGCTGACCCGTTCTATGACAAAGGATCCCTTTATACGGTGCCGTACACCGTATATTCGACTGGAATCGCCTGGCGAAACGACATGGTCGACGACGTCGACGTGACGGGGATCGACAACCCCTGGGACGTTTTCTGGAACCCAAAGTATGCCGACATTCCGGTTGGCCTCTACGACGACTTCCGGGAGACCCTCGGAGCGGCCCTCTATCGCAATGGGGTCACGGAGGTGCACAACGCCTCGCTGGCCGAGATTGATCAAGCGACGGCCGATCTCATCGAACTTATCGATCTGACGGACATCAAATACACGATCGATGGGGCCTACGCGGGAATCCCGGAGGGCCGATTCGGCTTGCACATGGCCTGGTCGGGCGACATGGTGTCAGCGCCGTATTACTTCCCCGAGGACGGCGATCCGTCTGTGACGAGGTACGCCTGGCCGGCCCAGACTGGCTCGTCGGTTCACGGTCAGATCTCGAGCGACACGATGACAGTGTTGAAAGGCTCCGAGAATCCAGTGCTGGCGCATCAGTTCCTTAACTTCATGCTCGACGAAGACCAGGCATTGACCAACTTCGGGTGGGTTGGATATCAGCCACCACAAAACGGTCTCGACGTCGACTATCTGGTTGCCGATGAGTGGGTACCCGAATATCTCTCATCGGCGATCGTGCGACCCGAGGACTTCAGTGATCCGAGGGCATCCGTGCCTATCGCGCTGAGCGCAGAACAAGAGGCCAAGCTGCTCGATGCCTGGACGAAGGTGCAGTCTGGCGGATAAGTTCGTCCATCTCGATGAACAGGTGATCGGACTCGATGGCATCAAACCTTCAATCCGCAGAAACTGAGGCGGTCGGCCAGAGGACGTGGATTTGGCAGGCGTTCGCCATGCCGGGCGTTGTGTGGCTTATCGTCCTTTTTGTCGTGCCGTTCTATGCCGTGATTTCGGTGGCAATGGGCGACATCGACCCGATCTTCCTCAAGCCCCAGCCGGAATGGAATCCGCTGGCCTGGGACCCGGGTGCGTTTGGGGCGGTGTTTAGAGATCTGTTTGGTGGGCAACTGGGCAAGATCGCCGTGCGCACGATGGGTTATGTTGGGGCCGCGTCCCTGCTCTGTGTCGCAATCGGTTACCCGGTGGCGTACTTTGTTGCCCGGCGAGTAGAAAAGCACAAGGCGCTCTGGCTCTTGGCCTTGCTTGCTCCGTTTTGGATCAATTACTTGATGCGGATGTTGGCCTGGGTCAACCTGCTGAGTCCGGATGGCTGGGTGAACAAGGCCATTGCTTTGTTTGGTTTCCCCGAGCAGAACTGGCTCAGTGGACGGGCGATTGTCGTAATCCTGGGTCTGGTCTATGGCTATATCCCCTACTTCATCCTGCCCCTATACGCCGCCCTGGATCGCATCGACACGCAGGTCATCGAAGCGGCCAAAGAC
>JBBKXI010000001.1:0-6485 GCA_037969415.1 Acidimicrobiia bacterium | reverse complement strand
TTCGACTACTTCGTGGAGGAGGTGTTCGAAGAAGACCCCGAACCCCTGTTGGCTGCGGACCCGCAGCTGTCAGAGGATGACAACATCCTCGTCCAGGGGATCTCAGGCGATGGGTGCACACAAGGAGATGTCTCGACCACTTGTGCCATCGGCTACTTCGGCTACGCGTACTTCATCGAGAACAACGATGTTATCAAGGCCATCGCGATCGAAGGCGTGGAGCCAAACGCTGAAGCGGTGAACGCCGGCGAATACCCGCTGGCCCGTCCGCTCTTCATGTACAGCGCGGCGAGCATCATCGAAGAGAAGCCTCAGGTGGGCCAGTATCTGGCGTTCTACCTGAACAACGTGAACGAGGTCATTGGCGAGGTTGGTTACTTCCCCGCCCCTCAAGAGGCAATCCAGGAGGGCGCCGACGCTCTTCTACCGCTCTTGGGTGGCTGAGCTACCTCTCACTGAAGGTTGCGTGGCGACCGTATGGCCGCCACGCAACCCCACTAAAAGGGAAACCGACACATGACAACCGAGGTTGCAAAACCGGATCAATCTGATTGGTACAAGAAGCGCAGACGCCCTGGTGAGGCCGCAATCAAGGCGTTCTTGTTTTTCTCCGGAGCCCTTTCGGTTGCAACCACGATCGGGATCGTCGTAGTACTGGCTCGTGAGGCCCTTCTGTTCTTCTTCGACGATCAGGTGGCGTTGAGCGAGTTTCTCACCGGGACCAATTGGCAACCGACTATCGGGCAATTCGGGATCTTCCCCCTCGTGCTGGCAACACTCATTACAACTGGCATCGCCTTGTTGGTGGCTATCCCCCTCGGTCTCGCAGCGGCCGTCTATCTCAGCGAGTACGCCCACGCCAACGTCCGGGCCACGATCAAGCCCATCCTGGAAGTGCTCGCGGGCATCCCTACTGTCGTGTACGGATATTTTGCTCTCACCTTTATGACACCCCTGCTCCGGTCGATTCTGGGAGTTTCCACGGTGGAGATCTTCAACACTGCTTCGGCAGGCATCGTTATCGGTATCCTCATTATCCCTCTCATCAGCTCACTCTCCGAGGACGCCCTCCACGCCGTCCCGCGATCTTTCAAAGAGGCGGCTTACGGGCTGGGAGCCACTCGATTTGAGGTGGCGACTCGCATCGTCTTCCCGGCAGCTCTCTCCGGGATCACCGCCGCGATCGTGATCGCCGCCTCACGTGCCATCGGCGAAACCATGGTCGTCGCCCTTGCCGCCGGGGCGACCCCTAAGAACTTCACCTGGGGCGAAGACCCGCTTTTTGGCTTCATTCTCAACCCGTTTGTTGCTGGGGAGACCATGACCGGACACATCGTCCGGATTTCGGGTGGTGACCTCAGCTACAACTCGATCGACTACACCTCGATCTTTGCGATTGGGTTGACGCTATTCGTGATCACCCTCGTACTGAACGTCATCAGCAGACGAGTGGTAGATCGGTTCCGGGAGACTTACGAATGAGCCGAGCGGCAACTCCTATCGAGCTTGAAGAGAAGAATTACTCCGATCTTTTTCCTGACGGTACCGACCTGCAACGTCAGCTGGGTGGTCGCAAACGCCGCGAAGGGTTTGCCCGAGCGATCTTCTTCCTCGTGCTGCTGGTCACTATTGGAGCCCTGGCGACCCTTCTATATACGATCACCAACGCCGCGTTCGGGCTGACAGCAATTGTGAACGCGGTTGAACCGGAGGAAATCGTCTCCTCTGTCGGCTACGACCCTGCGGAAGTGACGTTGGACGATTTGAGCAAGGATGAGCTCGTTGGTGTCCTTGAGGGAGGGATATCCACCAACGTTGGCAGGAGACTGGAACGAGACCAGAGGTTTTACGAAGACCACCTTGTATTTGAGAGCGAAGCTACGTGGATAGAGATCTGCGGCTCCGGCGAACCGCCCACTGGTTGCAACTCGGCGCCTCGGGACCATGCGAATGTCCTGCAACTGGTCAACGAGCGGATTGTCGTGCCCGATGTCGTTGAGTCCTGGGACCTAACGGAGTCGATAATCGGCGGTTCGGATATCGAAGCGGAGATATTGGGCCCGGCATTCCAGGAGAAGTATCCCGGCGCCCAGCCTGAATTCCGGGCTTGGCTGAGCTGGCAGTTCGTGGTTTCTCCTCAGTCCGACGTGCCCGAACTAGCAGGGGTCCGTACTGCGATCCTGGGTTCGCTCTGGCTGATGCTGATCACGATCCTCTTTGCCTTTCCCATTGGAGTCGCGGCGGCGATCTATCTCGAGGAGTTCGCCGCGCCGAATCGGATTAACAGGCTCATTCAGACCAACATCAACAACCTTGCAGGAGTTCCATCGATTATTTACGGGATGCTGGGTCTGGCCGTTCTAGTCCGCACCCTTGAGCCCCTCACTTCTGGATCCCTTCTCCTCGGCGGTTCCGGAGCATCGGAGAATGGACGGACGATTCTTGCCGGTGGCCTGACACTGGGGCTTCTGATCCTCCCGGTGATCATCATTAGCTCTCAAGAGGCACTACGAGCCGTGCCAACCTCCTTGCGAGCAGCTGGGTTGGCCCTCGGAGCGACCAAGTGGCAGACGATCCGCAAACACATCCTCCCCGTGGCCGTACCAGGGATTATGACCGGTTCGATCCTCGCAATGGCTCGCGCTCTTGGAGAGACAGCACCGTTGGTTGTTGTGGGCGCATCAACTTTTATCACCGTCGATCCGAGCGGTCCGTTTGCCAAGTTCACGGCCCTACCCATCCAGATATACCAGTGGACGTCCCGTCCGCAGCAGGAGTTTCAGCACATCGCTGCGGCTGCGATACTGGTGTTGTTGATTCTTTTGCTCACCCTCAATGCAACTGCCGTGTTCCTCCGCAATCGATACTCCAGGAGCCTGATGTGATCTATGAGACCAAAACCGAAACTATGACTGAGTCAACACCATCGACAGCCACGCGACCGAGTGAGCTGCTTTCAGTCGACGTTGTTGATCCGGTCATCAAGACTGTGGACATGGAAGTGTTTTACGGCGACTTCCGGGCGGTGCGCGACGTCAATCTTCCGTTCGGTACCAATGAGATAACCGCTCTCATCGGGCCCTCTGGATGTGGGAAGTCGACGGTGTTGAGGTCGTTGAACAGAATGAACGACCTCATTCCCGGTGCCCGCGTCGAGGGGGTCGTCGAGTTCAAAGGCCGCAACATATATGACAGCGACGTCGACCCGGTAGAGATCAGACGTCGAATTGGAATGGTCTTCCAGAAGCCGAACCCATTTCCCAAATCGATCTACGACAACGTTGCGTGGGGAGCCAAAATCAATGGCTTCAAGGGTTCGAAGAGGGAGATGGATGGTCTTGTCGAAAAAGCGATCAGAAGCGCAGCCCTATGGGACGAGGTGAAAGACAAGCTCGATGAGATTGGATATTCGCTTTCAGGGGGCCAACAGCAACGTCTGTGTATCGCTCGTGCCATAGCCACGCACCCCGACATCGTGTTGATGGACGAGCCATGCTCTTCTCTCGACCCCGTTGCTACGCTTCGAATTGAAGAATTGATGCTCGAACTCAAGAAGGAATACTCGATCATCATCGTCACCCACAACATGCAACAGGCAGCCCGGGTAAGCGACCGGACAGCATTCTTCAATGTCAAACTGAGTGAAGAAGGTATGAGGACGGGGTACATGGTCGAGTTCAGCGAGACCGACAAGATCTTCACCTCGCCTAGCGAAAAGGACACCGAGGATTACATCACGGGACGGTTCGGATGAGCGATCACAACCTGCAATTCCACACCGAACTCGAGGCGTTGGAGCAACGACTGTTGGCGATAGTCGACACGGCCGAGACGATGGTGGAGATGGCGGTCAAGTCCGTAATTCTCAACGATCAGAAGCTGGCCTCCAAGGTGATTCTCATGGACGAAGACATCGATCGGGAGTACTTCGAAGTCCATCAGGCCTGGACCACGCTTATGGCCCGGTTTCAACCGATGGGCTCTGACCTACGACGGATGACGGTGTTGCTCCATCTCAATATCACTTTTGAACGCATGGGTGACCAATGCGTGAATATCGCCAAAATGGGCCAATTCGCCACTCACCTTCCCAGTTCCGATCGGATCTGCGGGATAATTCAAGAAATGGGCGACCTGGTGCGTCCAATGATCCGCACCGCGATCGATGCCTTTATTCGCAAGGACGTTGACGAGGCTCGTTTGCTCCCGTCAATGGACGAGCCGGTTGACCGGTTGAACGCGAGCATGTATCGGGAGGCCGTGGATGTCTCGGATGATAAGCGTGTGCTGGAATGGGCAACCAAAATGCTCTTAGTGGCCCGAGCCCTGGAAAGAGTTGGCGACCAGGCAGTCGACTTCGGTGAGCAGACCGCTTACTTGATTACGGGGGAGCGTGGCGGGTTCGACGAAGCAGGCCTGGTGCGGTCTGCCAATGATTCCGGTTGATCAACGCCCGTATCGGGTTCTGATAATCGAGGATGAACCGGGCCTGATCGAATCAGTTCGGTATTCACTTGAGGTCGAAGGATTCGAAGTAGTCGTTGCCGACGCAGGCCGCACAGGTCTTGAAGCTGCGAGAACTCAGAAGCCAGACTTGGTGCTGCTGGATCTGATGCTGCCGGGGATGTCCGGTCTCGACGTTTGTCGTCAGATTCGAGTTTTTTCCGATGTCCCGATCATCATGCTGACGGCCAAGGACTCGGAAGCTGACAAAGTGACCGGTCTTGAATTGGGCGCCGACGATTACCTGACCAAGCCCTTCTCGATGCGAGAACTCGTCGCCAGGGTTCGTGCTCAACTTCGCCGCTCCGGGAGAACGGGGGTACTCGCAGGATCCAACGAGGTCTTGCGAGGGGGTCCGATTGAAGTGGACATTGATGCCCACGAAGTACGGGTTAATGGCTCACAGGTTGATTTGAGACCTAAAGAGTTCGAACTCCTGGAGTCGCTCATGCGGCGAAAAAACCGACTTTCCGCTCGTCATGTCTTGATCGATGAGGTGTGGGGTCCTTCGTATTTCGGGGATACCAAAACCCTCGATGTCCATATCAAACGTCTTCGTAAGAAGGTCGAACTGGATTCCGGAGAACCGCGCCATATTCTGACCGTCCGTGGTCTCGGCTATAAGTTCGTTGATGAGTAGGCACCAAGGGTCGGCCCGAACCTCACTTTCCTCCCGGTTCCTCACGTACTACGCCGTTAGCTACTTGCTACTGATCGGGGTGTTCGGTTGGTTGATCGATCGGCAAGTTCACAACACTCTGACCAGTGATCTCGAAATCAGTTTGGAAGCCAACGCCGAACTAGCGAGTCTTTCGATGCCATTGAGCCCGGATGAACTGGACACCTGGGCCAAAGAGTTATCCGCGGCGTCCGGGCTTCGGGTCACCCTGATCGGCACAGATGGTGTTGTGGTTGCCGACTCCCACTCCAACCCCGCCGTCATGGAGAACCACGCCTCGCGCCCCGAAGTCATGGCGGCGCTCGGCGGAACGGTGGGCATTTCTTCTCGTCAAAGCGCAAGCACGGGTTTTGATCAGCACTACCTCGCCCTTCCCCCTGACGAGAATGGACTCATGGTCCGTGTCTCGGTATCGGATCGGGCCGTTGTCGAGCGACTCGCCCCCGTTCGAGAGCGAATCGTCTGGACATCGGTCATCGTCGGCCTTCTCGGAGTCCTAATCGTGGGCATCCTGGCACGGAGACTGGCCAGACCAATCGAGCGGATTCGCGATACCACACTGTCGATCTCCGGCGGGGATCTCGCCAAACGACCCGCACGTTCGACAGTTGCTGAGATTGACGAGCTCGGTCAGGCCGTTGGCCAGCTCGCGGACGATCTGGGGCGGCGGCTCGAACAGTCCGAGCTGGCGAATGAAACTCTGGCAGTTGTTCTCGGAGCAATACCGCAGGGAACTGTTCTATTTGGACCAGCGGACGAAGTTGTCTACTCAAATGCGATGGCGTCTGAGCTGATCGGCTCGATACCTGAACGACTGAGCGGATTGACTCCGCATCCGCTTCAAACGGCGGTGCGGGAGTGCAGAGAGTCCGGAGAATTAGTGGAGGTTTTAGTCGGGCAGGGCTCTCCGGAGCGTCGAATCAGGGGAATCGCTAATCCATTCTCGAGCGATGACAGCATCCTCTTGGTGCTCGTTGACGTGACAGATCTGGAGCGTGCCGCTTCAGTTCGACGTGACTTTGTTGCCAATGCCTCCCACGAGTTAAAGACGCCGGTTTCCTCGATCATCGCCTCAGCCGAGGCCCTTACTACTGCGGTGGAGCGGGGGGACGACTCCGCGTTGGGATTTGCAGCCAACATCCAAAGCTCAGCACATCAGTTGGATCGACTCGTTTCAGACCTTCTCGACCTTTCACGACTGGAGAGGGAAACCCCCGAACTCCAAGCCGTTCAGCTCGACCAGGTGATACGGGACGAAGTGGCCCGCCATGAGAAGCGGGCAGGGGAGTCGGGTGTGGAGATC